>LJUR01000065.1 GCA_001304105.1 Deltaproteobacteria bacterium SM23_61
GAGGAAAGGCGGTGGGCCACCTGATCCGGAACAAGCTTCTGATTCTGCGGTCCACGGCGCTGGGCTTTGTCATCGGGGCCATTCCCGGGGTGGGCGGAACGGTGGCCAATTACCTGGCTTACGGGCAGGCCGTCCAGATGGCCAAAGACCCGGAAAATTTCGGCAAGGGGGACGTGCGGGGAGTCATCGGGCCGGAGACGGCCAACAACGCCAAGGATGTGGGCCAACTGGTCCCCACCCTGGCCCTGGGAATTCCGGGAAGCGGGACCATGGCCGTCTTCCTGGGCGCCATGACCCTGCACGGCGTGGTGCCGGGTCCGTTCGTGATGCGGGACCACATGGATGTGGTCTTCATGATTTCCCTGACCCTGGCCATCGCTTTCATGCTCTCCTGCCTGGCGGTAGTTATCACCGTGAGGCTCAAGGGATCTCCGATCCTCCTGATTCTGCCCCTGATCCTCGGGGATATCGTGGAACACAACTTCATCCTGACCCAGGAAATTTCCTTGGGGAAAACCTCCTATTTTTTCTCGCCCATATCCATCTTTTTAATCATCTTGACTTTTCTCAGCGTCATCTTTCCGATCCTGCGGGGAAGACAGAGAGGGGAAAACACCTAAAGGAGAAAAAAAGAATGAAAGGACTCCGCCGGAATATGGCCGACAACCAGCTGGGGCTTGCTTTCTGTCTTTTCCTGGTGGTTTTCATGGCTGTTTTGTACCCGGAACTTCCCAAGCTTCGTTTTGTGGCCGCTGCCGTGCCCTTTCTCTTCATGACCCTGACCTGTATCTTCGCCATCGTCAAAATCCTTTTGCTTCTGACCCAATCTCCGACCCTGAAGAGACTGGACGAGGTGCGATTCATCAGGATGGAGCTGCCCGTAACCAAGGAAAAGCGGTCCGGGGAGGCGGAAAACCCCCTGCGGGTCTTCGGTTTTATCCTGTCCACTTTTCTTCTTCTGGGAATGGTCTATGTCTTCGGTTTCCTGCTATCGGCTTTTCTGTTTGGTTTTGTCTTTACCTACCTGCCCACACGAAAGACCGTGACCGCAATCATCGTGGCCGTTCTCCTGACGGTTGTCTCCCACATTTTTTCTTCCATCCTTCCGGGGAAGCTCTGGCAGGGAATCTTATTCATGGGGTAGAATCGTAAACCAGGGATGGTTGGCCCGCGAGGGGTTCTCGGCACCGGCCGGTGGGTTACCCGCAAGAGTCATCCTCAAGGATAAGACCCTGAGGGAAGAGGGGGAAAGGATGATCCGCAAAGAGATCGCTCCGAAGAAGAAAGGTTCCGCATGATGGATGCCGCTTATGAAGTTGCCCGCAACGCCGAACAGATGCGCTTCGAGGCCATCCCTCCCGAAGCCTTGGTGGCGACCAAACGTTTCATCCTGGATACCTTGGGGACAACGCTGGCCGGGTCCACCGCCCCGGGGGTTCCCCCGGTCATCGACCTTTTCAGCCAATGGGGGGGAAAGCAGGAGGCCACCGTCCTGGTTTACGGGGCAAAAATTCCGGCTCCCCAGGCCGCCCTGGTCAACAGCCTTATGGCCCATGCCCGGGATTTCGACGATACCCATGACGGTGCGGTGGTCCACGCCCATTCCGTCGTGCTGCCCGCGGCCCTCGCCTGCGCGGAAGCCCTGGGTAACGTCTCGGGAAAAAAATTGATCACCGCGGTGGCCCTGGGGGTGGATTTAACCTGCCGCCTGGGGCTGGCGGTGAGCCGAGGCTCCGATTTTTCTCTCCATCCGCCGGGTTTCGTCCGCACCTCGGCTTGCGGGATCTTTGCCGCGGCGCTGGCCTGCGGAAAACTCATGGAACTGGATGCGGACGGCCTTCGCCATGCCATGGGGATTGCCTACAGCCAGGCCGGGGGAAACCGCCAGGTGGTGGCCGACTTGAGCCTGGCCAAGAGAATGCAACCCGCCCTTGCCGCCATGGCAGGGACCCTGTCCGCTTTTCTCGCCCGCCGGGGAATCACGGGTGCCAAGGAGGTATTCGAAGGAAGGTACGGGTTCTTCAACCTTTATTGGCAGGGAGGATATTCGCGGGAGGTCCTGTTGCAGAATCTGGGAAAGAGATTCGAAGGAGTGAACTTGAGCTTCAAGCCCTATCCCTGCTGCCGCTACACGCACGGCTCGATCGAGGCCACTTTACATCTGGCTTCGGCTCACGGTCTTTCCCCGGCCTCCATTTCCGAGGTTTCGGTCCATGTTCCTACGCTGAAATTTTTTGATCTGGTGAGCCGGCCCTTTGCCATCCAGGAAGATCCCCAGGTGGATGCCCAGTTCAGCATTCCCTACACCGCGGCCGCGGCGCTTCTCGGAGGAAGGGTGTTCCTGGAAGATTTCGAGGAAGCGGCGATCCGGGACCCGAAGCGCATGGAATTCACGAAGAAGATCCGCGTGATCCAGGACCTGAAGCCCGAAAGCCGGGACTCCCTAGGGCCGGTGGTCGTGGAAATCCGGACGCTTGATGGAAAAACCTATCGCCAGGAGGTCACCAAGTTCAAGGGGAGCCCGGATCACCCCCTGACGCTGGAAGAATGCGCTGAAAAACTCCGGGGATGTGCGCGGTTTTCCGCGCGGCCCCTGTCCGGCGAAAAAATAAGCCGCCTGATTTCCGTCGTGGAAAACTTGGAGGATACGGCAGCGGCGAGTGAAGTCATCGGGAGCTTGATGGTCGGATGAAAATCCGGATCCCTTCGCTGCGCCCGTAGCACTCAACCCACAGTTCCGCCGGGAAGAGAAAATTCTGTCAGGAAAGGGACAACATGAGCGAAGCCACAGATGCCATCCATTGCCTGCTCCATCCGAAATCCATTGCCATCCTGGGAGCCTCGGGAGACTTCTCCCGTTTCACCGGGAGGACCTTGAAGTACCTGCTCAAGCACGGCTATCCGGGGAAGATTTTTCCCGTCAACCCCAAGTATGGAGAGCTTTGCGACCTGAAGTGCTATCCCTCCCTTCGGACCATCCCGGAGCCCGTGGAGACGGTCTTCATCCAGATTCCCGGAGCCTTGGTCATCGATGCGGTAAAAGAATGCATCGATCATGGCGTGAAGACCGCCATTATCCATACCGCCGGCATGGGAGAAAGCGGCCAGGAAGGCAAAAAAAGACAGGAAACGGTCAAGAAACTGGCCCAGGAAAAGGGGTTGAGGATTTGCGGGCCCAATTCCGGCGGCATCGTGAATATCCACGGGAAAGTTGCCCTCACCCCGGTGGTCGCCCTGGAACTGGACAGCCTGACCCCCGGTTCGATCGGCCTGGTCTCCCAGAGCGGTGGAATGATCGGCGCGTTTCTTACCCGGGCCGAAGGACGCAAAATCGGCTTTTCTTCGATCATCTCCACGGGAAATGAAATGGACCTGGAAGCGGCCGATTACCTGGAATACTTCCTGGAGGACCCCGGAACGAAAGTGATCGCCGTTTTTCTCGAGCAGTTCCGCAATGTTCCCAAGTTCCTGCGGGTGGCCGACCTGGCGCGGGAGAAAAGGAAGCCCATCGTCATCCTGAAGATCGGACGGACCGAGATCGGAGCCAAGGCCGCGGCTTCCCATACCGGAGCCCTGACCGGATCGGATGCCGTCTACGACGCGCTCTTCAAACAGAAGGGGATCACCCGGGTGTACGCCCAGGAGGACTTGATCGAGGTGGCATCTTTGTTCTCCAGGTCCCGGCCACCCCGGGGAAAAAGGATCGGAGTCGTGACCACGACAGGGGGCGGGGCCATGCACCTGGCCGATGAATGCGCTTACCTGGGAATGGAGTTTCCGAGCCCTTCTCCGGAGACCCTCACCGAGGCCTCCAAGGGGTTGCCCGCTTTTGCTTCCTTTGGCAACCCCCTGGATGTGACCATGTCGGGAGTGGGCGGGGGATACCGTCAGAGTTTGAATCTCTTCTTGAAGGACGAGAATTTCGACTTCGTTGTTGCCGTGGTGGGAACCTCCAGCCAGTTCGCCCCGGAGATGGGAGTCAAACCCATCCTCGATCAGGACCGTTCCTCTTCCAAGCCTCTGGTCTCCTTTTTGAACCCCGATGCCCAGGTCGCCTTGCGTCTTCTGGAGGAGAAAGGAATCCCCACTTTCCGGACGCCGGAGGGCTGCGCCCGGGCCCTGAAGCATTTCATCGAGCTGGGAAAATCTCAGGATCGATATGAGCTCCGGCGCGGCCGCTCTCCGCTCAAATTTCCCCTGAAAGAAGAACTCGGCCTTCTTCTTTCGGCGAAAAGGGGCGCTTTGGACGAGCGGGAGTCCAAAGCCCTCCTGGCGGCTTACGGGGTCCCGACGGTGCGCGAGTCCGCGGCGAAAAATGCGGAGGAAGCGGCCAGCATGGCGGAAAGACTCGGGTTTCCCGTCGTCCTAAAAATCCTGTCGCCCCAAATCCTCCACAAGACGGAAGCCGGAGCCGTGCGCCTGAATCTTCGCTCTCCGGGCGATGTGCGGGCCGCTTTCCACGAAGTCATGAAGAACGCCAAGGCCTACAATCCCCAAGCTGAGATTCAGGGGGTGCTGATCCAGGAAATGCTGGGCGACGGAACAGAGGTGATTGTGGGGACCAAGCGGGATTCCCAATTTGGCCCCGTCGTCCTTTTCGGAATCGGAGGAGTTTTCGTGGAACTTTTCCGGGACGTGGCCCTGCGAGTGGCTCCCATCCTGAAAGAAGAAGCGGAGGAGATGGTGGAAGAGGTAAGGGGATACCGCCTGCTGCAGGGGTTTCGGGGAAAACCGCGGGGGGATATAGAAGCCCTGGTCGATGTTCTCTGCCGGGTCTCCCAGCTGGCGGTGGATTTGAAGGACCAACTTGTGGAATTGGACGTCAACCCGCTTATGGTTTTTGAAAAGGGAAAAGGAGTCCGGGCCGCAGACGCCCTGGCGGTCTTGGGATAGGTTTTTTATCTTCCCCCTGGGGGAAAAGGAAGGACTGAGGAAATCGAGGAGGAAAGAAATGAATTTTCAGCTGACCGAAGAACAGCGCATTCTGCAGGAGTCGGCCCGCAGGCTGGCCGAGGATAAATTTGCGCCCAAGGCCTTCACCTGGGAAGAAAAGGACGAGTATCCCTGGGAGAACGCCAAGGTTTTGGCGGAAAACGGATTTACCGGCATCACCATCGCTGAAGAAGACGGCGGGCAGGGCGGCACGCTTTTTGACGCCGTCCTGGTGCTGGAGCAGATTTCCCAGGTATGCCCCCATACGGGGGACGTGGTCCAGGCGACCAACTTCGGCGCCATCCGGGAACTTTCCCTCCACGGGTCGAAGGAATTGAAATCCCGGTTTCTTCCCCCCCTGCTGCGCGGAGAAGGCATCATCACCGTCGGCATGTCCGAGCCCAACGCCGGCTCGGCGGCCACGGACTTGCGGACCCGGGCCCGGCTCGAGGGCGACGAGGTCGTCGTCAACGGAAGCAAGATTTTCAATTCCAACGCTTCCCACGCCATCTGCTATGTCGTCTGGGTCCGGTTCGGGGAGGACGTGGGCAGCTCCGGGGCCGTTCTCGTGGAGCGGAATGCGCCGGGTTTTTCCCTGGGGAAAGTGGAGCGGCACATGTCCGGGGAGCCCCACTGCATGTTGTACTTCGATGACTGCCGGGTTCCGAAGGGCAATATTCTTGTTGCCGAAGACGGGTTTAGAAAATTGATGCCCGTTTTCAACGTCGAGCGGACGGGCAATGCAACCCGCTCGCTCGCCCTGGGGCAGGCGGCCTTTGACCGCGCGGTGAAGCATGCTCAGGAGCGCATCCAGTTCGACCGCCCCCTGTGTGAGTTCCAGGGAATTCAATGGAAGTTCGCCGACATGAAGATCAAATTGGACGCCGCCCGCCTGTTGCTGTACCGGGCGGTGGTGAATGCCGTGGATGGAAAGCCGTCGGCGCTTGAGATTTCCGTCGCCAAGGCGTTCTGCAATCAGGCCGGTTTTGATGTGGCCAATGAAGCCATGCAGATCCTGGGAGGATACGGCTATTCGCGGGAATTTCCCATCGAGTACCTGGTGCGCCGGACCCGCGGGTGGATGATCGCCGGCGGGACGCTCGAGATGATGAAGAACCGCATCGCCGAGGGGATTTTCAAGCGGAGGTTCAGCCAGCGGCCGCCGCGCCCGAAAAAATAGGCCCAAGGCTTTTGGCTCGCTGAGAAAATGAAAGACTGGGCATAGATCCCCTCAAGTTGCCTCATCCCTCTGGAGAGATGCCCCTGAGCGAAACTCTAAAAATAGCCCGCTATGGAGTGACCGCAATAACCGCAGCAGGTTCCATCCAGATGATCCTGGAGGACCTGGTAATTCAGCCGTTCGATGAGAAGCTGACCGCAATCCGGGCAGTAGGTGTTCTCGGAAGGGTGGCCAGGGACATTACCGAGATAGACATATTTTAGGCCGACTTCGAGACCGATCTCTCGGGTGCGCTCCAATTTGGTTATCGAGGTGGGGCGAAGATGAGCCAGCTTGAAGCATGGGAAAAACCGGGTCACATGCCAGGGGGTCTCTGCGCCCAGGCAATCACAGATCCATCTTGCCATCCCTTTTAACTCTACCTCTTGATCGTTCATTCCCGGTATGAGGTTGGTGACAATCTCCACATGCATTCCCCAGAAATTTTTGGCCCGAGCCAGAATTTTCAGGATGCCGCCGAATCCGTCAATATTAGCCATCCGTTTGTAGGTTTCGTCCGAAAAACCTTTCAGGTCCGCACGAAAGGCATTTAAACAGGGCCCCAGGAGGTCAAGCGCTTCGACTGTTAAGTACGCGTTGGTCACATAGTTGGTGAGAAGCCCGGCCTCACGGGCCATCCGTGCAGAATCCAACGTATACTCGAACCACAGGGTCGGCTCGTTGTATGTCCAGGAAATTCCTTTACAGCGGCCTTCCCTCGCGAGCCGAACAGCCTCCCCCGGAGGGACGAACCGCAAAGAAGGCAGCTCTTTTTCCACGTCCGCATGGGCAATCTCCCAGTTCTGGCATCCGGGACAAAGGAAGTTGCAGCCCAGGCTCCCCATGGATAGCCACCGACTGCCGGGATAAAAATGAAATAGCGGCTTGATTTCAATCGGTGATATTCTCATGGAGGCCACCCGGCCGTAGGTGAGGGAGAAAAGTTTTCCGTCCAGGTTCTTCCGCGTGCCGCAGTAACCGCTTTTGCCGGGCGCGATTTTGCACCGCCGCTGGCACAAAAGGCATTGCCCACCGGATTCGTCCAAATACCTGTAAAAAAGTGCCGGGTGCATCGTTCTCCGAAAAGGATCGTTGCTCGGGTCAGCGGTTCGTTTCCTGGTGAGAAACAAACGATTTGAAAACCAAAGAGAGGCTGTGTTACCCTTTAAAGAAAAAACATGAAACCAGCAGAATGCCGGCTCCGAAAACAGGGCCTCTCGCCCGGAAGTTGTCTGACGAAAGTGGACGGGAAGCATCAGCTTGCGTGTCAGGCAACGCTGAAATACGAGAACGGGGAACCGTACCGCCTCATCACCTCCGTTCACCTCTCGCGGCCGGAAAACTACCTATCCATTTATCAATCCGGGTGCAATTTCTCCTGCCGAAAATGTCACTCCTGGTATTTCAGCAAAATTAAGGAAGGGGCCTGGTACACACCTGCGGATATCCTGATGAAAAGTATGGAATACGAAAAGTCGGTGAACCTCCGAGAACCCCGGGAAAAAGCAACCTCGTGGCATGCCCAGGAGACCTGCCGATGCTGCGGCAGTTGTGTGACCAGCGGAAGGCGATCGAGCACCTGCCCGGGGATCCTCGATCCGGAAGACATCCTTCTAAGCACCCAGGGCTTCGGCCCGGCAAGGAACATTGTTGCCTTCACCGGCGGAGACCTCACCTGCTGCCCCGAATTTTACGAGGAATGCGCCTGTCTCATCAAGGCCCAAACCAACCTGTGGGTGCTGATCGAAACCAATGGGTACGGCCTTACACCCCAGAACCTCGACCGTCTCCAGGCTTCCGGGGTGGACGCCTTCTGGTTAGACATCAAGGCCTACGAAACCGAGAAACATGAGTGGCTGACGGGATGCTCCAACGAACATATCTTAAGACTCCCGGAAGAAATTCTCAAGCGCGGATTTACGCTGGAAGTCCTGTCCCTCTACATTCCAGCCCTTGTGGAAAGTGACGAACTGGAAAGGATTGCCCGAAGACTGGCAGCGGTTGACAGAGGAATCCCCTTTACCATACTCGCCTTTTTCCCGGAATATCAGATGAAGAACTTCCGAAGTCCCAACACCCGAGAAATGGTTGACGCGTACCGGAAAGTGAAATCCGCAGGCTTGAAAAAAATCAGACTGGGGAACCTGGGTGTTTTTGTCCGTAGTGCCGCAGACCGGGATTATCTCATGGCCAACCTGGAGACGAGCGCAGTATAAAGAATGAATTCCCTATACCCAGTCCCCGCAAGAGTTGAATCTCTTTTCAGCAAAATTGTATTATGTAATGGCGTCCCGCCTTAAACCCATCTGGTTAACATCTCAACCCGCTTTTCTCCGGAAAAGGGTCATAATGGGAAACTTCTCGGGGAACTTCCCCCCGATAATATTTTAAAATTTGCGCATGATCGAATATTTCATCAAAACCCTTTCCTTCAAAATGAATTTCATCCATCCCGAATTCTGCTTCCAAACCTTCGTGGCTATTATATCTATCCCCATTCGACGGCGTATAAGAAGGGAGCCCCTCTTTTTGACATCCCGGGTGCTGCCATGAATTGACTTTTCTGATCTCAACGGGAGCTTTCAAGTCTTTATCTCCTCCTGTGAACCGGTCAGGATCTCGCCCCTTTTTTATTTGACTTCCCAGATGTATCGGGTTTTTCCGATATAGATGGATAATTTACTGAATCCATGCTTTTTCAGATTGCTGAAATTATTCCCCAGGAAATTTTTCATCCGCTTCAATGCATGGATATTCGGGTTGCTTAATTCTATGGCAAAGATGGCACCCTCTTCGATTCGTACATCCACCAAGCATTCATAGACATGAAAAGTTCGGTAAAAATCGGTTACCATTACAATCTTTTTATTCAGAGAGGGTAGCGGCTGGTTATAAAGTTCATCGCTCAAAGGAGATCCATATCCTGCTGCTGGAAGAAGAATCATGACCAGGATTGCCAGAATCTGAGCGACCCTTCTCATAGTTACTGGCCTCAAGGTGTCGGGCTTCCTCTCCGTGAGGTGATCACCGCTGTCTTCCGGATAAAATCTCAGGATCTCCTTATTGGAGAACCATTGGACTTGGCCTTCGCCTGGATTCGCCGTGGCTCGCCTAATTTTCATTTCTATATTCTCTTCTCGATCCGCCCGGAGACTTTGCTCTCAAGTTCTTAATCGGATAAAGGGCGAAAAATCTTAAAGGATTCCAGACGGAAATGACCGGGGGAGCTGTGGGCCCTTTTCGGCCGCCCCCCTCTGCTTCAAAAGGGCCGTAGACGAACCCAATATCTTGTGGTCAATTCTCCTTGACAGGCAATTTCCTTTTTCGTATATTTCCCCCAGCAAAAGCTGAGTTCTGATCAAAGAATATAAAATATTCAACAAAATCAAATAACCCAGCCCCAAGACATCATCTGCAGGAATATCTCTTGGCCCTGTATTGCGGATAGATTCCGGTATTCGTTGTATACGAAACGACTTTCCTTACCGCGACGCTCGGCAAACGAATCAAACTCCATGATCCCCCCATACGAAAGGAGAACCAATGGCCAAGCATTTTATCGAAGATGACTGGAGAATCCCCATTCAAAAGATGGATGTGGGCGACAGGGTGACCACAAAAAGCCGGACGATTACCCGAACGGACGTGGAACTATGCGCAATTATGGGCGGAGACTATGCGCCCCAGTTTCTCAGCGATCGTGCCGCAAAAGAGAGCGGGTGGGAAACGCAGCTCTTGCCCGGGGTCTGTACATTGAATATTGCCTACGGACTTCTCATCCAGGCCGGTTACCTATCCGACATCATGGCCTATATGGGCACCGACAATTTGAGGTTTCACGCCCCTGTCTACCCGGGGGACAGCATACGGATGGAAACGGAGCTAACGAGCAAAAAACAAACATCGAAAGGGTGGATCTGTGAGTATGACTGGAGCGTTCGGAATCAGGCGGGCGTTGCCGTCGCCACAGGTCACAATATATGACTTTTCAAGGGAGAATAGGGGCTGCAGGTCGCAGCCCGACCGGTTGACAGGGCAGGATTCAATCTTTCCATCCCCTCCGGCCTATCCTGAAAATTCAAAGGCTAAAGTGGGCGTGAAAATGGTTCCCTGAATAACAGATGAAAAAAGACGGAAAGGAAAAGCCAATGACGAAGGTACAAAATGTGGCCGTTTTAGGGGCGGGGACGATGGGACATTCTTTGGCTCAGGTTTTCGCCCAAGGGGGGTGTAACGTCTGGCTGAGTGATCTCCAGGAGGGAATCCTGCAAAAAGCCAAAAAAATGATTGCCTCCAACCTGAAAACACTCGTGGATCTGGACCTGTTGGAAGCGAACCAGCCGCCGGTCATTCTCGATCGGATTCAAACCACAACGAAAATTGAAACGGCGGGGAAAGAGGCCCAATTCGTAATCGAAGCGATCATCGAGGACATAGCCGCGAAGAAGGAAATGTTCTCCGCCTTGGACCGTATTTGCCCCCCTGAAGCCATACTGGCCAGTAATACCTCCTTCCTCGACATCTTCAAGTTTGTCGAGACGAAGCGGCCGGACAAGGTTCTCATCACCCACTGGTTCGCTCCGCCCCATCTGGTTCCCCTTGTGGAGGTGGTCCGAGGACCCCTCACATCGGAGGAATCGATTGACACGGTAAAAGCCTTTCTGACCCGTTTGGGCAAGAAGCCGATTGTGATCGCAAAATTTCTGCCTGGATTCATCGCCAACCGGCTCCAGGGAGCGCTTCGCGTTGAGGCCCATTTTTTACTGGATAACGGGTATGCGACCCCGGAAGATATCGATGTGGCGAGCAAAGCCAGTTTTGGACTGCGGATCCCCATCCTGGGCCTGATGAAACGGGAGGATTACGCCGGGCTGGATACTGTCCAGAGAAACTTAAACAATCGGATGTACAATCCGCCTGAGGCCCGTGGTTCTTCCAAAACGCTGGATCGACTCATCGAAAAGGGCAAATTGGGAGTGAAGACGGGAAGCGGGTTCTACGATTATCATGGGAAAACGGCTGAAGAACTGATGAGGGAACGCGATATCAAGCTAATCAAGCTCAGGGAATTTCTGCGGGAGCTCGGGGAACTCCCTTAAACAGCTACTGGTTTTTAGAGTGGACGCACCCTTTTTGCGTCCATCATCTTACAAGGAGATCTTTTATGGACAAAGTTTTCATTACCGCCGCGGTGACCGGTTCCGGTCCCACGAGGAAGAATAGCCCTTACATCCCCTACACTCCCGAAGAGATTGCCGATGAAATCATCCGTTCCTTCGAAGCGGGGGCCGCCATTTCCCATGTCCATGTCCGCGACCCCAAAACAGGGGCTCCCGCATTCGAGCTGGAATATTTCCGGGAGATCCGCGACCGGGTGCGTTCGAAATGCGATATTCTGCTCAATTTCACCACCAGCGCAGCCAATCTCACCGGCGAAAACGTAACCGAACGACGCCTGGGAACCACCACGCTTGGGCCGGATCTCTGCACCCTGGACATCGCCAGCATGAATTACCAGAACCGTGTCTTCATCAATCCGCCGGAATGGGGCCCGATCTGCTGCAAAGTGGCCCGCGAGCGGGGAGTGAAACCGGAATTGGAATGTTTCGACGCCGGACATGTCCGCCTGGCCATCCAGCTGGTTGAGCAGGGCTTGGTCGATCCCCCGTATCTTTTCCAGATTTGCCTGGGCGTTCAAGGGGGGATGTCGGCGAATTGCAAGAATTTTATGTTCATGAAGGAAATCATCCCCCAGAAGGACGTGGTGTGGACCACGCTCGGAATCGGGCGCGAGGAATTTCCCATGGCCATCATGTCCATCCTGAATGGCGGCCATATCCGGGTTGGTTTCGAGGATAACGTCTATCTCTCCAGGGGTGTGCTGGCCAAGAGCAATGCGGAACTGGTCGAAAAAGCTGTGCGGCTGGCGAAGGAGATCGGGAGGGAGATTGCCACTCCGGAAGAGGTTCGAGCTTTGCTCAACATAAAGAAAAAGTCGTAGTTTCTACCTATTTTTCACCCAGGTTTCGGCGAAAAAATACCCTATCCTTTTCTTTCCGCTTCCTTGCTGAAGACCTTCAGCATGAATCCTTTTCAGGGTCAGTATCCAAAGAGGCTCGTAAGGATAAATGCCACCCCGATCAATCCAAGCACCCACCGAAAGCCCCCAGGGGTAAAAAAGGCAAAAATAATTAAAATGATCCCTAGGACAGATCGGAAAATTCCCTCTCCCTTCCCCACATTTTTGATTTTCCCAAATGATTCCATCTCTTCCTCCCTTTGCATTTAAATGAAAATTAAAATAAAAAACCCCATATCTCTGCTGAGAAATGGGGTTCAAGATCTCCATACCATACCTTCCCTCCGGGCAAGGGGATTGGATAGCGAATTTCTGAGGGAATGATAGCAGAAGGGGAAAAGATGTCAATACTCAGGCAAACTGTCTGAAGGGGATTAAATAAAGGGGTAAGGTAAAGGGGTCAAGTCTACGCTTGACTCATTTTGCTCTCACATCAATCATTCAATTGAGTCAAAGGCAGACTTGACCCCTTTACACCCTTAGGATCCGGGAAAGCAAGGCCGAATCCTAAATGGAAAATCCAACGTTGAAACCGTCAAGAATGGCGTAATGGACATTCCGGGGAGATTGGCAGTCCCCCACTTCATAAAAGGGCCTGCCTTTTTCTTTTAAAGCCTCCGATAAGGACCGAAGGGGAGTCATACCGGCAGCCAAGACCAGGCTGTGACCTTCCAGAAAACGATTTTCTCCTCCCTGCATTAGACTGACGCCATTTTTATTCACCTGGGTGATTTGGCCCTTTAGAATAATCTCGACTTTCGATTCCTCCATCATATCTATCAACATTTGCCTGTTTGCGAGATGGATATTCGTGGCGATCGTGTCGAGTAAGTCAATGATCCTGACCTTTTTCCCTTTTTGGCTCAGCCAGACAGCCGTTTCACAACCCTCCAAGTCCCCACCTAAGATCAGGACATCCTTCCCTACCTCTTTCTTTCCGGAAAGGACCTGGCCGCAGCTCACAACCAGTTCCTCCTTTAATCCCGGAATTTTGGGGACCAGGGGAACCGATCCCGTGGCTAGAACGGCCAAATCGAAATCCAGGTCGGCAATCAATTGGGGAGTCACCTCGCAATTCAGATGAAATTCAATTCCGGAACGCCTGATTTGCCTCTCATACCAATCTAATAATTTCTTCAGGTCTTTCTTAAAATCAGGCACGCAAGCCTCTCGCAGGCGCCCGCCCAAGGTATTTTCCTTCTCGAATAGGGTAACGCGGTGCCCCCGAAGAGCGGCTGTTCGGGCCGCCTCCATTCCGGCAACCCCACCCCCGATGATCAGAACGCTTTGCGGATGATTCGTAACCCCGGAAGGGTAATTTCTCTCCCGCCCGCAAACGGGGTTCACCGAACAGGTGGCCGGCTTGCTCTGCTGGGCCGGAAGGCGGAAGCATCCCTCATGGCATCCAATGCACGGTCGGATATCCTTTTCCTGACGGCGGAAAACCTTCTCGACCCATTGGGAATCAGCCAGCAGAGGCCGGCCGAGGGCAATCATATCGGCCGTTCCTTCCGGATGTGCCCAGTAGAAAGCTTCGTAGCAGCCCAAATCCACATGAAGTCCATCATATCCCGCCTCCTCCAGTATTTCGGCGCCCGCTAAAGATTCCGGAATATCCCGCCCGATTTCCTCATATCCGTCCGGTTTAAGCGAGGATTTCCATGGGGCCCGAATGAAATGTTTGAGGCTATAGCGAAAAGTTACCGGGAAATTCTTCCCCGCCATCCTTTTTATCTGGCTAAGAATTTCGATTCCAAACCTTAGTCTGCCGCGAAGATCCCCCCCGTACAGATCTTTCCTCCTATTCCAAAGGGCCGTGCTGAACTGATCAATCAAATAACCCTCGTGCCCGTGAATTTCAATCCCGTCCACGCCGATTCCGGCGACCAGTTGCCCCGCCTGTCCGAAAGCCTCAATCAGCCTCCGGATTTCGTCGGTGGTCAGCTCCCGGCAGGTGACTTGGGGCCGGAAAAAAGCCTGATTCGGAGATGAGGAAACCGGCTGGAATCCGGCGTCGATGACATCGCCCCGGGCCACCCGTCCCGGCCCCGCGGAGAATTGGATGAAAAGTTTGGCCCCAAAGTTATGCACCCGGTCAGCCAGTTCAGCCAAGCCGGGAAGGGCGTTGGGGGTGAGAACCGGCCAAATCCGAATCCCTTTTTTTTGATAATTTTCAATTTCGTTTTCAACCTTAAACACCCCGGTTATGATCAGGCCCACTCCCCCTTTAGCCCGCTCCACATAATAATCGATCACCCTC
>LJUR01000066.1 GCA_001304105.1 Deltaproteobacteria bacterium SM23_61
CACGGTGGTGGTCATCGAACACGACCTCGATGTGGTGGCCGCGGCCGACTGTATCATCGACCTGGGTCCGGAAGGGGGAGAGGAGGGGGGACGGATCGTGGCTTGGGGCCCGCCGGAGGAAGTGGCCCGCTCCCGCCATTCCCGGACCGCTTCCTACCTGCGGGAACATCTGGGACGGCAAAAAAGGAAAAATAAAATTCCTGCGCAGAGGCCGCAGGGTACGCAGAACCCGAAAAGCCGGAATATTGGAATGATGGAATGATGGAAAATGATAGAAACTGCCTAAAGAGTTTCTTCTTTATTTCTTCGGGTTGGATGAATAAAATCAGATGATCACCTTTAGAGAGGAGGAAGGAAAATGAAGATGGGAACCACGCCGCCCAAGCACTATTCCACCGTGATGTCCGAGCACCCCAAGTTGAACCGGGCGCTCCAGGCCCTGGGGAAGGCGCTGCGGGAGGAAGGCCCCCTGGATGAAAAAACCGCCCAGCTGATCCAGATGGCAGCTGCCGCAGGGATCCGCTCCGAAGGGTCGGTGCACAGCCACGCGAAAAGGGCCCTGGCCGCGGGAGCCACCCCGGAGGAGATCCGCCATGCCCTTTTTCTTCTCATTACCACCATCGGGTTTCCCACAGTCATGGCCGCCCTCTCCTGGGTGAATGATGTGATGAAGAAGAAACGCTGAATCCAAAGGAGGACAGGTTTTGATGATCTCGCAATAGGTCCTTTTGCTCGTCACCCCGGCGAAAGCCGGGGTCCAGAACGGCTTGAACAAGCTGGATTCCGGCTTTCGCCGGAATGACGACTTTGATGGGATTTCGACTTTTTAGGAATCCATCGGGCTTTTGATTTTTGAATTTCGGTGAGGACGATTTTCCTCCCATGAGAGAATTATTGATTCGGGAAAAAAGGGTTAAATCGATTCTTTCCAAATCGGGGATCTCCGGAATTGAGTACTGCCTCAACCCCTACGTGGGCTGCGCCCACGGTTGCAGGTACTGCTATGCCACCTTCATGAAGAGATTCACCGGCCATACCGAGCCCTGGGGGACCTTCGTGGACATCAAGGTGAATGCTCCGGAGGTCCTCCAGCGGCAGCTGAAAAGGGCCGCCCGGGGCTACGTCATGCTCAGTTCGGTCACCGACCCCTACCAGCCGCTGGAAGAGGAATACGGGCTGACCCGCCGGTGCCTGGAAATTCTTTTGAAACACCAGTTTCCCGTGGGTATCCTCACCAAGTCTCCTCTCGTTCTCCGCGATCTGGCTCTGATCCGGCGGTTCGATGATATTGAGGTGGGGATGACCATCACCACCGATGATGAGGTCATCAAAAAGGTCTTTGAGCCCCAGGCCCCGCCGATCGCGTCCCGGATTCAGGCGCTGAAAGAACTCCATGATCGAGGAATCAGCACCTACGTCTTCATTGGCCCCCTGCTGCCCCAGAACCCTGAAATCCTTGCCGGGAAAATAAAACCCCATGTCGATTCCGTGCTGATTGACCAGATGAATTACCTGAATAAGACGATTGGGCTGTACCGACGCCAACATTTGAGCGAGTGGGTCGAGAGCGACTTCCTCGATCATGTTTTGCTCCGGTTAAGGAAGAGTTTTGAAGGGAAAGAGGTGAATATTTGCTGAATCAAAGCGCCCCGGGCATCCTCTTCCGATGCCTACCAGGAGCGCACCAAATCCCGCCTTCCAAAGGAGGTAAAAAATGACCCGAGTCGCCCTGGTGAAGGGAGATGACCGAAGAGCGAACATTCGTCGCGCTTTGGAATTGATCCAAGGAGATGTCGAACTCCGGGGCCAGCGTCCCCTGATCAAGGTGAACTTTGTATCCACCTATCACCCCCTTTGCGCCACCCGCGTCGAGGCTGCGCGGGCCGTCCTGGAATTCCTCCAAGATCGGGGGGAAAAACACGTAGTCGTCGCTGAAGGGTCGGCCTTCGGGAACACCTCGAGAGGTTTCCGGGAATACGGGTATGACTCCCTGACCAAGGAGTATGGAGTGGAACTCATCGACCTGAACGATCCTGACCGCTGGGAGGTCGCGTACGTGATCCATCCGGACCTGAAACCCCATCCCGTGAAGATCGCCCCCGTCATGATGGACCCCGAGATGTACATCATTTCCCTCACCCGGCTGAAGACCCACCAAATGGTCGGAGTCACCCTGACGGCCAAGAATGTCATTATGGGTTCTCTTATGCTTATGGATAAAAACCGCATGCACCCCTCCGAGGCGGGAAACCGGGTCCTGGATTACAACCTATTCACCCTCATGCAGCACCTGCACATCAACCTGGGGATCCTCGACGGGTTCGAGGGAATGGAGGGAAATGGGCCGGTAAACGGGGAACCGGTGGATCACCGGGTAGCCCTGGCCGGTACGGATTATCTGGCCGTGGATCGGGTGGGGACCGAGGTGATGGGCGTGGACTTCGACGACATCCGGTACCTCAATTACCTGTGGGATCAAGGGTTCGGGGAAGGAAACCTGGAGAAGATCCAAATCATCGGGGAGAAGATCGAGAACTGCCGCAGGACCTACCAGATGGCCGACCGGTTTCTCAGGATGAGACGGCAAGAAAAGAAGGGAAGCTACCAGGATCTGGCCTTGCCCCCGGGGTGATTCCGGGTTGGCTTTCTCCGTCGTTCTGAAAGGGGTTACGCTCACCGGGGGGCATCGTCCCACCCCATTTCCAGGAGGATTCCATGTTCAAGACCGCCATCACCGAGATGTTCGGCATCCGATACCCGATTATCTGCGGGGCCATGATGTGGCTGTGCAAGCCTCCCCTGTGCGCCGCCGTTTCCAACGCCGGGGGAATGGGGAACCTGACCGCCGGGAACTACACCACGGAGGAAGAATTCCGTGGCGCCATCCGGGAGACCCGCCGCCTGACCGCGAAGCCCTTCATGGTGAACATCACTCTCCTGCCTTCCATCCGGCTCACCCCGGAGCATTACCGCATGTATTTCATGGTTTGCGCGGAAGAAAGAGTGTCGGGAATCGAATTCTCCGGAACCCCCGTGGACAGGGCCGCCGGCATGGAGACGATCGAGAAGCTCAAGAAAGCGGGGGTCAAACTCTTTCATAAAGTGGGGTCCGTCCGCCACGCAGTTCATGCCGAAAAAGTGGGGTACGACGGAATCTATGCCGCGGGGATCGAAGAGGGCGGGCATCCCCTGAACGATGATGTGACCTCCATGGTCCTCATCCCGCGGATTGCGGAGTCGGTTAAGATCCCGGTCGTGGCCGTTGGCGGAATCGCCGACGGGCGCACCATGGCCGCAGCCCTGACCCTGGGAGCCCAGGGGGTCATGATGGCCAGCCGCTTCGTCGCCACCCGGGAATGCGAGGTCCACGAAAACATCAAGAATGAGCTGATCCGCAGGCAGGAGTTCGAAACCGTCTTATTCGGAAAGTCCATCGGCCTCCAGGGGCGGGCCATCAAGAACAAGGTGATTGAGGAGATTCTTTCCATTGAGGGAAAAGGAGGGGGCCTCAAGGAACTCATCCCCCTCATGGGAGGGGAGCGGATCAAGGAAGCCTGGGAGGGGGGAAACGTGGAAAGCGCCCCCCTCATGGTCGGTCAATCCATCGGCCTCATCAAGAAAATATACACCTGCCAGGAACTTCTAGACACCATGGCCCGGGAAGCCGCGGAATGCCTGGCCAAGACAAAGCAGAAGATCTTTTGAATCCGCAAAAGAATTGAATGAAGCGATCAGCCCTTTGCTCCTCGGCGTGAGGAGATTGGATCACAGGTAAACAAATCCGGAAAAAGGTCTTGTTAAGGTGAAGAGCGTGGGAGGCGGGTACCGATAGAAGTTGTATATTTTCCTGAAATATGCTATTTTCTTATCTAGGAAAATGCCAAAAAATAGGAAAATCATAACAGGGAAGGAAATGATAGACCAGCTTCGAAGAGGTAAGATCTCACTGCCCCCGCTGTCTTTTCGCTTTCTGGAAGTTCAACCTAAGGAGGGCGGAAACCGTCGTCTTGATGCGTTTGTTGAGGCAACATGGCGGGAAAGCACGGCACGGTTCGCCGTCGAATGCAAATCTATTTCTACGCCCAAGGCATTTCAGGATGGACTCAACCTTATGAAATCATTGTCGTTCTTGAAGGGTTATCGGCCCATGATCATCATGCCTTTCCTCAGTGAACTACAGTTACAAGAGCTGGAGAAGGAGGGGATCAGCGGTATCGACCTATGCGGCAATGGCGTGGTGATTGTGCCAGGCAAATTTTCCGTATTCCGCAGCGGCGGGAAGAATCTTTTTTCTTCTTCAGCCCCAATTAAGAACATCTATCGGAAGAACAGTTCAATGGTAGGGAGGGTCTTCCTCGTCCGTTCCGCCTACGACACCGTTCAAGAGATTTGCTCGGAGGTCAATCGGCGAAATATTCTGGTGAATCGTTGGGATAAAAGGCCCATGAGCCTCTCGACCATATCGAAATCCTTGAAGAATTTGGAGGAAGATCTGATCGTCGAGCGCAATGGTATCATTCGTCTTATACAACCTGACAAGCTCCTGGAAAAATTGAGTGCGAACTATGTCCCCCCGAAAATCAAGGAGCGAGTCCGGCTCAAGATCTCGGCAGAGAACGCAACCATTGAGGAATTACTACTCAAGCAAGCTAAGGGGTTGAATTTGCCCGTCGTGGCGGCAGGGACATCATCTGTTGGGCAATTTGCGGTTATGCAACGAGGGGATCTGTTATCTGTTTACTGCCCACGTTTGGAGATATTATTGAAGCGCCTGTCCGGAAGCCAGTCGGATCGCTTTCCGAACCTCGAACTCATCGAGACGGAGGATGAAACAGTATACTTTGATGCCCGGCAACAAGACAACTTCTGGTGGGCTTCCCCTGTGCAAGTATATTTGGAGCTGATGACGGGCGATAAGCGCGATCAAGAGACTGCCGAGCAGGTGAGGTCTTTTCTTTTGAGGGATCTTAAGCCGGTGGGGCAATGATCACTATACCGGACCTTCAAACAGCCTTGCTCGACCTGCTCCACGAAGTGGAAGGCACGGAAATTAGACCCATCATAGGCGGTGGGTACGGAATATATCTCAGGATCGAGCACGTTCGCCGGCTGGATGTGCGAACACTTCTCCGCGAATGGCCTGAACCCCGGTCCACCAATGACCTGGATTTGTTTCTTAGGCCGGAACTGCTCATCGATTCGTCGAAACTGGAACCACTTGCAGTGGCCATTGCCAGGCTGGGCTATCAGGTTGTTCCCGGAGCGGAAAAATACCAATTCGTCAAGCCTGGCCCAGGGGGAATTCAAGCCGGCAGCATCAAGCTGGACATCCTTACCGGACCGCAGAGCCGCTTCAAAGGCACAAAGGTGACTGCTGCCTATAAAGTTGGAGGGAAAACTCCGTTCAGGCGAGCCCGGTCAAGCTGAGGTTCTCCTGCCGCATCCCTACACATTTCTGATGATGAAACTGTTTGCTTTCCGGGACCGGCTCGACGACGCGGACAAGGAATTCGGACGCTATCATGCCCTGGATCTATACAGCATCCTGGCCACCACAAGCGAGATGGAGTGGAGGGAGGCTCTCGGATTCCGTGATCAACGGGCAGACGACCCATACGTTATTGGGGCGGGGGATTTGGTTTCGAAGCACTTTTCCGCTCTTGACCGTTTGGGGATGATCCGATTGAGGGAAAGCCGCTACTATAGACCCGAATTGCAGCTTGCTGAATTCATGTCAGCATTGCACGAGGTTTTTCCCGGTAAAGGTAAAAGCTCGTAAAGAGGATAACTGACCGATGGGTACCGTCTCGGACTTTCTTTTCAATCTGGTCGCCAAGCAGGTCGACGACGACGGAGTCGTGGTCTGGTACGACCCAGACGGTGTTTATGTCGAGGCCGCATACCCCCCGGCTGGGCCCGGTGGGTAGTGGAGAAGATCTGGCATAAGAGCCAGAAGATCACCAAGCTACCCAACGGAGGTCTAGATATCACGGTCCGGGTCCCCGGCCAGGACGAAATCAAACACTGGCTCCTGAGCTTTGGGCCAGCATGCCAGATATAGAGCCCAGAAAATTGAAGGATTTTGGCGCGGGGGACGTAGCTCCGTTAATTCCGATAAAAATTTGGGTTGAGAAATGGGCAACTAATGCAAATGACTTTATTCGTGTTAAAACGGCGGATCTTAGCAGGCTACCACGATCTAGAAGCATGGGGGGAATAGAACCCTCCCCAAAATGACCGGCGAAACGTTCCGCAGCCCCGAGGAAAAAAGCGAAAACCAATCCGGCGAATAACATACCCAACAGCGAACACCTTAGCCTAAAGCCCCCCTTCCTCCTCTGAGTGAATTATTCAGTCAGTCCTAATGCCAAAGCATGGGTAAATCTGCCAGCCACAAGCTCCTTGACTGAAAGGGAAAATCTGCTTTTGACTCTTGCTTAGCTGAAACTTCCCCCTTGGAGATCATTCCGTTGGTATAGACCAGCCGTAAAAGGAGTGCCGCTATGGATGGAGGATAAGCATGTCTTTCCGGGTGATTGTGCATTATTTGAGTTACAGTGCACAAAAATATTAATTTTTGTGCAGTTAGATGCCTGGGCACCCTGTTTGAGGGAATCTTGTTCAGGGATGTGGTCAAAAGATATAACGTGAGGTACTCTAAGAAACTTCATGACCTGGGGCTCTATTTGATTACCAACCACGCTAAGGAATTCACCTATACCAGCCTGAAAAAGGCCCTGGCTTTCAGGAGCACTCATACGGTTGAAAACTATGCGGATTACCTCATGGAGGCTTTTGTTATCTTTGCTGTTCAGCGATTCTCGGCCAAAATCAAAGAGCAGATGAAAAGCCCCCAAAAGGCATATGCCTATGATACCGGATTGGTCAATGCGGTGAAATTCAAATTGACTCCCGATACCGGGAGACTCATGGAAAACCTGGTGGCAGTGGAGCTCTTGCGGAGAGGGAAGGAAATCTATTATTTCCGGACTCGCGAGGGGAAAGAGGTGGATTTCGCGGTCAAAGAAGGCCTAAACATTGAGCAGTTGCTGCAAGTCTGTTATGAAGTTGAGGATCTCCAAACCCGGAAAAGGGAAATCAGCGGCCTCATAAGAGCCGCGAAGGAAACGGGGTGTAATAAACTGGCGATCTTAACTTGGGATTATGAATCCCGAGAGGATTCAGACCCGCCGATTGAATTCCAGCCGGTATGGAAATGGCTATTAAAGCAGGGGGAATAATGGGTCTTTTCATTTCGCATTCCGCGCTGCACTACGTTGAGTGCAGGGCAGCCCTGAACCTCATATGGTTCAGGGCGCATTCAAGAGATCCTCTGCCCGCAATTCGGACAATACCGGAAGCCCGGAGAGATCGGCTGGCCGCACTGGGGGCAGGCCTGGGCAGAACGGAACTCGACGGGGCTCACGTGGGGATGGCCGGTTTCATCGAAAACCCCGCCGCAGCGGCTGCATTCCAGGAAGGTCTCTCCCCGCTTGATGGGAATCAGGGGAATGAAGAAAAGACTGATGTAATGGTCGAGGCGCTTAAGCCGGGCCGAGGGTAAACCGCACCTCGGGCAGGCTCGGGCCTGCTCGTCCACCTGAACTTTCTTGGGCTGCACGCCGCCGATAAAAAAGAAGAAGACCCACCTCCTGATCGAATTCCAGTATTCCTAGCCTAGCATAGTCAGAGCCAAAGAAGGCTTATTTTTTTGCTGTAGGTGCCCCGCCGTGCCGGGATGGTCGCCCGCAAGTCGAAGACTCGACTCTACGAGATGGCCAACCATCACGCAGCTAGCGTGATTGCCCCTGCAACCAAGATCCGTAGGGGCGGTTCGCGAACCGCCCCTACTAAAAAATATCAGCGAAAAATTCATTGGCCTAAATTGACCGTCAGGGGTTACACTGGAAGATATGGACGAGAGAGACTTTTACACCGAAACGACGGAGACCAAGACGGCGACCTACAGTTGCCCGAAGTGCCGCCAGTCGGCCGAGTTCCAGATCCGCTGGGTTCGGCGCACGAAGAAGAAAAGCATCCCGCCCGGGGCCAGCGACCACGATCGAGCCAAGTTCGCCAAGGCGACCGACTACCTGGTACGGGCTGATGATTCCCTGGTTTGCCCCAACCCGCGGTGCCGGAAACGTTTTGATATCCCGGATTATCAGACCGTGGTGCTGCTTTAAGTCGAGGGGTCAGGGTCTACTTTTGGCCATTCCAGGTCATGCCCTGGGGCAGGGCGGACGGCTTGAAAACCCCGCTCCGACCTGTTTTTCAACACTTGACACCCCCCCTTTCTTCTCCCTATACTGACCTCGAAAAAATCGATGGTCATTTTATAAAAGTTAACCACAGAGGGCACAGAGCACGCTGAGAATTAAAAAAAGAATAATGAAATATTGGAGCGATGGGCAAAAAATAAAGCGTCTGAACCCATTATTCCATCATTTCAGTCTTCCAATTTATTTGCTCTGCGGTCTCTGCGTGCTCTGTGGTTGATATTTTTTCTTTCCTATCCAGGGGGGCAGAGGCTTTTTTGATTTCAGAGGGAATAAAAAAAGAGGGACAAGGAACATCTGTGCAAAGGAGGAAACATGAGCGAGCTGAAAGTAAGCGATATCAAGAGGGTCACGGTCATCGGGGCGGGGCTCATGGGGGCCCAGATCGGAGAACTGATGGCCCGAATCGGGAAATACAATGTGACCCTGGTGGATATCAAGGATGAATTCGTGAGCAAAGGCCTGGCGGGGATCGATCAGCGAACGGAGAAATTCTTCGTGGCCAAAGGCAAGATGACTCCGGAAGAGAAGAAGGAACTCATGAGCCGGATCGGCGGGACCACGGACATCGCCAAGGCCGCTTCCGGCTCCGATTTCATCCTGGAGGCGGCGACGGAAAATATCAAGATTAAGAAGGAGCTTTTCAAAAAGCTGGATGAGAATGCCCCGGCTCACACCATCCTGGGAACCAACACCTCCTATCTGAGCATTACCGAAATCGCTTCGGCCACCAACCGGGCCGACAGGGTGGTAGGCATGCACTTCTTCAACCCGGTGGGGGTGATGAAGCTGGTGGAGGTGGTTAAGGGCGCGAAAACCTCGGAAAGTACCGTGGGAGTAACTTCAGAGCTGGCCCGCCTGCTGCAAAAAGAGCCCGTCGTGTGCTGGGACACCAGCTACGGGTTCCTGGCCAACCGGGCCTACTTCGCCATGCGCATGGAAGCGGTGCAGATGGTCTACGAGAGGGTGGCCCCCCCGGAAGAGATCGACAAGGCCCTGAAGCTCGGCTATAACCTGCCCATGGGTCCCCTGGAGCTGGCCGACATGGGCGGCTCCTGGGGAATCTACGCCAGCTCGGAAGAGGACCGGGTCCGGGAGCTGGGGTCGGAAAAAGGCAAGCTCCATCCCCTCATCCGCCTCATGGTCCGGGCTGGCTATACCGGAGGAGCGGGCAAGAAGGGGATTTACGACTTCTACAAGGAAGTTCTTTCCAAAATGAAATGAATCGAGGCAAAGCCACAACCAAGAATTTTTATTAGGACACAGATGAACACAGATAAACACAGATGAACACAGATTTTATATGGCCCTAAGACTCAAAGACAAAAGACCTGATGGGACACGGATGAACACGGATAAACACGGATTCATATTGGCAACAGACTTAAAGACAAAAGACTGAATGGGACACAGATAAACACAGATGAACACAGATTTTATATGGCCCTAAGAATCAAAAACAAAAGACC
This sequence comes from Deltaproteobacteria bacterium SM23_61, assembly GCA_001304105.1. Lineage (GTDB taxonomy): Bacteria > Desulfobacterota > SM23-61 > SM23-61 > SM23-61 > SM23-61. Next base: position 9,749 of record LJUR01000066.1, read on the forward strand.
TGATGGGACGCGGATGAACACGAAGAATACAAATTGGGGTATTGGAATAATGGAATCATGGGTAGGAAAATGAACGACAAGAACCCATTATTCCATCATTCCAACATTCCATTCTTATGGCAAGAATATCCATTTTAAAGGAACAAGCGGGAGAGATGAAATCAATCGTTAAAGTCAAAGATCTGCTGGCCTTTATCGAACAGGTGTACCTGAAAATGGGAGCCTCCGAGGCAGATTCCCAAATTTCGGCTGAAGTCATGGTCGAAGCCAACCTGTGCGGAGTGGATTCCCACGGGGTTAGGATGCTGCCGGGTTTTGTAACCCTCATGCGGAATGGAAAGATCAAGCCCCAGGGCCGAATCCAGACGATCAAGGAAACCCCGGTGATCGCTCACCTGGATGCCGATCTGGCGCCCGGGCACGTGGTGTCGGTCCAGGCCATGAAGATGGCGGTGGAGAAGGCCAAAACTTCCGGGATCGGGTTTGTCCTGGTGCGCAACTCTACCCACTGGGGCAGGGCCGCCTACTATCCGGTGTTGGCCGCGAGGGAGGGCTGCGCCGGAATCTGCTTCGTCAACACCGAATCCAACATGCCCTACTGGGGAACCCGGGCCCCCCGAATCGGGAATAATCCTCTCTCCATCGGGGTTCCGAGGGCCTCGGGCGAACCGGTCGTCCTCGACATGGCCATGTCCCAGGCGGCCTTCTTCAAAATCGTGCTGTACCACCGGGAAGGCAAAAAGGTGCCCCTGGGGTGGGGAGTGGATGAACAGGGCCGCCCCACGGATGACCCCGCGGCGATCCTCAAGAGCAGGCGGCTTGTTCCCGCGGGGCAGCACAAGGGCTCCGGGCTGGCACTGATGGTCGATATCCTGACCGGCGTCCTTTCCGGGGGGATGTTTTGCGGGGAACTCCTGGGAGAGGCGAAGGGAATGCCCCACGCAACGGCATATGCGCAGGCCTTCCTGGCCATCCACATAGCCAGCTTTGTGCCCCTGGAGGTTTTCCAGCGAAGGGTGGATGAGCTGGTGGCCTATGTCCAAGGGGGACCGCCGGCCGAAGGCTTCAGCGAGATCAGCATTCCGGGGGAGAGATCCTGGAGAGAGAGGGCTCTGCGGGCGAAAATGGGGATTCCCCTGGATGAAATCACCCTGGGTGAACTTCGGGCGCTGGCCGACCAGATGGGGATTCCCTTTTTTCCGATTAGCGAAAACCAAGAGACTTAACCGCAGAGATCGCAGAGAACGCAGAGATAGAAGGGATAGACAAAGAAAGATTGCCAGAACATATCGGGTAAAACGGCCCCCTCTCCCCCCCGCAGGGGGGAAAGGGGGGCTAGGTGGAGGTTTTTTCGGGGCAATTTATAATTTTTCCGGAGCACAGAGGTGCTTTTCATCGGCGGCCACCCGCCCGCACCCCTTGCACACGTATTTTCCGTCTTTCACCAGCTTCTTGTATTCCTCTAATTTGTCTTTTACCATACCGATGTTGTGCAGGAAGCACAGATGTCTTTCATGTCCCGAATGGGGCATCTGAAAATCGGCCATAGGTATCACCTCCTTTCTTCTGCAGGTGCGTTTCTGACCTCGACTAGAGCGACTCGACTGAGCTCGCCGAAGTGTCTGGCCGAGGGGCTCGTCGAAGTCTCGGGCAGAAGGTGAATCTCGCTTGCTTCTTTTAATAAATTTTAACCCGCGATTTCAACCAGGCAAATGGGCAAAACCCTGTATTTTGGGGTAAAATGTACATTATTTTCAGGGCGAACGTTAATCAGAGGAGGTGGAAAAAATGGAGAAGATTTATCTGCAGCCGTCCAGTGTTCCCAAACCGGCGGGGGATTATTCCCAGGGACTAAAAGTCAAAGGGGGCACCCTGGTGGTGATCTCCGGGCAGGTGGCCTGGGATGTCCAGGGGAACCTGGTGGGAAAGGGGGACTTCCGGGCGCAGACCCGGCAGGTGTTCGAAAACCTCAAAAATATGCTGGCCAGCGCCGGAGCGACTTTCAAGGACGTGGTGAAATTGGGCATCTTTTTAAAGAACCGGGAGGACTTTGCCGCTTTCCGGGAAATCCGGGCCCAATACCTCACCCCTCCTTTTCCCCCTACCACCCTTCTGGTGGTAAAGGATTTAGCCCGGGAGGAATGGCTGCTGGAGGTAGAAGCCATGGCGGTAGTGGAGTTGTAGGGGCACGATGCATCGTGCCCCTACTAAAGAATTTCAAAAAGGGAAGACGCGGAAATTTGGTAAAGAAGACCGAGTCAAGGGGCATAAAAATAATGCTGGTCCGTCATGGAGAGACCGACTGGAATCTCACCGGCCGGTTCCAGGGCCGGAGCGATGTGCCCCTGAATCAAAAGGGGAGAGAGCAGGCCGGCGCGCTGGCCTCGGCTTTGAAAGGAGAGTCCCTTGCGGCCATTTACTGCAGCCCTCTGGTCCGGGCCAAGGAGACGGCCCTCCTGATTAAAGCCTATCATCCATCCGCTCCCCTGCATGAGGAAGATGGCTTAATCGAGATGAACCTGGGTGAGTTTGAAGGGATCGAAGGCCCCCGCTGGGCCGAAAAATATGCGGATTTTCGCCAGGCATGGCGGGACAACCCGGCGTCGGTCACCATGCCAGGAGGAGAAAGCCTTCAGGAAGTCCAGGCGCGAGCCGTAGCCGCACTGGAACGCATCTCGAAGGCTCACCCGCCGGATTGCACGCTACTGGTCTGCAGTCACAATTTCGTCATCCTGACGATCCTGTGCGCCGCCCTGGAAATTCCCCTGGATCGGTTTCGGGAGCTGCGCCAGGGAACAGCGGCGCTGAATATCCTTTATATGCAAGGAAGGCGGCTGCGGGCCGAAGTCATAAACGACCGCTCCCATCTTCCCCGGGAGGAGGCAGGGAAGAAAAAGAAAGGGGGATAGAATGAACCTCTCTGGGATTGCTCAGGAAAAAGTGCGAGGGGAGGGGGAGCACGTCAGCCTCTTTTACGAGGGAAGGGAGATCACCAATGTGGAGATGCTGCACGCTTCCCGGAAGCTTGCTCGGGCGCTCAAGGACCTGGGGGTGAAACGGGGGGATCGGGTCATCCTGCAGATGCCCAACTGCCCGGAGGTGCTCCAGGGCTTCGGCGCCATCTGGAGGATCGGCGCCGTGGTCGTGCCGATCAACTACCTGGTGGGGGAGGAGGAAACCGCCTACATCTACCAGGACTCGGGCGCGAAGGTGGTGATCAGCAGCTCGGCCTTCCTCCCCAAGGTCCGGGCGGGGCGAGAAAAGGCCTCCGGACTGGAAAACGTGATCCTTGTCGATCCGGATGTTCCCCCGGGCTTCCTTTCCTACCCGCGTTTGGTTGAGAGAAGCCCCGAGGAGACAGAAGTTGTGGACATGGCCGACGACGAGCTGGCCGCCCTGATCTACACGGCCGGCACAACGGGTCGGCCCAAGGGGGTCATGCACACCCATCTCAGCCTGTACTCCAACGCCAAAATGCAGGCCGAATCCATCTCCCTGCCGGATGGTATGGTTTCGATCTTCGTCCTTCCCCTCTGCCATTCCTACGGCATCGCCAGTATGAACTATGGCCTTTTCCGTCGCGGCGGAAAGGCGGTTCTGCTCGGTTCCTTCAACGTGGAGGCCATCTTTGCCGCCATCCAGAAGTACCGGGCCAATAGCCTGGCCGGGGTCCCCACCATGTATGTATTCATGCTCCTCTTCCCCGAGCCGAAGAAGTACGACCTGAGCTCGATGAGATACTGGTTCTGCGGCTCCGCGCCCCTGGCCCTCGAAACCTTTAACCGCTTCAAGCAGTCCTTCGGCTTCGAGATCATCGAGGGCTGGGGCCTTACGGAAGCAGGGGCGAACAACTCGGTCAACCCCATTGAAGGAATGAAGAAGGTCGGCTCCATCGGCCTGCCCAATAAGGGTACGGAAATGCGGGTGGTGGACAAGGAGGGAAAAGCGCTTCCGCCCGGCAAAGAAGGAGAAATCGTGATCCGGGGGCCCATGCTCATGAAGGGCTACTGGAACAAGCCCGAGGAGACTGCCGACGTACTCCGGGAAGGCTGGCTCCACACGGGGGACGTGGGCTACGTGGACGCGGACGGTTACTTCTGGATCACGGACCGGAAAAAGGACCTGATCATCAAGGCGGGCGAAAATATCTCCCCGCGGACCATCGAGGAGGTTCTCTTCCGGCATCCCAAGGTGTCGGAGGCGGCGGTCATCGGGATGAAGGATGAGGTCTATGGCGAGGAAATCAAAGCCTATGTCGTCCTGAAGCCAGGGCAGGAAGCCACGGCCGAGGAGATCATCCAGCACTGCCGGGAAAGCCTCACCAGCTTTTTGCTGCCCAAGGAAGTTACCTTCCTGAAAGCCCTGCCCAAGAGCCTGGTGGGCAAGGTGCTGAAGAAGGAATTGAGAAAAATGTAGAGAAAAAAAACCAGAAAAACAGAACAGTGAGGATGAGATGGACAAGTTTGATTCGTTCTTGCAGGACCTTACCGCTTACCTGAAGCTGCCCTCTCTTCCGGTGGCCGTGAAAATGCTCCGGAAGGGGGAAAAGCCGCCGGTTCCGGCGAAATTCCCGCTCCAGGATTATAAAAAGAGGATGGTCCTCTGCCAGGCCTGGGCCATCGCCAAACGGCAGGAAGAAACAATCTGCATGAGGTTCGAAGACATGCGCTGCGCGCCCAGCATCCTGGCCATGGGGTTCAGGCCTCCCGTTCCTTATTTCACCGAGGGCCATCTGTGTTTGAACCGGTACAACAAAACGCTGGAAGGAGGAGCCCGGACCGAAGCCCTTATGCCCAGATTTCCCCATGACGCCTATGAAGCGGTTCTTTTCTCTCCCCTCAACTCTTGTGCCTTCAGCCCGGATGCCATCTTCCTGTCCGGGAACTCTGCCCAGGTCATGCGCCTGGTTCACGCCGCGCTCTACCATGAAGGGGGAAGGCTTACCTACTCCACCGACGGCCGTCTGGCCTGCGCCGATCTCATTGTCACCCCCATCCTGAACCCGGGTTTCTATGTAGTGCTGCCGGGTCATGGCTCCCGCCGCCTGGCGCATACCAATGATGACGAGATGGGGTTTACCTTCACTTATACCCCGGAGAAGGTCGAACAGCTGCGGGAGGGATTGGCCAAGACGCACGAGGCGGGCCTTCGCTACCCGGTGCGGATTCACCTGGATTACGAAGTTGTCTTCCCCGCCCAGTACGACCAGCTGTTCAAGCTTTGGGAGGAGAAGAAGTGAGGCTCCATGAAAGAGCATTTTCACTTTTACGATTTTTTGCGAAAAGAAACGCTTGTGGCCCGGAGGCGAGGGCGTTGCGCGGAAAAAGCATCGGCGGGAAAAGAATTCCAAGCGGAGATCCGCTCGTCTTTCCGCAGAGGGAGGCGGGCTTATCGAGCGCCCGGTCACGCGCTTCGCGTGACGCCCCTACGACGGACTAACCCTGCTATTGGGAAAAGGATGGCTTGCCCGCCCGGCCTAAGAAATGATGCGCGCCTCATGGTTTTTGCGCGCAACGCCCTCGCCTCCGGGCCCGGCAATGGCTGAATTCGATGGGGCTTACCTATTTCCCAAAAAGGAAAAGCGAAAGAAGGGCATGGTGAAAAAGATCTCCATATTGCTGGCCGGGATTCTCCTTTGCGGGTTTATGGTCGGGGAAGCCCTAGCAGCCAGGCCGGGAGGGACCTTCCATTTCTGCGCTCCCTACGGGGGGGATCTTCTGACCCTCGACCCGCATAAGGGCACACGCACCAACGATATGCTGGTGATGCTGAACCTGAATCGCAGCCTTTACAGCTGGGACCCGGAAAAGAACCGCCCCCGGCTGGAGCTCGGAGAGAAGGTGGATGTTTCCGCAGACGGGCTGGTTTACCGGATTCATTTAAAGAAGAATGTAAAATTTCACAACGGCCGCAGGATGACCGCGGATGATGTCATCTGGAGCTATGAACGGGTCATGTCCCCCAAGACCGCCTCCGCCTCTGCCCGTTTTGTCCGGGTGATCAAGGGCACCAAGGATTATGAAGAGGGAAAGGCCAGTAAGATCTCCGGCCTGCGGAAGATCGACGATTTCACGGTGGAGATCACCATGGAGAACCCCGTCGATCCCTCCTACTCCCTCCATGAAGTGGGGACGGCCATATTGCCCCGCGAAGAAGTGGAGAAGAAAGGCGACGGCTTCGGTTTCGACCCCGTGGGATGCGGCCCCTTCAGGTTTGGCAAATGGGTCAAGGGAAGCGAAATCGTCATGGTGAAATACCCGGATTACTACGAGAAAGGAAAACCCTATCTCGACAAGCTGGTCTACAAGATCATGCCCGAAGCAGCTTCCCTGGACATGGCCTTCCGGGCCAAAGAGCTGGATGCCACCGTGGTAGGGTCCACCCAGTACCCGGTGTACAAGGCAGACCCCCGGTTTTCCGAGAACATGGTGGAGGTGGCCGAGCTTTTCACCCGGGTCATGGGGTTCAACCCCCAATACGCGCCTTTTTCTAAAAAGGAGGTGCGCCAGGCCATCAACTACGCCATCGACTCGCGCCTGATCATCCAGAAACTTCTCAAGGAAAAAGCCTTCCCCTGCGTGGGCTTCCTGCCGTCCACCTCGCCGGCCTTTGACCCCCGGGCCAGGGGGTACGAATTCAACCTGCCGAAGGCCAAGGCGCTCATGAAAGAGGCGGGATATGAAAAAGGATTCACCTTCGAGTGCATCGGAACGAGCGGCGCATCCGCCGGGGTGGTGGTTGTGGAAGCGATCATGCCTTTCTTGAAAAAGATCAACGTTAAGGTGAAACCCCAGCGCCTCGAGGGAGCGGCCCTTTCCGACCGGCTCCGGAAGATGAATTACCAGGCTTTCATCTGGTCTCTGAGCAGCGGGGCGGGCGGCGATCCCCTCCAGGCCCTGTATCGCTGGCATTCCAAGAATCCCTCCACCGCGGGGAATTACATCGGCTACAACAACCCCGAGTTCGACCGGCTGCTGGACACCGCCTTTAAGACCCGGGATATGTCCAAACGGGTGGACCTGCTGCGCAAAGCAGATGCCCTCTTCCGCAAGGATGCGCCGGTCTGGTTCTTCAACTATAACAAGGCGGTCATCGCCCATCAGCCCTGGGTCCACGGGATCAAGCCCGTAGCCGTCGAGATGATGTACCAGAACATGGCTGATGTGTGGATCGACGAGTCTTCTCCCCGGGCGAGGGAAAAGTAAAAAAGGGGAATAATGGAATATTGGAATCATGGAATAATGGGTAGGAAGTTGAAAAGATGCTGAGATTTGCCATCCGCCGCGTTCTCCAGTTTATTCCCACCATCCTGGCCATTACCCTGATCCTTTTTCTTCTTTTGAATATCCTCCCCGGGGATGCGGCCTTGATGTCCGGGGATGCCCGGGACAAGGGAGTGGACCCCCGGTTCGTCGAGGAGATGAGAAAACAGTGGGGGCTGGACCAGCCCATTCATATCCGGTATCTCACCTACCTGAAAAACCTGGCCTCGGGAGACATGGGGCTTTCCTACCTGCGCCGGGAGAAGGTGAGCGGCCTCATCGCCTCCCGCCTGTGGCCCACGCTCCGCCTGGCCTTCGCGGCCATGCTGATCGCCGTGGTCCTCGGTATTCCCCTGGGTTTCTATTCCGCCCTGCGCCAGGGCACCTGGCTGGACGCTTTTTCCATGGTCGGGGCGGTCTCCGGCGTTTCCATCCCCCAGTTCTGGCTGGGGCTTCTGCTTATGTTCTTTCTCGCCGTGAAGCTGCCCTTTTTCCCGGTCTCGGGCTACGGGGACGGCGACCTGAAGCACATCCTGCTGCCCGCTTTCACCCTGGGGGTCGGATACATGGCCCTCCTGGCCCGGACCACCCGGGCGGCGGTGGTGGAGATCCTTACCACCGACTACATCCGCACGGCCCGGGCGAAGGGACTCTCCGAACTCATGGTGAACCGCAAACACATTCTGCGCAACGCCTTGATCCTGGTGCTGACCACCGCCGGCCTGCAATTCGGCTCGCTCATGGGCCATACGGTGGTGGTGGAAAAGCTTTTTTCCTGGCCCGGCCTGGGCTCACTGATGGTGGATTCCATTTTCCAGAGGGATATTCCCGTCACCCAGGGCTGCGTCCTCCTGATCATTCTGGTCTTCCTGCTGGTAAACCTGGCGGTGGACCTCCTCTATGCAGTCATCGATCCGAGGGTGGAGTACCGGTGAAAGAATTCTTCAAGAAAGCCCGCCGGCAAAAGAACCTGATGGTAGGGGGCGTCATCACCCTGCTGTTCGTGGTCATGGCCGTCTTCGCGCCGTGGCTGGCGCCCTTTCATCCCATCGATCATGCAGATTTGAGGCACTCCGAGGAGTCCCCCAACCGGACCTATCTCTTCGGGACCGACAACCAGGGGAGGGACATTCTCTCCAGGGTGATTTACGGATCCCGGATATCCCTGAGCGTGGGACTGGTCAGCCAGGGACTCAACAGCCTGATCGGCATCCTGCTGGGGCTCACCGCCGGCTTCCTGGGAAGGCGGTGGGATGACTTGGTCATGGGCCTGACGAATGTCATGCTTTCCATTCCCTCGCTGGTCTTCGCCCTGGCCATCATGGCGGTTCTCGGACCGGGTTTGATCAACATTTTTCTGGCCTTGGGTTTAACCAATTGGGCCTACAGCTGCCGCATCACCCGCTCCCAGGTTCTTTTCACCCGGTCCCTGGATTATGTGATGGCCGCCCGGGCCCTGGGGTACGGTGAGGTCCGGATCATGTTCACCCAGATCCTGCCGAACATCATGGGACCCATCCTGGTGGTCGCCACCTTGGGAGTGGCGGGGGCGATTCTCATCGAGGCGGCTCTCTCCTTTCTCGGTCTGGGCACCCAGCCGCCCATTCCCAGCTGGGGAGGAATGCTTTCCAACGCCCGGGAACAGCTCTTCACCGCCCCCTGGATCTCCATCTTTCCGGGGACATCCTCGACCCCCATACTACCCGGCCAAGAAGATAAAGAAGATTTAATGGGACGCGGATGAACACGGATATAAAAATCAGCGTCGAGCTTAGAGCGGAGAGCTGAGAGTAAAAACATTTTACCCCTTACGCCTTGCGCCTCACGCCTCACGGCTTTTATTGGGACGCGGATGAACACGGATTTTATGCTCGTAAAAGACTGAAAGACAAATGACCTGGTTAGACACAGATAAACACAGTGCGGCACAGCAGCAGCAAAAAGGAATCACCCCCTCCCTTCCCTCCCCCCTCGAGGGGGAGGGTTAGGGTGGGGGGGATGCTTTTTGCTTAATGAAAATTTCGAAGTAATACGGATGAACACAGATAGAAAAAGGAGTAAAATCAGAATAAAGAGCTCTAGTGCCTTCACTCCTCACCTAACGCTGCTTTTATCGCGACGAGGATCAATGGGGACGAAGTCGCTATTTCAAAAATGAAAAAAATTCTCCTGTTTTTTTGCTTCATTCCTCTTTTCCTGCCTTCAGCGGGAAACGCGGCGGGTCCCGAGACCCAGCTCCGGGTCGAAGTCTTTCCGAGGAAGATCCGGCAGGGGGATGTGTTCCTGGTAAGAGCAACGGGTCCCGCATCGCTAAAGTCCATCCATGCGGAGTTTCAGGGGAAAAAATTTTCGCTATCCTCCGGCGAAAGACAGGGTAGCTATGAGGCCCTGATCGGGGTCGACCTGAAGGCGAAGCCGGCCAGGGTTAAAATGAAGGTCATGGCGAAAGGGGATGGAGGCAAAGGGTATTCAAAAGCGCTGACGGTGAAGGTGGAGAAGGTCGATTTTCCCGTGCAGAGACTCACCCTCCCGCGCTCCATGGTCGATCTGGACCCGAAAACCCTGGAAAGGGTGAACCGGGAATCAAAGAAGCTCAAGGCTTTGTTTGGAGGCGTCCGGGAAGAAAGACTTTGGAAGGGTGCTTTTTCCCGGCCGGTGGAGGGGGAAGTCACTACGGGCTTCGGGTTGCGCCGGGTCATTAACGGGCAGCGGAAAAGCCCTCACACCGGCGTGGACCTGCGGGCGGATGAAGGAACTCCCGTGCTGGCCTGCAACGGCGGCAGGGTTGCCCTGGTTGGCAATTTCTTTTTCTCGGGCAAATCGGTCATCCTGGATCATGGAGAAGGGCTGTACTCCATGTATTTCCACCTCTCCGAAATAGCGGTCGGTGAAGGGGACCGGATCCATACGGGAAACCTGCTGGGCCGGGTGGGGTCCACGGGAAGATCCACCGGCCCCCACCTCCACTGGGGAATCATCATCCGCGGGGCGCGGGTCGACCCGCTTTCCTTCCTCCGGTTAACCAAACATCTGCAGGATTGATTGAAGATCTTGGGTCGCAGAATTGAATATTTTGAACAACGTCCGCATGCCGTGCATAACGTATGACTAGCCGGTTAAAGTCCGGCCTTGGGAGTTCGGCAGTTCGCCCAAGTAGCTAGAGAGAGG
>LJUR01000067.1 GCA_001304105.1 Deltaproteobacteria bacterium SM23_61
CCCAAATGCACATCCTCTTCTACGGCGGTAGCGTGATACCGATCCTCCCAGAAAGCTCCTTTCCGTTTCTTTCTTTGGTTGTATTCCTGTCCCGTCCTGCCAGCCACCAATTGCATCGTCAGGGGGATGGCGTCTCTCCCTTGGGCATCCTTCATGATCAGATGAATATGGTTTGAGGTCACAGAATAATTCAGAACCGATACCCCAAACCGTTTCTTCGCCTCAAAGACCCATTGCAACCACCGACGCTGATCGCGGGCAAATTTTAACAGAAATTCTCCTTTGTGGCATCGATGGGTGATATGCCATATATAGCCAGGAAGGAAGTAGCGATTAGCCCTTGGCATCTTTATAGCCTTAGATGGCCCTTTTTAGGGTCAAAAATGCTGGTTTAAGGCTAAAAAATCAGCCATTTTAGGCTTTTTCTCCTGCAATTTCCAATACCTACACAGGTCCGACCCCTAAAGATAGACCCCTAAAGACTAAAGAGAAAGAGCAAGAGGAAAACTTCAAATATATTTGGCTAGGTTTAAGGGAAGGTTCCTGAAATTATGACTTTCTTAAGTCAGCCCATTTGTTGGATCCCCCTCCGACAGCATTTGCCTTAGGACCTTACGCTCCTCAACTCCAGGCACAATACCGCTGATCTCTGCTTCAATCACGGTGACACCATCTTCTTTGGTAAGCTTGACGGATGCTTCGGCTCGACCATTTTGATCTAGGGCTGTGATTACCCAAATGCATGTGATCGTTTCACCAACATACACGGGTCCTTTGAATCGGAAGGTCATAGCAGACGCCAGCCATCCAACCTGCCCGCCAATTTCGGTAGCCAAGCTTGCCGCTAGCAGTCCATGACAAATCGGTGCTGGGAGATTCCGCGCTTTAGCAAAACGAGCATCGAAATGAACTGGGTTATAGTCTCGCGATATCTTGGCGAAACGAATAACGTCATCATCTGTAAAGGTTCGTGAGGTTCTGAATAAGTCCCCCACTTGAAGGCCATCAGCGGCCCGTTCTCTAAAACCTACCATTTCTCATGCACCTCTTTCGTGATCGCGATTGAAACATAACGGGGCCCGCGGCTGTGCTGCGGCCCGAAGGCCCGTCTTTCTCCAGTCCCGCCCTAGGCGGGATTCGGCCGCCGCAGGCGGACGAACACGCGGCCCTCAGACGCGGGCCCCGTTCAGACCGACCGCCCAAACTGTCAGGACCCCAAAAATTCCGATGACCTTTACAACTCTGCCTATAACTCTTTACCGCCCCTTGAGGTGAAGGATCCCAACCGATTTTTTACCACCTGCAACCAGGAAGAAAGTTCTTTCTTTAGGACCCCACCTGTTGACCTACCTATATCAAAAAAATAAAAATATGTCAATAAAATCCATAAGATCTTGACTATTGTAGGCTTGGTGCAGTATAAGAGTTAAAAAGCATTGGAAATAGATTTTTCCCCGGCGATACACCCGTTAACCGGAATTAACATTTTCCAATGCTCCAGTCTTGGGCGATTGGGATTACAATACTCCGTGTTCTCCGCATCCTCTGCGGTAAAATTTCTTTTAAGTCTTTTGCCCCAATCTTTTCTTGGTTTCCTCTGTGGTTCAAAAAGCTGGGAGGGAGATCGATGATCACGAACGCCCGGAACGTACGGACGGAAAGAAAGGGACCCGTATTCACCGTCATCCTCAGCCGGCCGGAAGTGAGGAACGCCGTCGACGCGGCCACGTCCAAGGCCCTGGCGGATGCCTTCCGGTCTTTCGACGCTGATCCGGATGCCAAAGTGGCGGTCTTTTTCGGAGATCACGGAACCTTCTGCGCCGGGGCCGACCTCAAGGCGATTGCCAGCGGAGACCGCCAGTCCGGTTACCGGGGAATCTTCGAGGGAGACGGCCCCATGGGCCCCACACGAATGGTCCTCTCCAAGCCGGTAATCGCGGCGGTGGCGGGATACGCGGTGGCCGGGGGACTGGAGCTCGCCCTCTGGTGCGACCTGCGGGTCATGGAAGAAGATGCCGTCCTGGGAGTCTTCTGCCGCCGCTGGGGAGTACCCTTGATCGACGGCGGCACCGTTCGATTGCCCCGCCTGATCGGGCTGGGACATGCCCTCGACCTGATCATCACCGGCCGTCCGGTCGCGGCCCCGGAGGCCCTCGCCATGGGGCTGGTCAACCGTGTGGTCCCCAAGGGGAAATCCCGCCAGGCCGCGGAGAAACTGGCCCTGGAAATCAGTTCCTTTCCCCAGGCCTGCATGAACGCCGACCGCATGTCGGCCAACACCCAGTGGGACCTCCCCCTGCGGGAGGCCCTCCGCAACGAGTTCGAGAAGGGGTTCCCCATGGTGGAGGCCGAGGGCCTTTCCGGCGCCGCGCGTTTTGCCGGAGGGGCGGGCCGGGGCGGAAAATTTGAATTGGAATAAAAACCTAGTGGGACACAGATGAACACAGATAAACACAGATTTTATTTTTGCAAAAGACCTAGAGACAAAAGACTAAATTGGACGCGGATGAACGCGGATAAACACGGATTTAATATTTGTTAAAGGCTCAAAGACAAAAGACATAACGGCACACAGATGAACACAGATGAACACAGATTTTACAATCGCAAAAGAATGAAAGACAAAAGCCCGAATGGGACGCGGATGAACACGGATAAACACGGGTAACTTCCAGAGAAAAAATATCACCAGCCGGAAAAAGGTAGGGGCAATTCATGAATTGCCCCTGCAAGCTCGACAAAGTCGGCCCAATTCTGTATAATCAGGCGAATTCAAGGAAACCGAGAAGTTTATGCCCACGGAAGTCTACGTTGCCGGAGTCGGCATGACCAAATTTGGAAAAAGTACCCTCAGCCTCCCCCAGCTCATGGTGGAGGCTGCCTCCAAGGCCATCGTCGACGCCCGGGTCAGCACCATCGACTATGTCTTCATCGGAGTGATGAGCGTGGAGGAATTCACCGGGGAGAGCAATTTCGCCGCTCTCATCACCGACCGTCTGGGCCTGCCCGGGATTCCTTCTTCGCGGGTGGAGACCGCTTCTTCCACCGGGTCTGCGGTTTTTGAGTCTGCCTTCTACGCCGTGGCTTCCGGCTACCACCGGAACGTGCTGATCATCGCCGGGGAAAAGATGACCCATCTTCCCACCGCTCAGACGACCCGGATCCTGGCCGAAGTGATCGATCAGGGCGAGAGAAAATACGGCGCCTCCATGCCCTCCCTGGCGGCCATGATCACCCGTAGATACCAGCACGACGCCCGGCTTTCAGACGAGCGCCTGCAGTCGATCCTTTCCAAAGTGGCCATCAAGAATCACTACAACGGATCCCTCAACCCGTATGCCCAGTTCCGCAAAATCATCACCGCGGAGGATTACTTCGGCTCCCGGTATGTCTCCACTCCCCTGCGCACCTACGACTGCGCCCCGATCACCGACGGGGCCGTGGCCATCGTCTTGACCCTGGATAAGAAATTGATCCGCGTCTCCGGGCTCGGCCATGCCACCGACACGCTCGCCGTTCGCCACCGGGATTCTTTGACCTCCTTCAAATCCACCCGCCTGGCCGCCTGGCAGGCTTACAACATGGCCAAGCTGTCCCCGAAGGACATCTCCTTCGCCGAAGTCCACGACGCCTTCACCCCCTTTGAAATCATCGGGACCGAAGACCTCGGTTTTTTCCCGCACGGGGAGGGATGGATGGCCGTCGAAGAAGGAGCGACCTCAATCAAGGGCCGATTGCCGATCAACCCTTCCGGGGGCCTCAAGGCCCGGGGCCATCCGGTCGGGGCTTCCGGGCTGGCCCAAATCGCCGAGGTGGCCCAGCAGCTGCGGGGGGAAATGGAAGCGAGCCGGCAGATCCCGGGGGCCAGAATCGGACTCACCCAGAATATCGGGGGTCTGGCCAATAACAACCTGGTAACCATCCTCGAGCGGACGGACCGCTACCGGCCCATACCGGTTTATTTTAAGCCCGATTATGATCCCGGGGACATCCGTCCCCGTCCGATCCCCGAGGAGCCTTCCTCGGTAGACTCGGGGATCCTGGAGACGTATACCACACTCTATACCACTCCCGAGGGAATGCCTTCTCCCCTCACCCTGGGCTTCTTGAGCACTCCCGATGGGCGGCTGATCATGGCTCGTTCCCGCCAGGAAAATCTGAAGATCGGCCAGGCCGTGGATGTGGAAAAGGAAGGAGACCTCTATTACCTGCAACCAAGCCCTTCGCCGGAAAAAGACGCCGAGGGAGTGAGGAAATGGCTCCACCGGGCCCTTTCTCCCACGGAACGGAAGGAGGAAAATCCTTGAAAGAAGAACCCGGGCTGACCGTCGGCCAGTATCTCCGCCAGGAAAGGGAAAAAAGAAAGGTGACCCTGGACTCGGTGGCCAAGGTTACCCGCATCACCAAAGAGAATCTGGAAGCCCTGGAAAACGATGAATTCCAGGCCATTTCCGCGCCGGTCTTCGCCCGGGGGTTCCTGCGCAATTACGCCACTTACCTGGGCCTCGATCCCCGGGAGCTCTTGGCCCGCTACGAAGCGCAAACCGAACGGGCCAAAATCAGCGGCGCGAAGGAAGGTGCCCAGCCCTCCCAAGAAAAAAACCCGCTCTTCCGATACCTGCTTTTTCTCTGCATTCTCCTTGCGGGAGTAGGGATCATTTATTATCTTCAAGAACCCCCCGTCTCCACCTCCCCGGCTCCCCCGTCACCGGTGGTCACTCCGGCTCCGTCTGCGCTTTCCCCATCTACCGCTCCGGGCGCTCCGCCTTCTCCGCCGAAAACAGCAGTCTCCCCGGAAAAAGGCGCCCCCGGGGGGATCCCGCCGGAAAAAAAAGAACAACCCCCTGAAAAGGTTGCGGCCGCGGCAACCGTTCCGGGCGAAAAGGAAATCACCCCCAACCGTCGGCACACCCTTAAAGCAGTGACCACGGAAAAGACCTGGATGAGGATCCGCAATGATGAAGGGCAGGTGAGCGATGTCCTGCTCCAGCCCAAAGAAACATTTACCTGGACCGCCAGGCGTCAGTTCTATATCATCGTAGGGAATGCGGGGGGGGTCGAACTCTTTTTCAACGGGGTCTCCCAAGGGCTTCTTGGGAAATCGGGCGAGGTGGTCCACCTTGTTCTTCCGAAAGAAGCCGAAGCCGCCCCTTCTCCTGCCGCGCCTCCGGGAAGGGAGCCCCCTCCCCCGAAGGGCTCCAAACCGGCAGGATCTAAACCATAAAAAAGATGAACGCGGTGCGGGTAACCTGATCTCCGCGTTTGTCTTTTCTCATAGGGAGAGTTTATGAGCCACGGCAATAAAGTCCTCCTGGAAATCAAAGATTCCATCGCCCTGATCACCCTGAACAAGCCGGACCGGCTAAACGCCCTGGATTTGGGCGTATGGATGGAGCTGGGGTCCGCGGCAGATGCGGTTGAGGCAGATCCGAAAGTCCGGGCCGCCGTTCTTACCGGGGCCGGAGACCGGGCTTTCTGCGCGGGGTTAGACCTGAAGGAAGGAAGCACCCTCAGGCTGGAAGAAGGATATTCTCCGGCCGCGGCCCTGCCACGAATCCAGGAGCACCTCCGGCGGTTGCGCGCCTCTTTCGACCTCATCGAGAGCCTGCGCGTTCCGGTGATTGCGGCCATCCAGGGGCACTGCGTCGGAGGGGGAACGGAATTGATCTGCTGCTGTGACCTGCGCATCGGGTCGGAGGATTCCCGCTTCTCCATCCCGGAGGTCAAGCTGGGGATCGTCCCGGACATGGGGGGCACCCAGCGCCTGCCCAAAGTCATCGGCATCGGCAAGGCCAAGGAGCTGATCTATTCCGGCCGTTCCATCGATGCCCAGGAAGCCCTGCGGATCGGTCTGCTCAACGAAGTGTGGGCCAAGGACCGGGTCATGGAGCGGTCCTACGCTTTGGCCCGGGAAATCGCCGCCAACGCCCCCCTCGCCGTTCAGGCGGCCAAGAAGGCCATCAACGGGGGATGGAACCAGACGCTCCCCGCGGGTCTGGCCGTAGAAACCGCCCGCGCCGCTGAAGTCCTGCTCTCCGAAGACGCCCGGGAAATCCGTTCGGCCGCGGTGCGGAAGAAAGAATTCTCCTTCCGGGGCAGATAATTAAAAAAACCTAACCGCAGAGGTCGCGGAGAACGCAGAGGCATAAATGGCCAAAGGCTCAGGGCCAGGATGCAGGGCGAAAAGCGGCCTTCTTTCCCACCCTTGCCGGAAGGTGTATCTGTGGTCTCTGCGTGCTCTGTGGTTGATATTTTTTTCTTCATCTCCCGAGATCGCAGAGACCTTCATCATTTCATAATCCAGAAAAATAAGGGAAAAGGACGGCGGGAAAATCGAGACAGCAGAACCTTTCATGGTTCAGGTTGGATCCCGAACCCCGAGATTCCCAGGATAGACAGGCTGGCCAGTTTCAGCAGAATGATCGCCCCGCAGGTCTGCAGAATCCCCAGCACCGGGAGGAAGACCACCCCTGCCAGGAGAGCGCCGCCCCAGGCCCCCACAAGGTCGGAAGCATAGAGGATGCCCGCCGCCCGGCCTACCCCTTCCTCGCTGGCCGCGAGAATCCCGCTGGATAAAGGAAATTCCAGGCCGACCCAAAATCCGGAAACGAGGCTCATGAGGAGAAAGGCGATCTTCACCACCCACAGCCCGGCGGGCTGCATTCCCGAAGAGAATAAAAAATTCAAGGTCAGGATCAGAAGCAGACAGAACAGGGCGATGAAACTCTCCAACCCGACCAGGGTCAGGATCCGCTTCCGAATCTTCCCCAGGGCCCGATTCATCATCCAGCTTCCCAGGGCCAGTCCGACCATGAAGGCCGCGACCAGAAGTCCGATCCACTGGTAGGCATACCCGTAGAGGGTCTGAAAGGAAAGGATCAAGAGGACGCTCATCGCCGTGCCGAAGAACCCCGTAGTGGTTACGATCCAGACGAGAGGTCCCTTCAGCGTGCCCGGACTTCCCCCGGAGCGGGGCCATTTTCGATAAACCGAAACCGCCCCCACCAGAGCCAAGAGAAACAGGCCCAAATGGGATAGGCGCAAAGCCCCCACCCGGCCCCAGAAGGCCTGGAGCGACGGATGGAACTGGGTGTTCCAATAAGCGATGGCGTAGTAAAGCCCGGCGGGATTCCCGTCCCGGTTCAAGCGGACCCTGCCGCCGTGCTTCATGGATTCTTCCAGCCACTCTAGGCGCTGCTTATCCATCTTCCGCCGGACCTGGGAAACGGTCAAAAATTGAGTCTGGATTTTACTCTCCTCGAGGCGAAGGGCAAGCTGCTCCGCGCTGAGGGTCTCCAGGCTTTTCGAAGGAGAGGCAAGGATCAGATTCGGATCCCCGGGGATGACCGCCGCGGAGGAGAAGGTTTCCTGCAGGGATTTCAGGATACTCAGGTTCAGGTCCCTGGTCTCGGGCGAGAGGTAGGTCTCGGACCCCGGAAGGGAAAGAGCCAGAATCCCGTCCTTTTCCATCAACCGGAACACTTCCCGAAAAAATTCCACCGTGTAGAATCGATTCAGCTCGAGGGTGGTAGGCGCGGGCAGGTTGAGAATCACGGCATCGAATCTCTGCCCGGTGGTCTTGATGAAGTGCCGACCATCCAGGATGTGAATTCGGACTCGTGGATTTTCCAGTTCTTCGCGGGTCAGTCGAGTCGGGTTCTCCCGGATCATCTGGACCAGGAGAGGATCGATCTCGGTATAGTGGACCTCCTTCGCCGGATGCTTAAGGATTTCATGGATCATCCCCCCGTACCCTCCTCCCACGATCAGAACCGAACCGGATGGAGGGTTTGCCAGCAGGGGAAAGTGGACCAATTCCTCGGCCCAGGCCACATTCGGGGTGGGCACATTGCAGATGGGGATCCCGTTGGAGAAAAAGGTCAGTTGTTCTTCCCTTTTCCCCACGGTCACGTTCCCGAAAGGGGACCAGCGGGAGTCCAGAACCTCGAATCCCCGCCACAGTTTGGACATGGAAATTCCTTCGATGGTACGGCTGCTATAGGGGATCAATAAAAGCAGATTGACAAAAAGAAAATATCCCCAGAGGAGCGGGAAGACCCTCTTCCCCCTCCGAACCCCTCCGGACTTGGCAATCAACAGAAATCCGGAGAGCAGGTTCGCAATCCCCAGGAAGGAGGCCACCTGAAAAGACCCCCAGAGGGGAATAAATAGAAAAGTGTAGAGGAGCCCCCCGCTTCCCGCGCCCGCCGCCTCCCAAAGATAAACCCTGCCGATGGAAAGAGGCCCCGCCGCCGTCTTTTTGGAGTGAAGGGCGCACCCCAGGGCAAAAAGAATCCCATCCACGATTCCCAGGGGAGCCAGGACCGGGAGAGTCCAGAAAAGGATCTGCAACAGGCTGGCTCCTTCGCCGGGGGTCAGCCCGATCAGGTCCTTCAAGGCGCGGATGGCATAAATCGTCAGCGGGAGGATGCCTGCCAGGAGGAATTGCAGAAAGGCGTAGCCCCCCTCCTGCAACCCCCAGTTTTCCACCTTTTTCCCGATCCAAAAGCTCCCCGTCGCCTCCAGGAGGAGCCAGTTGGCCAGGATGATGGCGATGGACAGTTCGTTCCCGACAAAAACGACCAGCAGTTCGCGGATGACCATCACCTGGGTGATGGTGAAAGTGAAGCCCATGAGCAGGAGGGCAAAAGAAAGGGGGAAACCCGCCAAGATGAAGCCTCCCGAAGGAAGGAGATCTTTTTAACGATAGATTATACCAGTGTTTGGCGTTGCAGAACAGGCCCGGGACTATTGATCATTGTTCATTGACCATTGGGCATTGGGCATTGATCATTGAGCATTGACCATTGACCATTGTTCTTTCCCGCCCTTCTTCCCATCCCTCTCTCTTTCTGGTAAGATTTCTTATGCCCCTTTACAAGACCCCGGCCATCATCCTCCATGCCCTTCCCTATGGCGAGGCGGATCAGATTGTCACTCTCTACACCCTCGATTTCGGAAAAATCAAAGGGATCGCCAAAGGGGCCAAGCGCTCCCGCAAACGTTTCGGGAACCGGCTGGAAATCGGGTCCTACGTGAGGGTGACCTATTTCGAGAAAGAAAGGCCGGGGCTCGTCCGCCTCAGCAACTGTGATCTCATCCGGCCATTCGCCGGGCTCCGGGAAGATATCCACAAACTCGCCTGGGCCAGCTATTTTATCGAGCTGGTGGACGGAATGACCGCCGAGAAGATTGAAAACAAGACCCTTTTCAGGCTTCTGGCCGCCTTTCTTTCCCTCGTCGACCGGGGAATCCTTAAGGATGAAATCCAGCGGGTTTTCGAGGTACGCCTTTTCTCCTGCCTGGGCTACGGTCCCCAGCTGGAACACTGCATCCGCTGCCAGAGAAAGCCTGCCGGAGAAAAATTTTTTTTTAGCGCCCGGGGAGGAGGGATCCTCTGCGCTTCCTGCGCCGCCCACCTACCGGGGACTATCCCGGTCTCCCTGGGAACGATCAAGACGCTGCTCCTCGCCCAGACCCTGACGCTGGACAAGGTGGGGCGAATATCCTTTTCCCCCCAATCCCTGAAAGAAAGTCAGGCCGTCCTTTCGGCTTTTCTCCGGGAGTACCTGGGGAAGGAACTCAAATCGAAGAAATTCATGGAGCAAATCAATCATAAGGCGGAATAAAAACTTAACCCCAGATGTCGCCGAGAACGCAGAGAGTTTCATAATTTCCCGAGCAATGAAAAATCCTGGGGAGGAAAGGAGAATTCCGCATTCCGAATTCAAGAAGTTTTCACCTTGACTTTTGTTTTCTCGAAATGGTAGATAGCTTTCTTATTAAAACGATCGCGAAGGTTTTCGGTTATGTATTTTCAAGACCTGATCATGGCCCTGCAGAAGTTCTGGGCCGAGCGCGGCTGCGTCCTGCAGCAGCCCTATGATATCGAGGTGGGAGCCGGGACTTTCAACCCGGCCACCTTCCTGCGGGTTTTGGGGCCGGAACCCTGGAAGGTGGCTTACGTGGAACCCTCCCGGAGACCGACGGACGGCCGCTATGGAGAAAATCCCAACCGCCTCCAGCATTACTACCAGTTCCAGGTCATCCTGAAACCATCGCCCCTGGACGTCCAGGACATGTACCTGAACAGCCTCAAGGCCTTCGGCGTAGAGCCCCTGGAGCACGATATCCGCTTTGTGGAGGATGACTGGGAATCTCCCACCCTGGGAGCCTGGGGCCTGGGCTGGGAGGTCTGGCTCGACGGCATGGAAATCACCCAGTTTACCTATTTCCAGCAGGCGGGCGGTCTGGACCTGAAGCCCATTTCCGTGGAGATCACCTACGGAATCGAGAGGATCGCCATGTACCTCCAGGGAGTCGACAACGTGTACGACCTGGAATGGACGAAAGGGATCAGATACGGCGACGTACACCACCGGGGGGAAGTGGAGTTTTCCACTTACAATTTCGAGCTTGCCGATGTGCCCATGCTCTTCCAGCTCTTCGACATGTACGAGAAAGAGTCGATACGCATGGAAGAAAAAGGCCTGGTCCTTCCGGCCTACGATTACTGCCTGAAATGCTCCCACACCTTCAATCTTCTCGAAGCCCGCGGGGCGATCAGCGTAACCGAACGGACGCAGTACATTGCCCGGGTGCGCAACCTGGCGCGTCTTTCGGCGGAGGCCTACCTTCAGCAGCGCGAATCCCTGGGCTTCCCGCTGTTGAAAAAAAATATGAATGAATCCATTGGACGCGGATGAACGCGGAAACACACGGATCAATCCGGGAAGAAAAGAATGATTTTCACTTGGCCATTTTTTTCATCCGTGTTCATCCGTGTTTATCCGTGTCCCATTTAATTCTTTAAAAAGGTCTTTATGTCTGAACTGCTGCTGGAAATCGGGACGGAAGAGATCCCTTCGGGCTTCATCCCCAGAGCCCTGAAGGAAATGGAGAACCTCCTGGCCGAAGAATTTAAGGCCCAGCGCATCGGGTGCGAAGAGATCAAAGCCATGGGGACCCCCCGGCGGCTGGTTCTCATGGGCATGGGAGTGGCCCCCGGCCAGGAAGGAAGAGTCATCGAAACCGTCGGGCCGGCCCGGCGGATTGCCTTCGACGACCAGGGCAACCCCACCAAGGCGGCCCTGGGGTTTGCCCGGGGCCAGGGGATCCCGGCGGAGGAACTCCAGATCGTGCAGACGGAAAAAGGGGAGTACCTTTGCGCCCGCAGGGAGGAAAAGGGGGAAGAAACATTCCAGCTGCTTCCATCCATTCTCCCGCGGCTGATCGCCTCGATCCCCTTTCCCAAGTCCATGCGCTGGATGGACCTGGACAATGCTTTCGCCCGCCCCATCCACTGGCTTCTGGCGCTCTTCGACGGAAAAGTGATCCCCTTCCAGGTGGGAAATATCACCGCCTCAAACCTTTCCCGGGGGCACCGTTTCATGGCCGTGGGATCCTTTCCGGTCAAGGACATCTCCGATTACCTCCGGCGGCTCAAGAACTCTTTCGTCATCGTGAATCCCGAGGAAAGAAAAGAACTCATCTTGGCGGAAGCCAACCGGGCGGCCGAGGAAGTCTCCGCTCAAATCCTCCCGGATGAGGAACTCCTGGAAATCGTCACCTACCTTGTGGAGTATCCCGTGGCCCTGCGGGGGACCTTTGCCGGGGAATTTCTCTCCCTCCCCCGCGAGGTCCTGATCACCGCCATGCGGGAGCACCAGCGGTTTTTCTCGGTCGGCGACCCCCAGGGCGCCCTTCTTCCCTTTTTTGTGACCATCTCCAACACCAAACCCAAGGACCCCGGCGTGGTGATCCGCGGGAATGAACGGGTTCTCCATGCCCGTCTGGCTGACGCCCAGTTTTTTTTCCGGGAAGACCAGAAGGTTCCCCTGATGGATCGCCTGGAAGGGCTGAAGAAGGTGGTCTACCATTCCAAGCTGGGAACCTCCTATGAAAAGGTCATGAGGATCTCCAGCCTGGCGGAGGTTCTCGCCCGGCAGATCGACCCATCGCTGAACGAAACCGTCAAGCGGGCCGCTCTGCTCTGCAAAGGGGACCTGATCACCGGGATGGTGGGAGAATTCCCCGGCCTCCAGGGAGCCATGGGGCAAATCTACGCCCGTCTCTCCGGGGAAAAGGAAGACGTCTGCCTGGCCATTTACGAGCATTACCTCCCCACGGCCGCGGGCGGAACCCTGCCCTCCTCTTTGCCCGGCGCGATTCTGAGCATGGCCGACAAGCTGGACACCATCGTGGGATGCTTCAGCGTGGGCCTCGTTCCCACCGGGACCGCGGACCCCTATGCTTTGCGACGCCAGACCCTGGGGATCATCCACATCATTCTCGATAAAGGGTACTCCTTATCCCTCGGTGAGCTGGTGGATAAAAGTCTTTCGTTGTTGACCGGAAAGGCGGAGTGCCCGCCGAAAGAAATCAAGGCCGACGTGCTCGAGTTCTTCAGGGGCCGGATGCAGAACCTGTTCGTTGCCCGGGGAATTTCCCCCGACGTGGTCGAAGCCGCTTCCGCCGTCGGCTTTGACGACCCGGTGGACCTGGAGCAGAGGGCTCAAGCCCTTCAAGATCTGAAGAAAGATCCGGACTTCGAACCCCTGGCCGTGGCCTTTAAGCGGGTCGTGAACATCTCCAAATCTCACCCCCCCGGCCGTGTTTCCACAAAGCGCTTTGAAAAACCGGTGGAAAAGAATCTCTTCCTCGCCTGGCAGGAGATCGGCCGAAAGGCAGAAGAACAGATCGCCGGCAAAGACTTTCCGGCAGCCCTGAGAGAACTCTCTCTCTTGCGCAAGCCGGTGGATGAGTTTTTCGAAGGGGTCATGGTCATGGCCGAAGACCCAAAGGTTAAGAAAAACCGTCTCTCCCTCCTGGCCCACATTGCCCGCCTCTTCTTCAAAATCGGAGATTTCTCGAAAATCACCACAGCTTAAAACAGGTACGAGGTAAGAGGTCAGAGGCAAAAGATTATTTTTAATTTTTTCTTCCTATAACCTCTAACCCATAACCTATGATCCCTTTTATCTTTAGATGTTTAAATCTATTTTTCTCTTCAAACAAAATCTCTGATACTTTTTTTTCCACTAGAAAAAGAAAATCCATCAGAGTCCACAATATATTGTGGACAAGTATGGCTTTCATACATTTAGTTGTATTTTTTATCTTTACAAAAAATAGCCCCCTTGTTAAAATGGGCTGCAAAGGGGTAGGCTCGTCCTATTTCTAAAAAAGAAACCGAAATCATTAATTTTTTGCTCAGTTTCCTTCCTTAAGGGGTGCCCATGAAGATCAAGAAGATGGAAGTCTTCGGGTTCAAATCCTTCTCCGAGAAGACCCTGATCGATTTCCCCCAGGGGGTGACGGCGGTCGTGGGAAACAACTGAGGGGAAAGGCGATGGAGGACGTGATCTTTAACGGCACAGAATCCAAAAAGCCCATGGGCATGGCCGAAGTCACCCTCGTCTTTTCAAACGAAAACGGCAAACCCCTCGCCGATTACCTGGATTACACCGAAATCTCCGTGAGCCGCCGGCTCTTCCGCTCGGGGGAGAGCGAGTACCTGATCAACAAGGTCCCCTGCCGCCTCAAGGATATTACCGACCTTTTCCTGGGCACGGGAGTGGGCCATCGGGCTTACTCCATCGTGGAACAGGGAAAGATGGAATTCGTTCTGAACGCCAAGCCCGAAGAGCGACGGATTCTCATCGAAGAGGCCGCCGGAATCACCAAGTACAAAGACCGGAAAGCCGCGGCCCTGCGCAAGATGGAAGCCACCCAGCAAAATCTCCTTCGCCTGAGCGATGTCATCGGGGAGATCAAGAGGCAGATGAACTCGCTCAACCGGCAGGCCAAGAAGGCGGAGCGTTACAAGGGGTACCGGGATGAGATGCGGGCCATCGAGCTCGGGCAGGCCCATCAGACCTACCGCTCGCTCGAAGGTCAGCATAAGGAGATGCAGGCCTCCCAGCAGGAACTGAAGGACCTGGAGGTCCGGGCCACGGCGGAGGTCCAGGAAGTGGAAGCCTCGGTGGAACGGATCAAGGTCAACCTCCTGGACCTCGAGCGCGACCTGGGGACGCACCAGGAACGGCTCGCCAAGAACGAAGGGGGCATCAAAACCAGCGAAAATCAGGTCGAGCTTTCTTCCCGGGACCGGGAAAATTTCCAGAAGCAGGCTTTTCGCGCCGAAGAGGAAATCGGCAAGCTGACCCAGCAAATCGAAGACGCCCGCCGCGAGATCCTGGGGTACGAGGAATCCCTGCAGGAACTCCAGCAGAAGATCGCTTGCGAAGCGGATTCGCAGTTCGAAAAGGAGAGAACCTTCGCGGATAAAAAAGCCCAGCTCAACGACCACGAACAGGCCCTGGCCAACGAAAAGAATATGCTGGTGGACCTCCTTACCCGTCTGGCCCACCTGAAGAATCAGATCCTGGATCTGAATCGCCGTTCCGCAGAGCTCCTCCGGCGGCAGGAGAAGCTGGCCGGAGGGAGAAGGGAGGCCGAGAAGAAGGCGGAAGAGCTCCGCCATCAGATGGTTCAGCAGTCTTTGAAGCTGACCGAACGCCGGAACGCAAGGAGTCAGGTCGAGGAAGAGAAAGAGAACAAAATCAGCCGGCTCAGGGATCTTCAGGCTTCCCTGGAGGCCCTCCAGGAAGAGCTGCAGCAACACAGAGAGCGGCTGAACCGGGAAGGCTCGCGGCTCCATTCCCTGCTGGAACTCCAGAGGAACTTCGAAGGCTACCAGGAAGGGGTCCGGGCGATCCTGCTCAAGAGGCAGGCCCAGGGGTATGACCAGAACGGCATTTGCGGTCTGGTGGAGGATATCGTGGAGACCGATCCCCAGTATGAGTGCGTGGTCGAGTCGGTCCTGGGGGAGAAGCTCCAGCACTTCATCGTCCAGAACCATGAAGAAAGCCTCAAGGCCATCGAGTACCTCAAAGCCCAGGGATCGGGGCGCTCCAGCTTCATTCCCCTCCGGGTGAAGCCAAGTCCTCTATCCTCCCCTCCCGTCTCCCGGGACGGAAGGATCACCCCACTTCTGGACGTGGTCAAGGTGAAGGAGGAGTTTGCTCCCCTGGGGGAATATCTCTTCGGGGACGTGTGGATCGTCCCCACCCTGCGTGAAGCCATCGACCTCTGGAACCAGAACGGGATGTGGAAAACCCTGGTCACCCTGGAAGGGGAAGTGCTCCATCCTTCGGGGGTGGTTACCGGGGGAAGCAAGGAGCAGGCGGCCTCCGGCACTTTCCACCGGAAAAGAGAGATCCGCGAACTGACCCAGGGTACCGAAGAACTGAGCCGGAAGGTCGCCTCCCTGGAGGAAAAGCAGGAGCAGCTCACCGGGGACATCAAACAGATGGAAACCACCCTCGAGGAATTGACCCGGGCCCTCCACCAGGAAGAACTGCGCATCGTCAGCGAGATGAAGGAGTTGGACCAGGGCCAGGTGGAACTGACGCGCTGGAAGCAGGAGATTGAAACGCTCCAGTTCGAGGAGAGCCAGCTCGCCGAAGAAAGGTTGGACGTTCAGGAGAAAATCCGCCAGAACGAAACGGCCCTTCGGGAGGCCGAGCAGGAAAAGCAGGACCGCGAGCAGGGGCTCACCCGGAGAGAGCAGGACCTTACCAGCCTGAAAGGAAACATCGAGGTTCTCCTGGCGGAATTGACCGAGGTGAAACTGCGCGTGGCCACCCTCCAGGAAAAGAAGCAGAATCTGGACCAGAACTTGGAGAGGGTCCGCCAGGTCCTGCAGGAGAATCAATCCCTTCTTTCCCGCCGGCGGGAAGAGGTCGAGGACTGCCTGAGCCAAATCCGAGAGGCGGAAGAGAAGCGGCGTCAGGCCGAGACCGATCTTCATCGCCTTCTGGCCGAACACCAGGAGCTGCAGGCCCACCTGGAGAAAAAGAGAGAGTCTCTCCGGGAGGAGCGGGAAAAATTGGAAAAATCGGAAGTTCTCTGGAAGGAACGGCGGGAGAGCCTCCACGAACTTCATGACCGCAAAAATGCCCTTTCCATGAAGCTCATGGAAACCGACCTCAACCTGAAACACCTTCTCTCCAGCGTGGAGGAGAAGCACAGGATTTCCGTCGATGCGTTTCTGGGCCGGGAGGAGGACCGGGATTACTTCGCTCCCGATGTCGATAGCCGCCTCGCCGAATTGAAATCCCTGATCGAATCCATGGGAGAGGTCAACCTGCTGGCCATCCAGGAGTACGAAGAATGCCGCATCCGCCTGGACTTTCTCACCGAGCAGGAGGCCGACCTGGTGCAGTCCCTGGAAGCGCTGGACCAAGCCATCAAGAAGATCAACCGCACCTCCCGCAAGCGCTTTGCCGCCACCTTCGAGGCCGTGAACCGGAAATTCAAGGAGATTTTCAGCACGCTCTTCGGCGGGGGCCGGGCGGAAATGGTCCTGACCGACGAGTCTAACCTCCTGGAGACCGGCGTGGACATCATCGTCCAGCCCCCGGGGAAGAAGCTGCAGAACGTATCCCTCCTCTCGGGGGGAGAGAAGGCGCTGACCTCTATCGCCCTGATCTTCTCCCTTTTCCTGATTAACCCCAGTCCTTTCTGTATGATGGACGAAGTGGATGCCCCCCTGGATGACGCCAACATCGGCCGGTTCAACAATATGATCCAGGAGCTGGCCCGGTTGTACCAGATCATCCTCGTCACCCACAACAAAAGGACCATGGAGATTGCCGACACCCTCTACGGCATCACCATGGAAGAGCCTGGCACTTCCAAGATCGTTTCGGTAAAATTTAACTGAAAAGAACAGGGTATAGGGTGTAGGGTGTCGCGTGTAGGGAAAAACAGATAAAGCAAGTCTTAATTTCTTTCTTTCTCCTTACACCCTACCCCCCACACCCTACACCCTAGGTTCTTATGTGGAGCTTCTATGGCGGAAGAAAAAAAGGGATTCTTCCAGCGCCTGAAGGAAGGGCTTTCCAAGACTCACCAGGGGATGGTGGGCAGGATCGATGTGCTCATCTCCGGCCAGAAGAAGATCGACGACCTTCTTTTGGAAGAGCTGGAGGAAATCCTCATTACCAGCGACATCGGGGTGAAAACCACCCGGGAACTGCTGGAAAAAGTGGCCGAAAAGGTGAAGCGAAAGGAGCTGGAGGATGCCGGCCAACTGAAAAAGGCTCTCCAGGAGGAGATTTTCCTCATCCTCCGGGAGCAGGAAAAACCCCTGGACCCATCTCTGGCCAAACCCTTCGTCATCATGGTGATCGGGGTGAACGGTACGGGCAAGACCACCACCATCAGCAAGATGGCCCAGAAGTTCAAGGGCCAGGGAAAGTCCGTCCTCCTCGTGGCCGGGGATACTTTCCGCGCCGCCGCCATCGAGCAGCTGGAAATCTGGGGGCGGCGCGTGGGATGCGAGGTGATCAAGCACCAGAGCGGCTCGGACCCTTCCGCCGTGGTCTTCGACGCCCTGAAGGCCGGAAAAGCCCGCGGGTCAGACATCCTCATCATGGATACCGCCGGACGGCTCCACACCAAGGTCAACCTCATGGAAGAGCTGAAGAAGGTCAAGCGGGTCATGGCCCGGGAGCTCCCCGACTCCCCCCATGAAATTCTGCTGGTCCTCGATGCCACCACCGGGCAGAACGCCATCTCTCAGGCCAAAATGTTCGACAAGGAATTGGGCGTAAGCGGAATCGCCCTGACCAAGCTGGACGGGACGGCCAAGGGAGGGATTCTCATCGGCATCTCCGAGGAGCTGAAAATCCCCATCCGTTACATCGGAATCGGCGAGAAGGCGGAGGACCTGCGGGAATTCAGCGCCCGGGATTTCGTCGATGCCTTATTCTAAGAGGGGGTGAAAAGGGGAAAAGGCGAAATGGCGAAAAGGGAAATGGAGGAAACCAGAAAGTTCCGAGAATTCGTTCCTTTTGCCTTCTAGCCCCTCTTCGCCTCTTCTCCCTTTCCCCTTTTTCCCTATTTCTTTATTTTAATTTTTCCGCTCTTGGAAAAAGGAATGGTGGCGGTGCCCAGGATGGCTTTCACGACGGCCGCCCCTTCGATCTTGTACTTCAAATCCTGCCCGGCAAGGATCAATCCCAGGGGATCCCCCAGACTTTTGAAGTCCGTTTGCAGGGGAACCTGCACGAGCGTCGCCGAGGTTTTGGCGACCCGGACCCCTTTGTCCAGCCGCCCCCGGCCCACTTCCCGATCGTTGAAATAGACCGTGTATTCCAGGGCCCTCAAATCCAGATCGAAAGAATTCGGGTTCTGGACCTCAATCCCGAAGCGGAAATGGATTTCGGTAAAGGAGAGGCGGGTAATGGCAACTTCTTTCAGAGCAAACCTGGGCTTCTCCAGAAACCAGCTCATGCAGGAGGACAACGCGAGCAGGAGGAAAAAGGGGAAAAAGAGAAAGCGCCTTTTCATGGGGGTATCATACACGAAGTTTCCCCCAAGGGAAAGCCCCTGTTCGTCTCCACCGTCTTCCCCATTTAACCCAATGTTTTGAAAAGGGTCGGGCTCGACGATTTGACATTTTGGGTCTAAGGAAATCAAAAGGTCAACGAGTCAAGCCCGACCCCTAATATTATTTTTAAAATTAGATGAATGTACGTTTACTAACAATGAATCCGGAGGAGAAAGGAAAGCTCCCGAGGGGCCAGGCTATTCCCTTCTCTTCCCTTTTCCGCAGTTCCAATTACAATCTTTTAATATTCAATTATTAAATAATAATAATAAGTTAATTTCCTACTTTTCCCTACCCCGGCTTTTAAAAACGGTCCGCCACACGTCCGGGTGAATCCTCTGATCCGCCGGGCATATTTTCCCCTTGACGGAAACTTGAAAATGTAGTATGTAAATAAACGATCACTTACAAGAAAGGAGGGACCCATGGAACAGACCCCCAAACCCGTGCAGGAGACTGCCACCCAGGAAAAGCCAAAGGGAAAAACGAGCTTTGGGAAGAAATTTCTGAATTTTTTGATGTATGGGGGGTTTATCATTCTTCTGATTCTTGCCGTGGTGATCATCATCTTGGTTGAAAAATTTTCCGCTTGATAACTTCTGTAATGAGAGGCTTCGCTTATTCGGGAGGTCCGCGTCCGGCCGCAGCCCGGAGGGAAGACCCCGGCAGAGAAATTGGATCTTTGACCGACGGGTTGAAAGCAGCTCGGCCCTTGGGTTGCGCCAGCCTGCCCTTCCCCCCCTGCCTGCTTCCCCGGCCCCGGAGAACTTCAGCCGCCCTCCCCTCCCGAGAAAAGATTTGTTGAATTTCTGAGAATCTTTTCCCCCCCAAGTTTGGAAATCTCTTCCTCCCGGGAACTTCCCCGGCCATGGAAAAAATGGGCGTGGGGACGAGTCCGTGCTGGCGAGAACAAAAAAAGGTTGTTTTTTGGGGATGATTCGTGTAAAGAGATCTGAAGACCCATGGGGGAAAATGAAGGGGACTTATGCCCAGGAAAATTCAAAAACGGCAAAGCACTTCGCTGCGCCGAAAGCAAATTATAGACGCCCTGAGAAAATTGATCATTGAATATGGAAGTGAAAACGTCACCGTCCGGAGGATTGCCAAGGAGATCGGCGTTTCTCAGGGGGCCATTTACCGGCATTTCAAAAGCAAACGGGAAATTCTGGATTTCCTCATTGATTACATCGAAGAGAACCTGATCGGCGACGTTGAAAAGAGCGATCCCCACGCCAACACGTTGGAAATTCTTGAGAATGTGATTAAAAATCAACTTTCGGCCATCGAGCAGAGAAAGGGGGTCTCTTTTCTGGTCGTGGCTGAAATCATCAGCCTGGGAGACAAAAGACTAAACCGGAAGATCTATGACGTGCTGAATAATTACATCAGCCATATCAAGAATATCGTGACCCGGGGAATTCAATCCGGAGAGATAAAAACCGGCATCGATCCCGCTCTGGCGGCAGCCACTTTCTTCGGCATCATTCAAGGGCTTGTTTCTCTCTGGGCTTTAAGCAATTACTCCTTTTCTCTGGAAGAAAAATATTTCGGCCTCTTGAACTTTTTCCGCCATTCCATCCAGAACCGCTGAGCCGGATGCATTCTCCCGGTCTCAAAATTTATGCGGCCCCTTCCTTTTTCATCCCTTATCCCAGGCTTCCGCGATCCTCCTGTCCCGGCCGCGGGGGAAAGCCTAATCGCTTTAAAGAAATTTTGTTCTGGGCCAATTCGGCATAGGCTTTCAGCGTGGTAAGAATGCTTCTTACGTTTACCAGGTAAGCCTGGCTCTTGATTCCATACCCCCGGTGGTATTTCCCGAAATCCTTCTCAAAAAATTTATAGACATGACAGGTCAAATAAATATTGATGGCCGGGTCCAACAGGTCTGCCTGGGTCAGGCCAAAAGGCTGCCCCCAGTGCTTCCAATTGATCTGGCCCAGACCGTAGTCTCCCGTTTTGGCATTGACGCCGCTCTCCTTGAAACTGCTTTCCGCCATGATGAGGGCGATGATTTCCAGGGGATTCACGGCATATTTTTCCGAGGCATGCCAGATCAGCCCGGCATATCTCAAGACTTTGCTTTCGGAAAGCCGGCCATCGGTTAGCATCCGAATCATACCGGCCAGATCCAAAACCTCCTGAACACCGGATTCATAAGAAGATTGGGAGAGAGAAAATAAACTCTGCTTTTTGCCGGGAACATCGATTCTCGGGCTGGAGAGGGCAGGGGGAAAATATTCCAGCAAAAGGAAAACCGTGATGGCCGTAATGAATACCAGTTTGGTGGCTTCCAAGAAGGGGCGAAAGATCGCCCATTTTTTGAATTTCACCGGGGTGCCAACCGTTGAAACAAATCGATTCCGGTGGAAATTGATCCGCTTCATGCACTGCCCTCCTTTTTTTTTAAAAATTCCCTCCCTTACAGGGTTGCCTCTGGATGAAAAAAAGCTTGGGCCCGCAAAATAAACCGCAATTTTTCCTCCATGCGTTCCTTTTTAATCTATGCCAATAGACAATTTAGCCATTTTTTTAACAAGAAGCAGCGAAATCCATGCCATATGTTTACACTGGGTGTAAACTTTTAACCCAATAATATTTGTGGATTTTTACTAATAAAGAAAAAATAGGGGATTCCGGGTCAGGGATTACGGAGTTGGAGATATGGATTATTTTCCATATTTTTATGGAATTTCTTCCCATCAAAGCGGATTCATCCTGGCGATCACCTGAACCTGGCCTCGATCGGGCTACGGCCCTAGAAACCTCCTTTCTCATGGCACCCGTTTCTTGAAATATGTTAAATTAAAACTGAAATGGCCATCCGGGTTTCCCCCCTCTATCTTTCTTTGGCGGAAGAGGAATCTGCTCTTCGGGAGAAGGTTGCAGAGATCTTCCAGGTCTCTTTGGATGATCTTCGGGATTTCCGGATCACAAAGAAATCCCTGGACGCCCGCCGGAAGAATCGGATCCATTTTGTTTATGCCGTTGAACTTTCTCTTCCTCCGGATCGGGAACGGAGCCTGTTGCAGGAGCCTCCCCCCTCCCTTCAGATCGAGGAGGTACCTCCCAGAATCGTCCAAGCACCTCCCGTCCCGAAGAGCAAACCCCCTCGCCGGCCCCTGATCGTGGGAACCGGCCCGGCGGGACTCTTCGCCGCCTGGAAGCTGACCCAAGCCGGCCTTCCACCCCTGATCCTGGAGAGGGGCAGGGAAGTTCCGGCCCGGGTCAGGGATGTGAATCGATTCTGGGAGGAAGGTGTTCTGCAAGAGGAAAGTAACGTGCATTTCGGCGAGGGAGGAGCGGGAACTTTTTCCGACGGAAAGCTCTATACCCGTCTCAACGACCCGCGGATCTCCGAAATCCTGCAGGCCTTTGTCCGCTTCGGAGCCCCCCCGGAAATCCTGTACCTCCAGCGGCCCCACATCGGCACGGACCGTATCCGCAGGATAGTGGCGGCCATGCGGCGGTTTCTCCAGGAGCAGGGGACGGAGTTTCGCTTCCAGGCAAAGGTTTCGGGCCTGAAGATCGCCAAGAACAGGCTGGAGGGGGTGATTATTAACGGGAGGGAAGAAGTCGATGGATCTCTTCTCTTACTGGCCATCGGGCACAGCGCCCGGGACACGTACCGCATGCTCCACCGGACGGGTGTGGCCATGGAGCCCAAGCCCTTTGCCATGGGTCTCCGGATCGAGCATCCCCAGAAGCTCATCGACCGGATTCAGTACGGACCATCGGCAGGACATCCCCGCCTACCCCCCGCGGAATACCAGCTGACCCACCGCACCCCCAAGGGGCGGGCCGTCTATTCCTTCTGCATGTGTCCGGGCGGAATCGTCATCGGGTCGAGCTCTGAAAGCGGGACGATGGTTACCAACGGAATGAGCCATTTCCGGAGGAACTCACCCTGGGCCAACAGCGCTCTGGTGGTGAATGTAGGGAAAGAAGACTTCGGTGGAGACGACCCCATGGCCGGCATGGAATTCCAGCGGCAATGGGAAGAAAAGGCCTTTCATCTGGGGGGAGGCAGATTCCGGGCCCCGGCTCAGGCGGTCATCGATTTCCTCGAAAAAAGGGACCCCCGTCCGTTCCCAAAAACAAGCTTCCGGCCCGGCGTCACGCCGGCGCGTCTGGAGGAATCCCTTCCGGGGTTCATCGTCGAGAGTCTGCGGCAAGCAATCCCTTTTTTCGATCGGAAGATGCGCAAGTTTGCCTCCCGGGAAGCCATTCTCATCGGGGTTGAGACCCGAACCTCCTCTCCAATCCGAATTCTTCGGGGCCATGATTATCAGTCGCTCAACATTATCGGGCTACTGCCCGTCGGAGAGGGATCGGGTTATGCCGGCGGCATCATCAGTTCCGCCCTGGACGGGATGAAGGCAGCGGAGGCGGTGATTAAGATACAACTCTCAACTCTCAACTCACACCTTACATCTTTTTTAGGGGGGGAATATGGCCAAGACATTCATCAATGAACTGAGCAAAGGGCAAACGGTGGAGAGCATCTTTCTGGTCCGGGACAAGCTCCTGGCCAAAACCAAGGCCGGAAACCCTTACCTCTCCATCAAGCTGGCAGACAGGACCGGGGAAGCAGAGGGACGAATCTGGGATCATGCCCTGGATTTTCTCCCCCTGTTTGAAAAGGACGACTTTATAAAAGTTCGGGGGGAAGTCGACGAATTCCAGGGGATGCTGCAGCTTCGCATCACCAAGTTGAGGAAATGCGAAGACCGGGAAATCCAGCTGGGGGATTATCTCCCCCAGTCCTCCCAGGACGTTGAAAAAATGTTCGGAGAACTCAAGGATATAGCTTCCCGCGTTCGCCAGCCTTTTCTGGGAAGGCTTTTGGAGGTCTTTTTTGAAGATGAGCGGCTGATGAATCAATTCAAAACGGCCCCCGCAGCCAAGGCGGTTCATCACGTTTTCCTCGGGGGCCTGCTGGAGCATACCCTTTCCGTGGTTCAGCTGGTTCTCCTGGTTGGTCCGAGGTACAAAGGAGTCGATCAGGAACTTCTCCTCACGGGGGCCATTCTCCACGACTTGGGGAAAGTATCTGAGCTCTCCTTCGAACGGACCTTTGATTATACCGACCCCGGCCGGCTCCTGGGCCATATTACTCTCACCGTGGAAATGATCGACGAGAAGCTCAAGGCCATTCCGGAATTTCCCCAGGATCTAGCGGTACAGCTCAAACACATCATCCTCAGCCATCACGGGGAATACGCATTCGGGTCGCCAAAACGCCCCAAGACGCTGGAGGCCCTCCTCCTCCACCACCTGGACGACCTGGACGCCAAGATGAATGGCTTCATGGCCTGGATCGAAAAGGAAAAGGACGCCCCTTCCCGATGGACCTCCTACCACAAACTTTTTGAGCGCTTTATCTACAAGCCGGAAGAGGAGGGCTGATTTTTTCACCACAGAGACACAGAGATCACAGAGAAAAAATAGAATAGGATTTTTTCACCAACGATCCTCTAAAATGCCCCCAACCCCCCTTTAGAAAAGGGGGGGCAAGGGGGGATTTCTGGGCGTACGGGCGACCGAAGGAAAAACCATGGGAGGCAGGTTGGTTTCTTGATCAATATCTATGTCTTTACATTTTTATTCATAGATCTCTGTGACCTCTGTGCCCTCTGTGGCGTATGATTGTTTTTTATGAATACTTCCCTTCGTCATCCCTGGAAAGTCAGTCCCCAAGAGGCCGTTCGGATTCAGGAGAAGCTGCGGAAAAGGCTGCGGCTAAGGACGTCCAAAGCGCCTTTCAAAACGGTCGCCGCCGCTGATGCTTCCTACAGCCGTACCGATGAAAAGTTGTTCGCCGCCTTTCTAATCTTCTCCTATCCCGATCTGACCCTCCTGGAAACTGCCGCGGCCAGAGGGAGGAGCTCTTTTCCCTACATCCCCGGTCTTCTTTCTTTTCGGGAGGCGCCCATTCTCCTGAAAGCTTTTTCCAAACTGGAACGGCATCCGGATGTAATCCTGATCGACGGCCAGGGAATCGCCCACCCTCGGTCCATGGGCATCGCCACTCACCTGGGGATCCTTCTCAACCTGCCTTCCATCGGCTGCGCCAAAAGCCGCCTCTACGGCAAGGAGGCGGAACCCGGACTGGAGCAGGGGAGTTTTGTTCCTCTCCTGGAGGGGGAGCAAACGTTGGGGATGATCGTGCGGACCCGGACGGGAGTGAAACCCGTCTATGTCTCTCCCGGACACAGGATGGATATGGAGGGCAGCGTGAAAATGGTTCTTTCTCTCTGCCGGGGGTACAGGATTCCCGAGCCCCTCCGTCAAGCCCACATCCTGGTGAATCAACTCAGGGTCGCGGGGAAATAAATTTTCACCGCCGGGAGGGCGGAGACCGTAGAGATCAGATATAATGTCATAGAAGGATTTATAACCCATGCGGAAGAAAATCCTGGGGAAAACCGGTTGGTCTGTATCCACCATCGGCTTCGGGGCGATTAAACTTCCCCGAATCAGCCTGAAGGAATGCGAGAGCCTTCTGAACCGGGCGCTGGATTCCGGGATCAACTATATCGACACCGCTGACTGTTACGGGGACAGCGAGGAAAAGATCGGCCAGGTCCTAAAGAAACGGCGCCAAGAGTTTTATCTCTCCACCAAGGTGGATGAACGGGACGGACCGGGGGTGCGGGCCAAGCTGGAGCGGTGCCTCAGACGGCTGCAGACCGAATGGATCGATCTTCTCTTCTTCCACGACGTGCGGGGCGGGGAATACGAAAGGATCTTCA
>LJUR01000068.1 GCA_001304105.1 Deltaproteobacteria bacterium SM23_61
TGGGAAAGGACGACCTGGATAACGTCCCCCTGCTCGATGTACTCCTTGGCCCGCCGGACCATGCCCTTGAAGGTTTCCTCCTCCATGTTGGGATGGAAGGCCGGGTTTGCGCCCCGGGGGTCAGGCGACGATGCAGAGGAAGGGACCGGCTGCCGGAGGAGCTCGATGATCCCCTCGATCTTCATCAACGCCTCCCCGTAAACCGCCTCCAGCCCTTTCTTCTCCGCGGGAATCTCTGCGCAGAGGACCACCTTGATGGTGTGGCGGACATTGTCGAATATGAGCAGGCTGTCGGTGATGAGGAAGACCGCGTCGTCCATCTCCGGAGGCCCCAGCGGAGCCCGGGCCGCCCCGCCGAAAAACCTCGGCAACCCGCCCGGCGGCACGGGTCGGTATTTTTCCATCAACTCCTTCAGGCAGGTCAGCGGATCCCCGCTGGGCCGGAGTCGTTTTGTCTCTCCGTTTTCCTGGATCTCCACCCCGCCGGCCCTCACCCGGAAAATGACCCGGGGATCGGCCCCCAGAAAGGTGTACCGGCCCCATTTCTCCCCCCCTTCCACGCTCTCCAGGAGAAAGGCGTAGGGCCGATGGCTGATTTTCATAAGTGCGGTGACCGCGGTCTCCTCGTCGGCCAGGATCTCGCGGTACACGGGCACCAGGTTTCCCCTCTGGGCGAGGTCTTGGAACTCCTTAAACGATGGACAGTACATGAATCCTCCTGAAAAGAATGAACGGTGAACCACAGAGAGCGCGGAGGCCGTAGAGAATCACGAAAAGGAATAATGGAATCATGGGCAAAAAATAAAAGGCTCAGTCACATTATTCCATCATTCCAGCATTCCAATTTTTTTGCCCTGCGGTTGATTCTTTCTTGCATAAAAAAAAGCCGTGCTCCGGGGCACGGCCAGGAAAAGAAAAAAAGCCGTGGACCCCCTTCCCGGGTTCTCCACGGCCCGGCTTTCAGGGCGGACGGCCCTGAAGGGGCAGCAGGAAAACCCGGGGTATGTAGCCCGGCCACTCCCAGACAATTCTCCAGAGCCCCTGGGTCCCCACCCTTATCCCCCCGAGAGTCGTGCTTCTTCCCTGACCCTTTTTTCTAAAATCCATTTTCTTATTTCCTGGAGAGGGCAATTCCGTGCCTCCCCTCGAGCCTGGAGGATATTATTTCTTTGATTTCATCCGCCGGAGCTCATAAGGCCGCTGGAATTTTCTCCATGAGTTTCGTCAATTCTTCGGCGCTTCTTTTTTCCGTGGCCTCCACCAACTCGGCGATCTTTCCCTCGAAGAGCGAGGCCATCCGCACGATTTCGGGATTTCGGGTGATGATCTCCGCATATAGAGCCGGCTGGGAGATAACTTTCCGGATGAGACCCATTTTGGTCCGCAGGACGGGGGTGGAGAAGCACTCGAGGATCGCCGGCTCCAACCCCGCCTCCTGGAGGATCAATCCCATAAGGATCGTGTGCAGATGATTGCCCGCCTGGACGAAGGCCATGATTTGATCATGTCGCTGCGGCGTGGCTTCCACGAGGCAGGCCCCGTTCTTTTTGAGTAACTCCCGGACCCAAGACAGCCATTGATCCCCCCGGGCCGGACAAAGGACGATGTTTTGTCCTGCCATGGAGGGTTCCCCCGGCCCAAAGAGGGGGTGGAGGCCGAGGACCTCGGAAACGGAAGCCTCCAGCATTGCTCGCACCGGTTCTTCTTTCAAAGAGGTCAGGTCCATGAGCAGGGAATCCGCTTTCATGAGGGGCCCCACCTTGCGGATGACTTCGCAGGTGACCCCGATGGGCACGCTCACGATGATCACCGGGCATTTTTCGGTCATTTCGGGAAGATCGGGGCCTTCCTTTCTCCCGGAAACCAGAACCGGGTAGCCCTCTTCGGAGAAGAACCGGGCAAACCAGCGCCCCATCCCTCCCGTGCCGCCGATGATCCCCACCGGGAATTTTTCTCTCTCCCCCACGCTCTTCAATTCTTCCCCGCCGTCCATTCTATTTTTCCGTATCAATTTCACCGAGTGCTTTCGATTTGAGAATCCCTCCCTGAAATCCTCCGGCTCCCCCTGCAAAGAGGGGCTGTGAAAAAATTTAACTCTGGATTGGAAAAACCCTTTTTGTTGTCCAGGGGTTGGAAAATTTCGCGCCGCCAAAATCGGCGGGACATCTCCCCTCTCCTAAGGGGCCCCTTGACTTCCGCAGAGAAACGCTCCCATACCTGATACAAACCCAGGTAAATAGAAGAAGATTTCCCATGGGCACAACCCAAATTCATTGGACGCCGACCTACGAAGAAATCAGTGCCTCATTTTGGCAAGCGAAATTTTCCGATCCCTGGACATGGTTTAAGCCCTCAGAACTTCCTTCACCTGAATTCTTTCACACCTTATTTCTATGATTCCCCCAGTCATCACGAGATCGCCTTCTGGCGGAGCAGGTGGTCCGCCAGGACGATACACACCATCGCCTCGCAAACCGGTATGATGCGCGGGATGACGCAGACATCATGCCTTCCCTTGACCGCTATTTTTCGCGGGTTTCCCCGGAGGTCAATCGTATCCTGTTCCTTCTCGATGGAGGGGATGGGTTTGCAGGCCGCCCGGATGGCGATCTCTTCCCCGGTGCTGATCCCGGCCAGAATCCCGCCGGCATGATTGGTCTTGAATCCGCCCGGGACCATGGGGTCGTTGTTCTCCGAGCCCTTCATCCTGGCCGCGCGGAAGCCCGCACCGATCTCCACTCCCTTGACGCTCCCGATACTCATGACCGCCTTCGCCAGGTCGGCGTCGATCTTATCGAAGACCGGCTCCCCCAAGCCGGCGGGACATCCCCTGACCCGGATCTCCACGATTCCGCCCAGCGAATCCCCTTCTCTCCTTGCCGCTTCCAAGCGGTCTCTCATTTTCTCTGCGGCTTTGGCATCCGGGCAAAAAAGTTCGTTCTCCCGGCTATTTCCCCGGCTCCCTGGTTCGATCGCCACCCCGCCCAGCTCCACGGTATAGCCCAGGACCTCGATTCCCTCCCGGGCGATGACCTTCCGGGCAATGGCTCCCGCGGCGACCCGCGCCGCCGTTTCCCGTCCCGAGGCCCGCCCGCCGCCCCGGTGATCCCGGATCCCGTACTTCTTGAAGTAGGCAAAATCCCCGTGCCCCGGCCGGAATAGGTCGGCCAGGGCCTCGTAATCGGTGCTCTTCCTGTCCTGATTCCGGATCAGAAGGGAGATGGGTGTTCCGGTCGTCTTCCCCTGGAAAACCCCAGACAGGATCTCCACCCGGTCTGATTCCTGGCGCGGGGACGCTCCTTGTCCCCTTCCGGGTCTTCGCTGGTTGAGTTCTTGCTGGATGTCCTCCCCGTTCAACTCCAGGTTCGGCGGACAGCCATCCACGACCGCCCCCAGGGCTTCCCCGTGAGATTCCCCCCAGGTAGTCACCCGGAAAAGAACGCCGAAGGTATTTCCGCCCATCTTCTCTCCTCAGATCCCCTGCCCTCCCCCATCAGGCCTCTTTCGTTGCCCGGGGGAGGGGAAATTTCCTGCCGTCAAAACCCGGCGGGAGATACATGCCCATGAAGCACTGCCCGGGCTTCCGCAGAGCGACGTCGGCAACTTGCGGAGACTCTTATAAATCCAAACAAAGGATCCTTAGGGCTTCCATGGGTTCGATACCGAGCGGGCCACGGAGAAATAAGCGCCTGTTTTGGCGGCAGGAAATTTCCCCTCCCCCGGGCATCCCCAGGCCCCCCAATTTTTCGCTGCCTGGATTTTTTCACAGCCTCAGTGGAGGCTGAGGGGGGACCCCAAGGGCCGCCAAAATCTCCCTGGCCACTTCGTCGACGCTTCTCCCTGTTGTATCGATGACCAGGTCGGCCAGCGCGCGGTAGACGGGGCCTCGCCTGGCCAGCAGTTCCTTTTCATCCTCTTTCCCTGGAATCATGAGAGGAGGCCTTTGCTCCGTGCTGGCCCCATCGCCTTTCATGCGTCGGCGAAGCGTCTCTTCTTCCGCCTGGAGCCAGACGAAGCATCCTTTCCCCTTCAGGGCTTCTACGTTTCCGGGCTCCATGACCGCTCCTCCCCCCAGGGCGATGATCGCCCCGTCTTGACGGGCCACTTCGCCGATGGTGGCTTTTTCCGACTTTCGAAACGCAGGCCAGCCCTCCTCTTCGACGATCTGCCGGATGGTCTTTCCGGTTTTCCGCTGAATCATCTCGTCCGTATCGTAGAAGGGACGTCCGAGAAACCCGGAGATCCTTTTCCCCACGCAGGTCTTGCCGCAGGCCCGGTATCCGATCAGGATGATATTCATGCATGCGGTCCGTTTAATTTTTCCATTTCTTTCCAAAAGCCGGGGAAGGACTTCCTTACGCAGCCGCCGCCCCGGATCCGCATCCCCGGAACCGTAAGGCCGAGCATGGCAAAGCTCATGGCGATCCGGTGGTCATCGTAAGTCTCGATCTCCGCCCCCCGGGGCCTTCCCCCGGTGATTACCAGGCCGTCTTCCCTTTCCTCCGCCAGGATGCCGGTCCTGGCCAGCTCTCTGGCCGTCGCCTGCAGCCGGTCGCTCTCCTTGATCCGCAGGTGGGCCGCGTTCCGAATCACCGTCCGGCCCGGGCGCACGGCGGAAAGGACCGCCAGGGTGGGGACCATGTCGGGCATGTCTCCCATGTCAAAGACCAGGTCCCCCTTGACGAGCTCTTTCCCCGTCACTTCAACCCAGGACCCGCCCGAGGAAACGGAGCAGCCCAGTCTTCCCAGGATGCCGAGAAAACGGCCGTCCCCCTGCAGGGTCCCGGGGTTCAGGTCGAGGACTCTCACCGTCCCCCGGCAAAGGGCCGCGGCGAGGAAAAAATAAGAGGCGCTGGAGGCATCCCCTTCGATGGAATAATCGGTTCCCCGGTACCGCTGCCCGCTTCTCACGGAAAAACGGTTTTCCCCTTCCGTCTCCACGGAAGCCCCGAAATGCTCCATCGCATCCGCGGTCATGTCCACGTAAGGCCGGGAGGCCAGGGACCCTTTGATGGAAATCTCCACATCCCCCTTGGCCAAGGGAGCGCTGATCAGCAGGGAGGAGACATACTGGCTGCTCTCCACTTGGTCAAAAATCACCCGCCCGCCCCGGATTCCATGGGCATGGATGATGAGGGGAAGGAACCCTTCATTGACCTCGCAGGTCCACTCGCCGCCCAGTTCCCGAAGGGCCTTCAAGAGGGGGCTGACCGGCCGCTCGCCGAGCCGGGGGCTCCCGGTGAGTCGATAATCCCCGGTCCCCAGGGAAACCACGCTGATCAGAAACCTCGTGGCCGTCCCGTTGTTGCCCAGGTACATCTCTTTCCCGGGATTCCGGATCCTTCCGCCCGTCCCCGTAACCAGGAGATCCTCATCCGCCGGAGCGATTTCCGCGCCGAGGAGCCGCAGCGCCTCCAGCAGATAATCCGTGTCCTCGGACCGCAGGGGGTTCCGCAGCAGAGATTTCCCTTCGGCCAGCGAGGCGATGACCAACGCCCTCTGGGTGTAGCTCTTGGAGCCCGGTACACGGACTGCGGCACTGAGGGTTTCAACCGGGCGGATCTCCATTGGGTTGGACATGTCTTCAGCCTCACAATTGATAAATTCTTAAAAATTCAAAAGTACACCCTCTCCCTTGACGGGAGAGGGCTTCGGCCGTGAGCTCAGCCGAACGGTTGGGGTGAGGGTGAATAAGAAATTTCAGCCAGTTTATTATCCCCCTCCCCTTCATCCCCTCCCGCCAGGGGAGGGGAAATATTTTCTTACCGAACCGTCAATTTTCCTTTCCTCTTCTTCGCCCATCCGATTCACGGCGCAGGAGCTCTTTCTCCGCCGCTTTGTTCATCCGTTCGACGGGCGGCTCCATTCCCGTCCAGATACGGATCTGTTCAGCCCCCTGGAAGACGAGCA
This sequence comes from Deltaproteobacteria bacterium SM23_61, assembly GCA_001304105.1. Lineage (GTDB taxonomy): Bacteria > Desulfobacterota > SM23-61 > SM23-61 > SM23-61 > SM23-61. The sequence goes on from LJUR01000068.1 coordinate 5,911, forward strand.
TGGGAAGGCCGGTGATCACGCCGCATCCGGCCGCTTGGGCTTCTTTCAGGAGGGCAGTCTCCAGGGGATTGTAAACCAGGTCCATGACCCATTCGAAGCGGGCCAGGTCTCCTCTCCGAGCCAGGGTACTCCCCGCGTCGGGCGCCATGCCCACCGGGGTGGCGTTGATCAGGCATTGGGCTTCCGTATGTCCCAGATCGAGCAGGGGCCGGCAGGGACAGCCGAAATCCCGCGCCAGCGCCTTTCCCGTTTCCGGGTTGCGGTACAGGACCAGGGGATTCCCTCCTTCTTTCCTGATTCCAAAAATCGCCGCCCTGGCCGCACCGCTGGAACCCATGACCGCAAAGGTCTTTCCCTTCATGTCCAGATGCTGCTTAAGGCTCCGGTTGAATCCGATCCAGTCGGTGTTGGTGCCCAGAATTTTCCCTTCTTGAACCCGCAGCGTGTTGACCGCCCCGATGACCCGGGAGTCCTCGTCCACCCCATCGAGATGGGCCATCATGGCCGTTTTGAAGGGCATGGTCACACTTGCCCCGCGGATTTCCATATCCCGTATCCTGCGCAAGGCCTCCTCCGCGCTTTCCACCTGAAAGGAAAGGTATTTGGCCGGCAGCCCCATGGCCTGGTAGGCCGCATTATGCATGACCGGCGAAAGGCTGTGCCCGACGGGGTTTCCGAAAAGGCCGTACAGGGTGATTTTCTGGGTCACCTTGAAATTCCCCCAATCTTACCCGGTCGGCGAATCCGCCTCCCCCCCAGGCTGCCGACCGACCTCGATGAAGGCCGGGGCCCTTTTCCCGTTTCCGATTCTTGGGACCCGCCGACCACGGCTTTGAGGCACTGCAAAGTCCTCCGCATCTCGGAAACGGTGGGCTGGCCGGGGGCGGACTCGGCCCCCTTGCGCAAGCTCGCATAGCTGATGCAGGAGCCGAGGACCGGGGCCAGGATCCGGCTGATTCTCCCCTGCGGGCCCATGCAGAAAGCGACAATCGCCTGTCCTTCCGCCAGAGACCTCGGAATGAGCTGCAGGACGCGGAGGTTGTCCTCGACGGCTTCGGCATAGGTTACAATCTTCACCACCTGGGCCCCGAAAGCGCGACAGGCCTCGTATCTCCGCCGCAAGGTCCTCCAGGAGGGAGTCCCCCGCAATTCATGGTGGGAGACGATCATTTTCGTGGTTTGCCCCTGGCCCGAGATTTTAGCCGCCAGATCGCTGATCAAGCGCCTTCCCGTGCTCGCTTCGACGTCCACCCAATCCGCTCCCAGACGGGCGGCCTCGGCCAGTAAACTCACCCGATCCTTCTCCGGCCCGGCAAAGAACCCTCCCTCCTTCTTCCGCCGGTTGGTGACCAGGAGGATTCCCTTCCGGGCTCCTACCAGGGCGGGCAGGTCAGGGGCTCCCATGCGGTCGATCCGCAGCTCCACCATGTCGGCGAGGGCAAAACTCCTGGCCATCATTCGCAGGGCCATTCGGTTCGTCTCGGCCATGACGGGCACACAGATCATGGTTTTTCATCTCCCCACGGATAGGACCCCAAAACCTTTAGGAAGACGGTCTTCTCCTCCACCTTGCGGAGGCAGTTTCGAACCTTCGGCTCTTCGATATGGCCCCCGAAATCGACGAAAAAGAGGTACTCCCAAACCCGGTCCCGAATGGGGTAGGATTCGATCCGCAGGAGGTTGATCGCGGCCCGGGCGAAAGGTCCCAGGGTCCCGTGAAGGGCGCCGGGCAGATGGCGGGTCCCGAAGAGGATCGAGGTCTTATCCCTGCCGGTCCGCCGCGTCCCTCCTTTCCCCATGATTACAAAACGGGTGATATTGATGGGGCGGTCTTCGATGCCTTCGGCAAGAACCGGCAGTCCGTAGGTCTTAGCGGCCAGAAGGCTTCCGATGGCCGCCCCCCTTTTGTCCTTCCGGACCTGCAAGGCAGCTCCGGCGGTGCTGTCGCTGGCCACGGATTCGGCTTTCGGCAGGTTCCTGGCCAGCCATTCCCGGCACTGGGACAACGCCTGGGGATGGGAGTAGACCCTGCGGACCTCGGGCATCCGCCCGCAAGACATGAGGCAGTGGGAAACCCTCAGGAAGACCTCGGCCCGGATCTTCAGGGGTGTGGAAATCATCCGGTCCTGGGTCATCTTCACCGGCCCCTCGAGGGAGTTTTCAAAGGGGATTACGCCGAAGGAAATTCTGTTCTTCTCCAGTTCATCAAAGACCTGCCCGATGGTTTTCTGGAAGACGATACGAGGGGTTCGACCAAAATGAGCCAGCGCGGCCAGATGGGAGAAAGAAGCCTCCGGCCCGAGGCAGGCCACGGTCATCGGGGACTGAAGCTCCCGGGAGGAAGAAACCACTTCCCGGTAGATGTTCCGCAAAGCCTCATCGGACAGGGGACCTCCGTTGAGCTCTGCCAGGCCGCCGAAAAGCCTCGCCTCCTGGGCGGGGTCATAAGGGGCCATGCCCATAGCCCCCTTGATCCGGCCGATCTCGAGGGACAGAGAACCCCTTTCGTTCAACAGCCGGACGATCTCCCGGTCTTTCTGCCTAATTTTTTCCCGGAGGGTCTCCACCTTTTTCATTCCTTTAGCGCCTCGATCGCTTCTCTCACCAGGGATGGCGAAACCCCTCCGTTGAGGAAGGGCATTCCCGGCTTCTTGAGGAGAACAAAGTGGATGGTATCGCCCTCTTTCTTCTTATCCCTCCGGAGACCTCGCAGGATGCCCTCGGTGTCCAGGGAAGCTGGAATGCATACCGGCAGGCCCGCGAGGCCGATGGCCGCGATGATCTTCTCGCGGTCCAAGGAAGAGAGGTATTTCAGCCGCTCCGAGAGGAGCACCGCGCCGCACATTCCCATGGCCACCGCCTCGCCGTGGGAAACGGAAAAGCCGGACTCGGCCTCGATGGCGTGGCCGATGGTATGTCCGAAGTTGAGGATGCGGCGGAGCCCCCGGTCCGTCTCGTCGCTCTCTACAATCCCTTTCTTGATCCGGCAGCATTGGGCGATGATCCTCTCCAGGGGACCCGGGTCCTTGCTCCGGAAAGCCTCGATCGCCTTTTTCAGGTCGCCCAGAAGCCCGGGATCCTCGATGATCCCGTACTTGACGATCTCCGCCAGTCCGTTGGTAAATTCCCGCTCCGGAAGGGTTTCCAGAAAGGCCAGGTCGATGAAGACCGCCTTTGGCTGGGCGAAGGTTCCCAGTAGATTCTTGGCCGAGGGCAGGTCGACGCCGGTTTTGCCCCCGATGCTGCTGTCCACCTGGGCGAGAAGGGTCGTGGGCACCTGGACATGAGGAATCCCCCTCATGTAGATGGAGGCAACGAAAGCGGTGAGGTCTCCCACCACGCCCCCGCCCAGGGCGATGAGCGCCGAAGTTCGATCGGCGCCCCGCTCCAGCAGACGTTCGGCCAACTCCGTGCAGGTGTGAATGTTTTTGAAATCCTCTCCTGCCGGGAACACAATTTTCTCCGCCGCAAGGCCCCTCTCTTTCAGGATCGCCAGGGCCCGGTCCCCATGAAGGGCATCCACCCGGTCATCCAGGAAGAGGAAGTACCGGCGGGCCCAGCCGTTTTTGGAGAGGATCGGGGGCATGCGGTCCAGGATCTGGTACCCGATGTAAATATCGTAGGAGAAAGAAAGATTCTTGTCGAGGGTTACCCGGAAACTGTTCATGACAGGATTCTCGCCTCCTTTCTCAGGGCCGTCTCTAAAAAGGTCAGCTCCTCCATGAGCTGGTAGAATTTCTCTGGCTTCAGCGACTGGATCCCGTCGCACAGGGCCTTTTCCGGCTCGGGGTGGACTTCCACGATGATTCCGTCGGCCCCCACGGCCAGGGCGGCCCGGGATAAAGGGATGACGTATTTCCAATAGCCGGTGGAATGGCTGGGGTCCACGATGACCGGCAGATGGGAAAGCTCCTTGAGAACCGTCACCGCACTCAGATCCAGTGTGTTCCGGGTGGCCGTCTCGAAGGTCCGGATCCCCCGCTCACAGAGGATGACCCGGCGGTTCCCCGAGGACAGGATGTACTCCGCCGACATGAGAAGCTCCTCCAGGGTGGTCATCATTCCCCTTTTCAGAAGGACGGGTTTGCGCGCCTGGCCGACTTTTTTCAGGAGGGCAAAGTTCTGAACGTTGCGGGCCCCGACCTGGAGAATGTCGGTATATTCCTCCACCAGGTCCACCTCGGTGGTATTCATGACCTCGGTGACTACCGGCAGACCCGTTCTCTCCCGGGCTTTCTTCAAGAGCCTGAGCCCCTCTTCCTCCATTCCCTGGAAGCTGTAGGGCGAGGTCCTCGGTTTGTAAGCCCCCCCTCTCAGCACATGGGCCCCCCCTTTTTTAACCACGTAGGCGCTTTCCAGGAGCTGTTCCTCGCTCTCGACCGTACAGGGGCCCGCCATGACCACAAATCGCGGCCCCCCGATCTCCAGGTTCCCGACCTGTACGACCGTATTCTGTTCCTGGAATTCCCGGCTGGCGAGCTTGTAGGGTTTCAGGATGGGCACCACTTTTTCCACCCCCGCCAGGCCGGCGATGGATTGAAGCTGTTCTTTCCCCCGCCCGTCCCCGATGGCTCCGATGACCGTTCTTTCCACCCCCTGGGAAAGATGGACCTTGTATCCGATGGACTCGATCCATTCGATCACTTTCCCGATCTGCCCTTCGCTGGCGTTGCTTTTCATGACGATGACCATGGCTGCTTAACCTCCTACGAAAAAGGCCATGGGGTTTTTGCCACCATGGCCTTGGATCCTGGAAAATAAAAAAGCCATGGATAGCGTCTTTCGTTCTACCCATGGCTTGTTTTTTTTAGGTTATGACTTAAAGATTAAGTCTTCCCCGCCCATGGGCAGACCCCTCCCCAATAATAAAAGTAAAACCACCAGCCGAGGTTGTTAAAAATTTGGGGTCTGTCCATTACGCCTTCTTCTGCCGATAATTTGATATAAAAATACACGCCCCTCCCTTTCTTGTCAAGAAAAAAATCAAAACCCTGAAATTTTTTCGGACCCAATATAGAAAATAGAAAAATTTCAAGGGCTTCAGCCCCAGGGGATTCGCACTCCAATTCCCTAGATCCAGCTTACCTTGGCCAACTCCCGCTTGATTCCTCTCTGGAAGCTTAACTTCGGGTAGCCGACGATCATCGAAGCCAGGACTTCGTTTTCCCTGGGAATCCGGAACAACTTTCGCAGGTCTCGATTCCTTTCCACAGCGGGAGCGATCAGGCCGATGGCCGCAGCGCCCAACCCCAGCGCGTGAGCAGCCAAAAGCCCATAGGTGACGGCAACAAGGCTGTCTTCGGTGTGATTTTCCGAACCCCGGTGAGCATGGAAGAGAAGCAAAGCCGGCGCCCCGCGGGTGAAAATGTCCCTGCCTTTCTCCTTCATCTCCGGCAATCCTTTTTCCATCACCGGTACGACGTGGTTCTTTATGGTGTTGAACGTCTCCGCATTCATTTTCCGCTTCATGAAAAACTGCGCCAACGGGTTCTTGATCCATTTTTTCAAATTCCCGTAGAGCTTCATCAGATGGGGAAGGGCCTTTTTGATTACCGCCCGATTCTGAACCACGGTGACCTCAACTTTGTGAGGGGGCAAGCCCATGGGGGCAAAAGTGACCGCTTCAACGATCCTCTGGAGCATCTCCCTGGGTACGGGTTTGTCCTGAAAATTCCGGACCGACCGCCGGCTGGAGAGGAAGTTGAAAAAGTCGTATTCCCCACATCCTCCCATGGGGAGGTCGAAGAAATCCTTCTCGTAGGACAGCTCTCCGGCAGTTATGGATTGGGGCGGGCAGACCGCCATGCAGTGACCGCATTGAATACAGAGAGGAATCCGATCGGCCCGAAACCCGGGCTCTTTGCCCTGAGTCCAATCAATGATCTGGTTCGGGCACACCTCGGCGCAGAGGCCGCATTTCGTGCAGGTTTCCGGGTTGACTGAATGGGCCATAAGGACCTCCCTTCCCAGAATGATAATTGGGACGCGGGTAAACGTGGATGACCAGGGATAAGAAAACCGAAAAATGATAGAAATGGCCCCTTCTTCACCAGAGCTAAGCGTACTAAATTACCGGCAGGGAGTCAACAAAAGACGCATGAACACACCGAGCGGCCCTTCGGCCCTCGAGGAGCGCTTCGCTTGATGACCATCCCGCCAAGGGCGGGATTCGAGGATCGCGTGGGCAAGCCGTTCTTTCTCCAAGAATAAGGTTATTCCGTTGTAGGGGCGCCCGGCTGGGCGCCCGATGGCCCGCCCCAATTTGCGGAAGCACGGGGGTATCTCCGGATAAAATTCTTTTCCCGCCGATGTTTTTTGTGCAAAACGCCCTTGCTTCCGGGTCGGGCAATGTCAAGAATTCAACCACCTTCCCGCCTTACTTGAAAGGAGTGAGGTGGATATGAAGATGAATGCTCGGGCTGAAAAAAGGGAAGGCAGAAATGGCCAAAAGGAGGATCTGTTGCTAGAATATGTTGAACCCAAATGGGAGAAGTAGAAAATGAAAGAGGACCAAAAGCGTTGGGACGAAAGATACCAAAAGCGAAAGCTTGATTTGAATCAGGGCGCAAACACCATTCTAAAAAAATACCTCCGCCTTCTGCCCAAAGGAAAAGCCCTCGACCTGGCCGCCGGGGAAGGAAGGAACGCCGTTTTCCTGGCGGAGCACGGCTTTGCGGCGGAAGCCGTGGATATCTCCCCGCTGGCCATAAGCCGGGCCAAGAAATTGGCCAAGGCCCGGGGAGTCACGATCAAGGCGATGGCCGCGGACCTGGATGCGTATCCCATCCCGGAGGGCAAATATGGGGTGATTCTCAATTTTTATTTTCTCGACCGCCGCCTGATTCCCAAAATAAAAAGAGGCCTGAAAAAGGGAGGAATGGTAGTTTTCGAGACCTATACGACAGAGCAGAAAAAGCTTGGCACCGGAGGCCCCGGCCAAACCCAATATCTTCTCAAACCCAACGAACTACTCCGTCTCTTCCGGGGGTTTCATATTCTTTTTTACCGCGAAGGGGTATTCCGGGAGGGGGGTAAACAGAGGGCCATTGCCAGTCTGATCGCAAGAAAATAAAGGGTGCAGGGGGTCGGGTGTAGGGTGTAGGGAGAGGCAAGTCTTGATTCGTCTTGTAGGGTCCAATAATTGGTGATTGCTGGTAACCTATTATCTATGCCTCGTAGCCCAAAATTCATGTTTATCTTTTTTCTACACCCTACACCCCACACTCTACACCCCGTCTTATCAAAAATTCATCCCCTCCTCGCTTTTCAGATCTCGCGAAATGTCATTGGAGGAAAAGGAGCAGGCCATGCGCATGGTCTCTTTCCCCGTGTTTCGGATGAGATGGGGCACGCCGGTGGGCAGGTGAATCGCATCCCCCACTTTCATGGGGAAAGTCTCTTCCCCGATCTTGATTTCCCCCTGCCCCGAGAGGATGAAGATCACTTCTTCACACTCCGTGTGAACGTGCCCGGGAGAACAGAGCGCTCCGGGCAGCACGTCCGTAATCCGCAGGGATATGGACCGCGACCCGACAGACTTCCCGTTGATCAAATCCCTTGTTTCCCTTCCGGTGATCTTTCCCACCGGAACCTCATTCAAGTT
>LJUR01000069.1 GCA_001304105.1 Deltaproteobacteria bacterium SM23_61
GAATTCCCGGCTGTAACGCTGGCGATCTCTCTTTTGCATTGGACACCTCCAGAGTCACTTGATTATATACCCTTTCGAGTGTCCACTAAAACGGGGCAGGTCCCGGATGTCCCCCTTCTTCATTAATGGGTGACCCTATTTCATACACACCTACAAGACTATGCGACCTTGGCAGGCCGCGACTAATGGGTGACCCCATTTTTTGCAGAATTGTCAAATGTTGTGGTTCCTTCTAAAAAATGCGGTCCCACCACTTCACCGGACAGCTACTCAACTTGGAAACAAACTCGTCAAAGGCTCCACTGGAAGAGGTGCAATTGATGATGTAGTCAGAAAATGGCGTATCAATGGTTATGGTTACGTCCTTATAAATGATATTTATCTTGGTGTCGTCGGTCATCGGATGGTGCGCTGCATCAGTTACAACAGCCCCTGGAATCCTACGGATGCAACGGAGCAGTGCGCGATACGAAAGCGTACCGGCTCGTATTTCGAAACTTCTGGTGCCATCGTTCTGAGTTCCTAGCTGCCTAATTTTCATGGCTACTTACACCAACAATCATCGCTTGTCGCAAGCGTTATCGTACCACCTGAAGCTGCCCAGGCTCCTATTGCATTAATTTCTAGATCTGTTCGTCCAGCGGCCGCGAGAATCTCTTCGGCCGTCCCGTATTTTTCAACCATTCGCTCCAATGTGTAGATTCGGGCATCTCTCCAAAGGCCTAAGCGGAACACCTGTTTCAGGCCATTTCGAAACGCAGAAACTGCCGCAGCATTTGCCATAGTAGCTCCTCGTGCCGCATAAATCATAGAAGCCCCTTTGGCTATTCCTGCATAAGCCAAGCGTCCACCGCCTAAAGCTAGGCTAGCCCATTCTCCTCCCTTAAACGCCTTTGAACATCGCTTTGTGCGACGTAAAATGGTAGCATCACCGCTGCTCATGAACTGTTCTGCAATCCATGTTGATCCGCCGAAAGTAACAGCGTTGCCAAGACCAGCAGCAAAGCTCAAAGTGTCTTCCCCGAAATCCCAAAGATCGTAAAGGCCAAGCGGGTCAATTCTATTCACCGGGTTATTGGTAACATATCGATACACATTCACATCCCCGCCCGCAAACCCAATTGGATCCTTGGTGAGGAATTTGCCTGTCCTGGGATCATAATACCGGGCGCGGTAATAGTAAAGGGCTGTTTCTTCATCGTACTCTCGGGCGGTATAAGTGAACGTATTCCCGAAACTTCCTGCCTGGTTGATGATCTTCCCAAAGCTATCGTACGCGTAGCTCTGAACAACTTTGCCAGCTTCATCCGTCAGGGCGACCACGCTACCAAGGCCGTCCTTTTGGTAGTAATAAATCTTCCCTCCCTGTTCCACAGACATTGGATCATCGATGGCCAGGTTGTGAAGGTACCTGGATTTTATATTGTTCTCCCCATCATATTCAAGAAGGATATTCGGGCCGTCGTAGGCATACCGGGTAATGGTCCCATTGACATTCTTCTCGATCCTCCGGCCAAAGGGGTTATATTTGTACTGGGCTATTAGGCCAGGAGATTCTACCTTTATGAGACGGTTTTCAAAATCGTAGAAGTAAACTATCTTCTCCCCCGTCCCCTTGCTGACCTTTTCGATGCGATTCCCTACGGGATCGTACTGGAAAGTTTCTCCCGGCATATTAGGATGAATGGCCCCGATTAACTGGTAGATCTTATCATAATCATACCCATGGACTCCATTCAACTCGGTCATCGTCTTCCGATTCCCCACCCCGTCATGGGTATAGGCAAAAGAATTTATGGTTGCCTGCTGGGAATCTCGGGTCAGTAGATTGGTAAGATAGCCGGAAGGGTTATAGGAATAGCTGGTACTTATTCCACTGGCATACCCCAAACCTACCCGCCTCCCATAGGGATCATGGACCAGGTTAACCTGGGGCACCGAGTTCACCAAAACCTGCGACAGATAGTTTCGGTTATCGTACTTGTACTCAATCACCCTCCCGTCAGGAGTCACCATCCGGGTCCGATTGCCCAATTCATTGTATCGATAGCTTAGTGATCTGCCATTGGAATCTGTCACTTCCGTGAGCCGATTGTTGAAATCATAGGCAAAAGTATAGGCGATATTGGAATTGGCAGCCGTCTTCAGGTTTCCCCGGTAGTCATAACTGAAGGCGACCGTCGTCTGATCCGGATACCTGACCTCCTTCAGCCGGTTAAGCTCATCAAAGAAGTAATCGGTTCTGTTGCCTTTGGCATCTGTCCGGGAGCGAAGGTTTCTTGCAGAATCATACTTGTAGGAAGTGGAATACCCCAGGGGGTCGGTCTCTTTCCCCAGATTCCCGGCCTGATCATACTCAAAGACTGTCGTCTGTTTCCGGGCATCCATAACCAGAGTCAGCTTGTCCACTCCGGCCCCGCAGGTAGGGCAGCCTGTCCCGTATTTCAAGTAAGTCTCATGCCCCAAAGCATCCATGATCTTGCTGACCTTCCCCTGGTAATTGTACTCATACCAGGTGGGATTCCCATTCCCATCAATGACTGATCGAATGTTCCCGTTTAAATCGTAATCATATAAAGTCTGGTTCAACTCCGGAGGGGGGCCCGTTAATCTGGTAACCCGGTTCAAGCCGTTGTACTCGAAACGGATAACCTTCTCAGCCTCCTGTCCGGTCCTCTGCACCTCTTTGAGGATCGTCCGGTTCCCAATGGCGTCTAGTCGAATTCATACAGGGTCAACCCCGAAACCAGGTCTTTGACCGCAGTCAGGTCATCCTTCTGGCTATACTCCAACCCAAGGTTTTCCAAGAGATTCTTTATGACGGTCAGATTCCCCCGGGAATCATACCCGTATTCCCTCTCGATCCCCATCTGATCGGTTACCTTGATGAGATTCCCCCGCCCATCATAGGAAAAATAGATGAGCGGCTCCTTAGGATCGAGCTCTATGGTCGCCACTTTGTTGAAAGAATTGTAGGTATACTTGGTCACATGCCCCGAAGCATCCTCCACCGAGGTAACATTGGCATTTTCGTCGTAGGTGTAGGAGGTGGCGTAGCCTCTCGGATCAGTAACCGACTTCAGGTTTCTATCCGGGTAATAGGTGTAGGAAGTGAGATTTTCCAGCGGGTCCACCTTCTCCTTCAGAACCCCCAGGGAAGGATCATACTTGTAGGTCCATAATCCCCCATCCTTCTCGATGAACTGAGTCTGGGAATTGGCTGGATCATAGATTACTTCCCTCATCCTCCCCTCCGGGTCGATCACCCTGGCCACCCGGTACTGATTATCGTAGAAGTACTCGGTTTTATTGCCCATGGGGTCTATTTTGGTCCACAGGAACCCATTGGGATAATAGCTATAAGCCCAATCCCGGAGCCCCAGCTGCTGGACCTGGGAAGAGATGGCAGTCAGGTTGCCGTCGGTGTAGGAAGGTTGCCATCTGTGTACACCAGGGTAACCTTGTTTGAGTTCCGGTCGGAAATAGCCGTTACCTTCCCAACCGAATCGAAGGAATAAAAAATCCCCTCCTTGTGCTCCAAAGTGGCGGTGTCGTCTTCAAGGACCGTCAAGGCGGGATAATTGGAGCTTTTAGGGGTGTAACGATCTCCCCGGCTGTAAAGAGCTACCCTTCTTCCGTCTCCCTCCACCAGGGTATAGGAACCATTACTATTCTCGTTGAGCCTTACATTGTAAGTATGGGTCCATCCTGTTCCCAGGGGGCTGCCCTGACCGTCCAGGCTGTTGTAGGTCAGCACAAAGTCACCCCCCAATTTCGACCGGGGAAGGGGAAACAAGGTCTGGGAATGGCGCAGGTTGCCGCTGGCTAAATGGACGGTAGAGCCAAAACAGGCCAGAAGACACGGGTCCTCTGGCTGGGATTCAATGGTAACGGGAACGCTCTTCGTCTCCTTGGCGCTGCAGGTCCCCTCGGCGGTCTGGGCGGTCAGAGTAGCCACATAGGTATCCGGCTCCACCAGCTTCCCGGATGAATCTTTCCCATCCCAGGCAGCCAATACGGAAGTCCCCTCCCCGCTAAGGCTCTGACCCCCTACATTTACCTTCCATTGGATCGTTCGGTTGGAATCATCCACCAAGCTTCCAGAGAAATTTACCATCCCGCCCGTGGCCCGATCAAAGATATCTGAATCCACCATTAGGTCGACGGCCTTCAAATTACATGGCACGACCTTAAAGGTCTTCTCATCTTTCGCCCGAGCCCCACCACCGGTGGCCCAGAACTGGATTGTATATGGGCCCCCGGGGCTCGGGCTGTAAAGGTACCCCCTCATATCTTTGTAACTCAGGGTACAATTCTCCGTAGGGCATGACTTAGAGATTCCCGTGTAGCGGTTGTTTATATAAACAGATATTGTTCCCTTCACATTGCTATTGGTAGGCTTAAAGACAGCCGACCCGGCAATGTCGAATGGAGGAGATACTATCCCTTCGGGACTGGTGATGTAAATCGAAGGGGTATTGTCAACCTTGAAAGTCTTACTATCACTGGCTTTGGCTCCGCCCCCGCTGGCCACCAATTCCACTGTATAGGGGCCCCCGTGACCCATGTCGTAAAGATGGCCGGCAATCTCCTGGAAGCTGAAAGTGCATTCCTCCGTCATGCACTTCTTTCTCATCCCGGTCCAACGGCTATTTACGTATAAGTCAATCGCCCCTTTCTGCGCGTTGAGCGTGGGCTTGAAGACTGCTGTTCCGGCAACTTCGATAGGCCCCGAAACTACCGCCTCTTGAGGGCTGGTAATTTGGATCGAAGGGGTGTTGTCAACCTTGAAGGTCTTACTATCATTGGCTTTGGCTCCGCCCCCGCTGGCCACCAATTCCACTGTATAGGGGCCCCCGTGACCCATGTCGTAAAGATGGCCGGCGATCTCCTGGAAGCTGAAAGTGCATTCCTCCGTCATGCACTTCTTTCTCATCCCGGTCCAACGGCTATTTACGTATAAATCAATCGCCCCTTTCTGTGTGTTGAGCGTTGGCTTGAAGACCGCCGTCCCGGCAACTTCAATCGGCCCCGAAACTACCGCCTCTTGAGGGCTGGTAATTTGAATCGAAGGGGTGTTGTCCAACAACAATGAATAATTGTCCGAAGAACTACCCATGCAATCCTGCGCATACCCGTTGAAAATACGGGTCCCATGCAAAACACCCCGATCCAGGGTGACACTACAGGATGCTGAACCATGTCCATTGCTTGAACAAAGGCGCCCAATCCCTATGTATAAAGAAACACTCCCGCTATCATTTACCCAGCAGTTCTCCCCGCGGGAATCGCAATAGGTACAGCTTTCAAAGCTGCCAGAGACCGTGACGACCACCCCTCCATCCCCGCGAACTACCACATCGACCGATGCAGTAGAGGCCCAAGCCAAAGATCCAGGGATGAATAGGGAAAGGGTCATTACAATAGAAGAGATCAGGAGGCTCCCGGCTCCTTTGCGAATCTTTTCAGGAGTAACCATAGAAACTCCTTTCCAATCGAGGCGAATAAAAGGGGCAGATCGTCTGCATTCGGAAACCATATTTCCCCTCCCCCTCACCCCAACCCTCTCCCGCAAGGGGAGAGGGAGTTTCCAGAGGGATACCAGCCCGTTTCCAAAAAGATTACGGGCGATACCGGCTATAAATAAAAAGGCCGGGCTACCCTTTTGGCAACCCGGCTTTCCCGCCCAAGGCGGGACCCGAGGCTTTCCGCCCCACCCTTGCGGGTGGTTTGGCTTTGTCAGTAAGGCTGTTTCAGCAAACTGTAGGACCCACTGAAAAGTTACTGCGCCATGCCCTCCTAATTTTGGGAGAAAGCCACGAAGGTTTTGCTCGTGGCTGACTAGATAGGAAATTCAATACCTGCAGCCTTGAATATTTTGTTATTTAACAAAAATACGAATTGCTGTCAAGGGAGAAAAAGGACAAAAAAGGACAAAAGAGGGAAGGATAGTCTGAGAAATATCACCTCGAAAACCTCTGGAACCGGTCTTCGGGCTCGCGGAGGAGGAAGTGGCGGAATTCGCCCGCGTTGGTGATGGAGTCGAAAAAGTACTGGAGGGAGACGCCGGTGCGCCATTCGTTGTAGGAGGAGGCATTGTTGAAGCCTACGAAGGCCGAGCCGAGCCAGTGGTTCCCGAAGAGCTTCACCCCGCGGACCTTTCCGCTGAACCCCAGCCGGGATTCGCTTTCCCCGGAGTAGGATCCGGTCGCATCCGCCTGAGCCGAGGCGTTCAAAGCGGACAGGTTGTCGTCGAACCGCGGATAACGGGGGCTGTCCTTGGTCTGGTAATACATGTACCCGGCCGAGGCGCGGGCATCGATGGACCAGGTCGCGCAGGGCGTGGTCTTGTAGCGGAGCGTGGGGCCGGTCATGAAGAAGAACTCGGGGCTGAAGTAGCCCCCGTGGCCGTAGGTGAAGAACTCGGTGTTCCGGCGAAAATGCTTGACCGTGGCAAAGAGGCCCGCCGAAAGGCCTCCCGGTCCCCAGGGGATCGTCTTCCCGAAAGAGGCGGTGCCGAAGACGCTCTGGTTCGACCACACATCCTCTCCCCAAAGGTAGTCATATCCGGCGGCGAAAGAGAGCCAGTAGGTGGGCCGGGGCTCGAAGGTGATTTCCCCCTCGATTCCCGTGCGCAGTACCCTCCCCCATTCCTTGCCGGTGTAAGGATCCTTCTGCCCGATGTAGGAGAGAATGGACTCATCCACCTGCAGCTGGTGTACGTTGACCAGCCAGTTCTTTCCCGACAGGCCGGCGGTAAAAGTCGGCAGGGGAGAGACCGGGCCGCCGATGAAGGAAGTGCCCAGGAGAAACCCGTAGCGGACGGGTCCTTCCTTCTGGAACCCGATCTCCGGCTTCACCACCCATAGGGAGGTGACCAGGTCCTTCTCCTTCGGCCCTCCGTTTAGGTACTTGTAATAGTTGCCCGCGTAGGGAAAAGACGGGGCGCTTTCCGAAGAGAGGTAGGCCGGGATCAGGGAGAAGCTCCACTTCTTGCCGTAACGAGCCGGGTAATCCAGGGTAACGGGAAAGTCCGCTTCCATCAATTTGTCGAACCCGTCGGAACCGCTCTTGTAGCGGAATAACAAGGAAGCCTCGACGGAAGGCTTGTCCGCATTGTAGTAGCAGGTGCCCGGTTCCGGGTCCGTTTGAGCCGCCCTCACCGGGGCGTCGTGGAAAGCGTAATATTCGGCGGCCGCCTTCTTGGATGCGGGAGGAGCCTCTTTGCCCAATGCCTCGGCAAACTGGTAGGCCCTCTTTCTCTCTCCCATCTGGTCATACGTGGAAAGGACCGACTTGCCCATTTCAGGAGAAGGAGACTTCTGGTACTGGTCCAAAAATACCGGAAGCGCCTCCCCGGGCTTCCCTTGAGCGGAAGAACTCCGGGCCGAGAGGAGTCGGGCTTCCCGGTTTTCAGGCTGGATGGTCAGGGCCTTTCCCGCAAAAGTCTGGGCTTCCGCGTATTTCTTCCTGTCGTACGCCTCCCCGGCCTTCTTCAGGTAGAGCTGGGCCCGGATCTCCTGCCATTCCCGGTCCTGGAAACCGACCCTTTCGGCCAGGGCCAGGGCTTCGTCCGTCTTTCCCATGCGCATCTGGGTGTAGATCAAGCCCAGGGCAATGTCCCGGTCGGAGGGATATTCCTTATGTAGGGAAGAGAAGAGCGGGTAAGCCTTGCGGTCCTTTCCCTGGTTGTAGTACATCCAGGCCAGGGCCCTTCGGGCGGAAAAATCCCCGGGCTGGAGTCCCAGAATCCTTCGGGCCACCCGTTCCACCTGCGGAGAGGAGGGGAACAGGGCGGCCAGCTGCTTCCGGAGAACGGCCAGTTCCAGATCGTTAAGCGCCTGCAGATGTTCAGGAGAAAGCTTCCCCTTTTCTCTTTCCGCCTGCACCAGAGAAAGGACCCGATCTTCCCGCCCCCTGGAAAAGAGGGTCCAGCCCAGGAGAATTCGGGCATCACGGTTGTCGGCCTCGATGGCCAGGGCCTTGTTTAGGTTGGCCTGGGCTTGAGCGTAATCTTTCTTCTCGAAAGCCTCTCTTCCCCTTTTCAGGTATAGCTGGGCTCGAATCTTCTGCCATTCCTCATCTTTGAAAGGCACTTTTTCCGCCAGGACCAGGGCTTCCCCGTCTCTGCCCATCTTCATCTGGGTGTAGGCCAGGCCCAGGGCGTAGTCTCTCTCCTCCGGGTAGCGGGAATGGAGGGAAGAAAAAAGGCGGTGAGCCTCTTCATTCTTTCCCTGGTTGAAATACGCCCAGGCCAGCGCCCTTTGGGCCGCCGGGTCGCCGGGCTGCAGGGCCAGAATCTTGCCGCTCACTTTCTCCGCCTCCCTGGATCCGGGCGGCAGGGCGGCCAATTGCTTGCGGAGGAGCGAGAGTTCCAAAGCTTCCAATTCGGCCCGGTACTCCTTCGGGCCAACCTCCTTCTCCTCTGCCAGAAGGCTTTCCATCTCTTCCGGAGGAGACACTTCGGACAGCCCGTAGACCACTCCCAGGCGCGCTTTCCAGTCAGGCTCCGGGCACCTCAAGAGATCGCGGTAAAGAGAGGCAGCTTCCGTCCTGGCCCCTGCGGCGGCCAGATCTTTGGCCACCCGGGCGAAGACGTCAGGGGCCGTACAACCATCCAGACCCTCCCGGTGAGCCAGGACAAACTGATTCAAATCTTGCGGAGATGGGGGTTGGGCCAGTTTCCGGTAGTCCTCTCGAACCCGGGCTTCCTGAAATTTCTTCTCCCAGAGAGCCCGCTCATTCTCCGGAAGGAGGGCCAGATAAGGCTTGGCCCGGGAGTCCTCCCGATCGTCGAGCAGGAGGGAAAGGAGGTTGGGCAGGACTTCTCCGGTCTGGTAATTCTTCCCCACCAGCTCTTCGAAAATCTCCTTGGCCCGGCCTTTCTGCCCCTGCTTCAGGTAAGAATAGGCCAGGCCCAGCCGGGCCTCATTCGCGGTGGCGGCATCCGGTGCGGCCGATGCCCGGGTAAAGAGGGGAACGGCCCTGGCATAATCTCCCCTCCGGAAAAATCTCCACCCCTGGGCAAGTTTGTCCTTCAGCGTGGGAGGAGCGGATGGGGCCACGCGGACCGGCGTCTTTTGAGCGGCTTTTCTCATCTCCTCGAATTCCGGTTCCAGAAGCCCGGATTCGTGGGGGTGCTGGGAAATCTCGGCTTCGTGCTTTGTCTGGTCCAGGTCCTGAAGTTCCGGCTGCCCCCCCTCCTGGGCCCGGACGTACCACAGGCCGGAGACAAGGAAAGCGATGGCGATGAAGGGAAAAATCTTTTTCATTAGGAAACCATTACCCGCCGGATTTTGCCCCGCCGAGGCGGGGACATCGCTCCGGGCCTCGGCTCCACATGGCGATTGATTCGCATGCTTTTGGAGACCCCACGCTAGCGCCGGCTCACCTCTCCTTGCGCCAGGAGATAGAGCGTGTGGGAATAGTAGTCGTCTTTCTCCGCCTGAACCTTCTTCGCGGCCCTTTGCAGAAGGGAACGACTGAGTTCACCCTCCCCGAGGTCCCGTGCCATCCTTCCATAGACGGCATAATATCCCCCGGGCCCTTCTTCCAGGGAGATATGGTTCATGACCAGGTCCACGTTCAGCGGAACGTAGCCGAGTTTTTTATACATGTCCAGCAGAGCCTTGGCCCCGGGCAAGGCTCCCAGCCTTCCGTCCCAGGACAGGTAGAGGAGGATGCGGACGGCCTCATAGCCGAAGAAGCGGCTCCTCTCCTGGTAAATGGAAGCTCCGGATTCTTTCACCAGGATCCAGTCCGCGGGCAGGCCCAGGCGCCCGAAAGCGGATTTCTTCAAGATCTCCAGGGAATCCTCGTAGACCTTCTTCCAGAACTGCGCCTCTTCCACCCCCGCAAATTCCCTGAAGGCCGGGAAGATCAGGTAGGAAGGGTTCAAAACTTCCCCCTCTTTCAGCACAAACCCGTAGTACCCCGGCAGGACCAGGAGCTTTCCCCGCCGCTGGACCACCAGGTTTTCCCGGACGGCCTTCACGATCTCCCTGGCCTGGCCGCGGTAACCCTCGTTCTTCCATTTCCCGGCTCCCTTCAGCAGGGCCCAGGCGATGAGAATGTCCCCGTCGGTGGCGTTGTTGTAATCCAGGACCGCCCACTGGCCGTTGGGCCGCTGGCCCCATTTCCAGGCATGAAGGGAGTCTCCCTTCCTCATCCGCAGGTTGTCCCGGGCCCAATTCCAGAGGAGAGAAAAAGCTTTGGGGTCGTCCTGCAGGACCGCCAGGAGAAGGCCGTATCCCTGCCCTTCGGAGTGGCTGATCTGTCCCTGGAGGAAGTCCACCACCCGTCCATCGGGAGAGAGGAAACGTTTCTTATAGGCTTCCCACTCCTTCGCCGGCTGGGCGTAGGCCATCCCCCAGGCCAGGAGCAGGGCCAGGCCCAGGAGAATCATCCTAGGCTTCATGGCCGATCCGTTTCCGCCGCTGCTTCTTCAGCAGGTGATAGATGGCGTAGGCGAGGATGATAAAGGCCACCACCAGGAGCCCCAGGAAGAGCCACGGATAGGTGTACAGAAGGGCGCTCAAGCGGGAGACCGGCCCCCTTTCCCCCACATAATACTTCGAGCCCATCTCCGCGCTGGCCACCTGAAATTCGGGGGAAGAGAGTTCCAGGAGGGCCAGATCCCCCGCGATGCGTCCCTGGACCACCGGCTCCCACATCATCACCGCACCCCGCAATAACTCCTGGGAGGAAGCGGCGCTCAAGAGGACCACCGACCTTCCGATCTGGTAGGGAGATTGAAACTGGCTGAACAGCGCCCTCTCTCCACCCAGGCCGCTCACCTGCCGGCTGAAAGCCGCCCAGGGCGGGGAAACCGTCCTCTCCGCCGCAGGGGGAGAGATGAACCGGTTGAGGAGCCTCCGGATCCAGGAATCCTCGTCTCTGGATTCCGGGTCCTCCTTCTTCAGCTGGGGATAGGAGATCGACCCGTCGCGGCTGAACCGGACCGGCGCCGCTTTCAGCAGATCCTGGGGGATCTGGGCGACTGGCCCCACGGCGAGAATTTCCCGGTTTGGTTCCTTGGGCGCATCGAAGGTGAAACGCGCCCCGAAAGCGGGATACCCGATCTTCTGGGAGGAGATGGCCAGCAGGTTCAGAGCCGCCGAGAGCGTGTTCATACTCTTTTCGGCCAGGAAGATGACCGTGTCCCGCCCGTCCGGCCAGCGGGTAAAGGGGAACCCGTCCTGGAAGAAGAGCTCCATCCGCGGGAGGTCCACCCAGCTGTCCATGGGCGGCATGCGCAAAGAAGAGTCGCCGAAGATGGTGAGCAGAAGATTCTCGGTCTGGATGTATTCGCACCACCCGGTGATGAGCGGGGTGAGGGCCGGGCTGAAGGTGAGGGTGTTTCGCCCTCTCTTCATCTGGTAGGCGGGGATGGGGATCTGGTAGTTGCGAAAGATTCCCCCCTGGGGGTTTTCCAGGAAAATGGAGGAAATATACTTTTCATTGAAGAAGACATTCAGGACCGAGTCCTTGCGCATCCCGCTGCCATAGGCCATGTGCAGGGAGACCCAGAAAAAATCGTTGGATTTGGCCATGAAATGGGAAGGAATCCGCAACTCCAGGGACCGCGAGCCGGGCCGCATCCCCCGGAAGGTGGTGGTTTCGAAGCCCAGGGTCTGGAAGGCGTACTTCTCCCCCGGGGCCAGCATGGTTTTTCCCCGGGACTCTTCCGCCGGTGGGAAGCGGATTTCTTTCACCTCCATGGAGGGAGTTCCGGGATAGGGAAAGGAAACCGAAGCCAGGGTTCTGGCCGCATCCCGCACCTGCTCGGGCTTTTCCCCCGAAACCACGATCAGGGCATGGCCCGCATCGCTCAGCCCCCTTCGAGCCCCCCCTTCTTCCTTGACCGGAAGGGGCATCAGGGAAAGAAAAGCGCCCTTCACCTCCGGGCTCCGCTCTCCCAGGACGGCTTTCACGAATTTCGCCCCGCCGATGAGGACATTGTCCATCCGGGACTGGAGGGTTTGGGAGACTGAAAAGACCACCGGCCGGTAATCGAACCGGACCGCCAGCCCGCTGGCGATGAGCCCGGCCAGCTCGGCCTTCTCGAGGGAAAGCTCTTCGATCACCAGGTGTACCCGGTTATCCCCGCTGAGCCGGGAATCGAAGAGGAATTTGGAGACGGCCTTCAGCTGGAGGGGAACCGGCTTCAGGCGGTATTCAAACTCGACGTAGGATTTATCCAGCTCCAGAACGGTCCACATCTCCGGGGCGGTGGGGTCTTCGCAATCCAGGGTGTAGTGCTGGATCACGTTGAATTCCAGGTCCTGGTACCCCGGTTTCAGAAGGCGGGGCGGGAGAAAGACGGCCACGTCCCCCACCGGAGACTGGGGCTGGAGGGTTACCTGGACCAGCGGCCGGCCGTTCAGGAGCACGATGAGACGGGAGTTCCGGGAGATCAGGGCCGTGGAGTTCACGTAAGAAAAATGGAGGGTGGCTTTCTCGATCTTCCACCGTTCGGGAATGGGAAGCTTCATCCCGTGGCCCGCGAAATGCCCCTGCAGCCTGGTCGTCTGCACCGGAGCCAGTCTGGTCAGGGGGACCTTCAGCTTCACCACTTCCTGGGCCGGTAATGGGAGAGCATTCGCGCCGAAGAAAAGCAGGGTTGCACCGAAGAAAACAAATTTTTTTATCACCCCACCCTCCTTTCTATTTTCGATCCTGCAACCTGAATTTTATTCATGATGGCCTCACCGGATGAGTTTTTTCGGGGGAACGATCGGGAAAAAACGATGAACCGCAGAGGGAGCCGATGGCCCAAACAATCAAAAAAAGGATTCATGGAATAATGGATAGGAAGGGAAAGAAAAGCAGCTTTCGTTCGCATGAAGGGCACGGAGTCCTCCGGGGTTTATAGCTCATTCTAGTTTAAAAAACCCAAATTGGCTACCCGTTATTCTCCGCAGATGTCGGCACGGCCGCAGCCGCCTTCGGCAGGCCGGCAAAGAGGGCCCGCAGGATCTTTCTCCGCAGGGAAAGGGTGAAGGCCACTTTCCCCGGAAGAGCCCGGGCGGAATGGACCCATTTCTTCCAGTGAGGGAAAAGAACCCCTTTGAAATTTCGGACCGCGCCCTTCCAGCCGATCCGGAACAGATGAGCGAACCCCCGGGAGATGCGGACCTGCTGGGATTTCCGCTGTTCCCAGAACCTGACCCAGCGGCGGCTGTCTCCATAGACAAAGCCCACAATATCCGCGAAAGCCGACACGTCGGAGATGGCAAACTCGCATCCCCACTCCCGCCGGCCTTTCCGTAGGGAGTTCCGCACCAGGGACGCCTCCAGGGAAAAAGGACGGCCGTTGAACCCCGGGGCGCGGATGATCACTTTCTCGTTCTCCTCCACCGGCGCCGCCGCGAGGGGCTGAACGCTCAATCCTCCGAGGGAGACATCCTGCAGGGCGGCCGGAATAGCCTTCCCGAGCCGGGGGACGAAGACCTCCACCTGCCCTTCCGCCCAGATCCGGTGGTACCGCCTTCGCTGCTGCAGCTCCCAGACCACTCCCAGGCAGAGCAGAACAAAGAGGAAATTGAAGGTATTCCAGAAAAGGCAGATCAGGATGGCAAAACCCTCCTGCGGATAGGCGGTCCAGCGGAAGACGGCGGCCATCATTCCCATGAGGGAGAGCGAAAAGAGGAGGTAGAAGGGAACGGCCAGGGGGCTCAGGTATTCGCTTTCCAGGCTCTTCCCCTTGGGGGTGACCTTGAAACGGGGGGAGCGGGGGTTGATCAGCGTGGATAGGATCACCGGGACCAGGTACATGCTCTGGACGGCCTCGTACAACTCGGAGAAAAACGGGTGCCTCACCCGCCCGTATAGATAGTCCGTCACCAGGATCGTCGCGAATATGTGCGGCAGGGCATACCCCAGCACCTGCCACTCCGATGCGTTGTAAACCCGGACGCCGAAAAAAAGGTACAGGAGGGGCGAAATGAAAAACACCAGCCGCGCCAGCCCGAAGAACCAGAAGAGGCAGGAATTCAGGTAACAGACCCGCTGCTTCCAGCTCAACCCCTTCATCCAGAGGGGGTTCTTCAAAGACAGGATCTGCAGCATCCCCTGGGTCCACCGGCTGCGCTGCAGCACGAAATCATCGAAGGTCTCCGGGGAGAGCCCGCAGATCATGGGCCGCGGCAGGTACACGCTTTTCAGGCCCTTCGCGTGCAGGGCCAAGGCCGTCTCCGCGTCCTCGGTGATCGTGTCCCCCTGGATCCCTCCCACTTTCTCCAGACACTCCCGCCGCAGGAGCGCCGCCGACCCGCAGAAGAACGAGGAATCCCATAAATCCAGCCCCAGCTGGATGGAACGGTAAAACATCTCGTTTTCACCGGGGCTGGAGGTGAAGGTCCCCAGATTCTTCTCCACCGGGTTGGGGTTGATGAAGAAATGCGGCGTCTGCACCAGAAACAGCTTGGGGTCCTGCTGGAAATACCCCACCGTGTGTTTCAGAAAATCCCTCGTCGGAACGTGATCGCAGTCCAACAGCAGGATCAACTCCCCCGGCCAGGCGGTGGGAGGAAGGGGCGGGGCCACGTTCTCCCGGATCCAGGAAGCCCTCTCCCCGGAGAGCGCCATTCCGGGCTGGAATCTGTGAAGGCCCAGGGCCTCGTTCAGGTTTCCGGCCTTGGCGTTCCCGTTCCCCCGCCGGGTATGATAGATGACCCCCAGGGTTTCGGCAATGGACCGGAGGGTGTTGTACCTTTCCCATGCCCTTTCGGCCTTTTCCGGGTCCGGGTCGTTTCTTTTTTCCTCCGTCGCCCCGTCATCCAGGATGAAGATGTTGAGCTTCTTCCGGGGATAGTCGAGCTGGGTGCAGGCGATGGCCGTGGTCATGACGATCTCGGGAGCCTCGTTGAAGGTGGGGATGAAGACATCCACCGTGGGCCAGGAATCGGGATCTCCGGAGAGAGGGACAGGCTCCCGGTTCAGGGGCCAGGCGGAGACGAACATCCCCAGGAGGTAGATGACGATCCCGTATGTCTCGGCCAGGTACAGGAGCATCATTCCCAGGCTGTCCCAGAAGCTGACGAAGAGGAGACTATCAAAAGACCGGAACATCCAGTAGCGCAGGCTAATGAAAGCCGCGAGGAGAAGGAAGAGGATCCTCCGGGGCGGTTCCTGGAAAGAAGGCATCTTTTTCAGGAGCCACAGGAGCGCCAGAAAACCCCAACCTAAAAACAGCTGGAAGGAAGTTTCAGAAAAAAGGCTGCAGGCATAGAGGAGGTAGAGGACGCTTCCCCCCATTCCCAGGTAGATCAGGAGTTCGGATGATCTTTTTTCCACAAGCGGGCCGTTTCCTCGATCATTTTCACGTTAAACATGCAAAATGCATACCCATAGACTTCATCCGCCATTGCCCTGGAGCAGACCCTTCTTTCCTGATTAGAACGGCTCTTGGGGGAGAAGCACGGGTATGGGAGAAATCGGGAGCGGAAGGCCGCGGTCGGCCCGCGAGCCCACCTACAAGCGGAGGAAAGGGGTGGGAACCGAAGAGAAAAAAATTGGATTTATAATTCCAGTCAGCTAAGTCCCTTTAGGGCCTTGTTGATCCGGGTCTCGAAGGCAATCTCCTGCTGGTATTCCCCCCTCTCCACGTAATCTTCGAGGAATCCCCGCTTCAATTCCAGGAGGCTCGTTTTTCCTTCCTTGGTCAGGGTGACCCGCCAGAAACCCCTCTCCATCTTGGCTTCCACGCCGATCGCGGGCCCGACTTTTTCGGTCACCAGCCGGATGACCTGTTCTCTGGTAACGGCCATAATCCCCCCTTGGAATCAGAATCAATTCACCGCAGAGCTAAAGAAATTGGAATGTTGGAATAATGGAATATTGGGTTTCAGAGGTGTTTCATCATTCCCCATCATTCCATCATTCCATTCTTCCATTATTCCGGCGTTTATCAATTTACCATCGCCCGATTCATCGGACAAGAAAAATTCTTCAATCATTTTAGTGGGCGGGGGCCGAAGATCGCCGTTCCCACCCGGACCAGCGTGGCCCCTTCCTCGATGGCCGTCTCAAAATCGTTGGACATCCCCATGGAGAGTTCCTCCATGGAGACCCCCGCGATCTTTCGCCGGGAAACCGCCTCGGCCAGGTCCCGAAGGGCGTGAAAATAGGGCCGGGATTCTTCCGGGTTGTCGAAGAAAGGCGGCAGGGTCATCAACCCTTTCACCGAGATCCCCGGCAGGAGACCCATCTGCTCCAGAAGCCGGAAGGTGTCATCCTGCAGGGCTCCGAACTTAGTCGTTTCTTGACCCAGGTTGATTTGCAGGAGAACGGGAAGCACCTTATTTTGCTGGCCCGCGACCCGGCTCAATTCCTGGGCCAGCCGAAAGCTGTCCACCGAATGGACCCAATCGAAGAGACGGACCGCCGCTTTGGCCTTGTTGCTCTGCAGGTGGCCGATGAAATGCCAGGCCGCCCCGCGTCCCAGTTCTTCGATCTTCTTCTGAGCTTCC
>LJUR01000070.1 GCA_001304105.1 Deltaproteobacteria bacterium SM23_61
CGCTGTCTGATAAGAAGTCGCTTTGGGGTGAGAAGAATATAGAAAAAGGAGAATTGTGTGTCAAGGGATTTTTATCAGAATTTTTATCAGAATGTATCTTAAAAGCAGAGATTGGGAAACAACGCCGTTATCGGCTGGCGGAAGACATGATTCAAGCAGACAGGTTATACGATGCATTCGATAAAATCCTCGAGAAGGTGGAAAAATTGGCACAAGGGTTCAACGAGCGTTTCCATGGGAGAGATCCCGAATCGCATGCTTTCTGCAAGGGCCGGGTTCTAGCCAGCTGATTATATTAAAAAAAGCTCGGCTAGATTTTTACGAAGGCAATGAAAAAAGAACCGATGTTCGTCGCCTATTTTCAGGCCGGAATCAAATGCGCGTATGCAAACCTGAACTCGCTTATGAACCCGCATTCATGAACCCGGTCGCAGTTACGGAACCGAATTATCGGAACTACGTCCGCCCCTCCCGAATGGGGTGAATTATCATAATCCTCACCACTCAACACTGTTTGACATGGATGGCTTTTCCCCTTATGATTTAAAAATAGTTTTTCATCCCGATGGTCGCGCGGATCCGCGCTTGTTAAGTGCCGGGGAGATGGGTTCGCGCTATGGGCTTCTTTAGCGGGAGGCGGGCGATCTTGGGGAACGGTTAGCCTTCGGTCGTATCGCGGCCCGGGAAGCCGCTGAAGAAGGACTTTTTGGAATAGAGCGAGCCGCCGAGGAAACAGTGAGAAGATCCTATGGGCTAATGGTTTATTTGAAGTTCATGGATGCTGTTTAACCGGGTGACTTTATGAAATCTTAGGATCTTTTATGCACCGAAGAAATGTTTGGGAGGAAAACCGCATGAATACAAAGATCATGGGGCAAAAAGAGCTGCAGAAAGAGGTGATGGAGGCCCATTTCTGTACCGGCTGCGGAGCCTGCATCAACCTTTGCCCCTATCAGGCGTATTACCGAGACCAGGTGGTCATGCTTCATCCCTGCGACCTGAAAGAGGGAGGTTGCTATGCCTTCTGCCCCCGCACCCCCACGGACCTGGAGGCCCTGAAGAAGCGCCTCTTTGATCCCAAAGATCTGACCCCTGAACTGGGGGCGGTGAAGGGTTTTTATATTACCCGAGCCGCGGACCCGGGCGTCCGGGCGGGGGCGCAGCACGGCGGGACCGTGACGACTCTGATCACCCTCGCCCTTCAGGAAGGGATCATCGACACGGCTGTCCTCACGGAGGAAGGCCGGGATCTTCTCCCCCGGGAAACGGCGGTGCAAGACCCGGCATCGGTCAAAAAGCGGGGGCGGAGCAAATTCGTGGTTTCCCCCAACGTGGCCGAATTCAATAGAATCGCCAAAGAAGGGGGAAAGAAAATCGGGATCGTGGCCACCCCCTGCCAGGCCCTGGCCATGGCCAAGATGCGGATGAAGCCCCTTAAAAACTACGCGGAACGGATCGACCAGTTGAAACTGGTCATCGGTATCTTCTGCGGTTGGGCGTTGTCCTGGCGGAGCCTGGTGGAGGTGCTCCGGAAGAAGATCGATCTCTCGGAAATCGAGGGCATGGATATCCCCCCGAGCAAGTATCACGTATTGCACCTCTACACCAAAAAAGGGATCCTCCAAATTTCCCTCGACGAGGTCGCCGCCTCTGTCCGGGGGGCCTGCTGGTACTGCCCCGATTTGACCGCCGAGTTCAGCGATCTTTCGGTAGGGTCGGCCCGTTTGCCCGAAGGCTGGGAGGAGGCCAAAGGGTGGAATCAGGTCATCGTGCGGACCCCGCTCGGCCAGAAGCTCCTGAACCTGGCGAAGGAGAAAGGGCTCCTGGAGTTCCGGCAGGTGCCCGAAGGGAATCTGCCCAAACTGAAAACCGCCTCGCTGGGCAAGAAAAGGACGGCGGTGAAAAATCTGAAACTGAGAAGCCGCGACTCCAAGAACCTGTTCTACCTGGACCCGGAAGACCCGGTTCTGGGCGTCATAGCCGCCGGTTTGTAGCCGTTCCAGAAAACGGAGGGAAACATGTCCAGATTGATCGAAAACAAAGAGGGATTCCCGGCCGTGCTCATGGGCAACGAAGCCATCGTCCGGGGGGCGCTGGAAGCCGGGGTTGACGTGGCCGCGGGCTATCCGGGGACCCCGTCTTCCGAAATCGTGGAGAACCTGTCCCAGGTCGCCGGGGAGCGAAATTTATACGTGGAATGGTCCACCAACGAAAAGATCTCCCTGGAAGTGGCCGCGGCCGCTTCTTTTGCCGGCCTCCGCGCCATCTGCCCCATGAAGCAGAACGGAGTGAACGTGGCCTCCGATTTTCTGCTCCACGTGGCCGGCACGGGGGTGCGAGGCGGCCTCGTCCTGGTTTCATGCGACGATCCCGGGGCCCTGTCCAGCATCAACGAGGGGGAATCGAGGCACTTCGCCCGGATGGTGGAGATCCCCCTTTTGGAACCGGGGGATTTCCAGGAAGCCAAGGATATGACCAAATGGGCCTTCGACCTCTCCGAAGAGCTGAAGACCTTGGTGATGTTGCGCAGCGTCACCCGCATGTCCCATGCCAGCGGGAATGTGACCTACGGAGACCTGCCAGAGAAGAAGAGCAGGGCCTCCTTCCGATTCGATGGTCCCCTCACGGATATCCAGACGGGACCGGTGATCAACTTTCCCGTGGACTTCCGACACAAGGTTCAGCACGACAAACTCAGGAAGGCCAGGGAGATATTTGAAGCAAGCCCCTTCAATACCTACGAAGGCCCGAAAAATCCCGAGGTGCTCATTATCACCAGCAGCGCCTGTATTCTCTACACCCGGGAAGCCCTCCATCTCCTGGGAGCCCGGGACCGGGTGGGGGTGCTGAAACTGGGAACCACCTGGCCCTTGCCGCCGAAGTTGATCAAGAAACACCTGTCCACCACCGATAAGATCCTGATCGTGGAGGAGGTTATCCCCTTCATCGAGGAAAGCGTGAAAATCCTCGCCGCCGAGGAGGCCAAGGACATCGGCATCAAGACCTTTTACGGCAAGAACGACGGTACCATTCCCATGACCGGGGAGCTCAATCCGGACATGGTCATCTCGGCCCTGTCCAAAATTCTGGGTATTTCCTACCAGGCCATGACGCCCGAATTCGACAAAAAGGTCCAATCCGCTACCGCTGGCCTGGCTCCCAACCGGGAACTGACTTTCTGCCCGGGTTGCCCCCACCGGGCTTCCCTCTGGAGCATCCATGCGGCCCTGCAGATGGACAACCACCAGGGCTTTGTCTGCGGGGATATCGGATGCTACGGCATGGGGTTCTTCCCCTGCGGCTATAACGTGATCAAGATCGCCCATGCCATGGGCTCCGGCCTGGGTCTGGCCAGCGGGTTCGGCAAGCTGGAGGCCTTCGGAATGGATCAGCCGGCCGTGGCGGTATGCGGCGATTCCACTTTCTTCCACGCCATATTGCCCGCCCTGGTCAATGCCATACACCATAAGTCCAAGGCCACGCTGGTCGTCCTGGACAACAGCGGCACGGCCATGACCGGTTTCCAGCCCCACCCCGGCTTGTCCATCGACGCCATGGGGCAGGAAGCCCCAGCTTTGGACATCGCCCGGATCTGCGAGGCCATGGGGGCGAAAGTCGAGGCCGGCGACCCCTTCGACCAGAAGAGGACCCGGGAGACCCTCAACCGTCTGATGGAAGAAGAGGGGGTGAAGGTCTTCATTCTCCGCCAGAGCTGTGCGCTGAGCCCCGAGAAAAAAGGCAAAAAGCAATACCAGATGCGCGTCGATCCCGCCCGGTGCCTCGGGGACGAATGCGGTTGCAACCGCCTGTGCACGAGGATTTTTCGCTGCCCGGGTCTGGTGTGGGACAAGGAGAAGAAGAAAGCCCGCATTGACGACGTGATCTGCGCGGGGTGCGGGTTCTGCGCGGCCATCTGTCCGGCCGGGGCCATCGTTCGAGAGGAGGCGGTTCTCCAATGAAAACTCTACCCAAAGACCCCTTGAACATCATCATGGCCGGAGTCGGCGGACAGGGAAACGTCATGGCCTCCCGGGTCCTGGCCAACATGTTGTCTTTGAAAGGGTATAAAGTGACCATCGGCGAAACTTTCGGGATGAGCCAGCGGGGCGGGTCGGTCATGAGCCACCTCCGGGTTTCGGAGACCTCCGCGTGGAGCCCTCAAATCCCCAGAGGAAGGGCCGATGTTCTCATCGCCCTGGAACCCATCGAGGCCGTGCGGGTCATGCGGGCTTACGGGAATTCCGGGGTGAAAGTACTGGTAAACACGAGAGCCATCCATCCCGTGGGGGTCATCGCCGGGGATTCCGAATACCCGCCGTTGGAGAGCATTGAGAAGGGGCTGAAGGAGCTTACCCCCTATGTGTGGATGCTGGATGCCACCGAAGAAGCCACCAAACTGGGCAATCCCATCCTGAGCAACATCATCATGATTGGGGCGGTCAGCGGGCTCAACCTCCTGCCCGTGGGGATGGCCGAGTTCAAAAGCGTCATCCGTGATTTCTTTCCCGAAAAGCTCCTGGAGATCAACCGCCGGGCCTTTGAGGTCGGAAAAGAGAAGGTGACGTCCGCTTAGTCCCTTACAAGTGGTACTCGAGATGGTGACAATCTGTACCGGCATTCATTGCGCCGGACTTCGCCCTGAGAACCGTTAGTCTCCCCATCTGCCCCTCCCTGAAGGGTGAATGACCATAATCCTCGATACTGTTTGACATGCATGGCCTTTCCCCTTATCATTCAAAAATCGGAAAAGGAAGAATGACCGTCCATAGGGCCATCTGAAAGATTAAGATAAACTTAAGGTTCGTACAATTTAAACCTCGGGGTATGGGGAATCGGGATTCATATTTTTCAGGGAAAGGAGGTCAGGGCGATGGGGGGACAAAAATTGGCTCGGTGGGGATTTCTCTTTTTGTTCTGTGGCCTTTTGGCAGGGTGCAGTATTTCCATGGACCTCACCCAGACCAACATGGAAATCCGGCAGGCCGTGGAAACGCTTAACCGAGGAATCGATGCCTTGACCAAAGAGTCCGCCGACTGGCGGGCCGTTGTTCGAGATATCCTCGACGAGCTCCCGGAGGACGTCCAGAGTACCATGCGGGCGGAGGTGACCGACCTCCTTCAGCGGGGAATCGCTGCCACCGGCGCGGAATTCCGGTGTGACATGGACTTTCTGCGCATCCGGACCCGGGAAGACCTGGAGCGCATCCGGTATAAATACTTCGGCGGCCCGGAGCCGACCCCCCGTCAACCTTATCTCTGCATGTCGGTTCCACTCATCGTCGACATGAACCTGGAGGCCTCCCGCCGCAATCGCCTGGAGTTTTATGGTTTCGACCTGGATACGATGCCCATCGCCGCCTACGTAGAGGACCGAAACGGCCAGCAGACCAATGTCACTCAATATCTCAATATCGTGACCCATTACCACATGACGCTTAACCTGGGGGGTGAAGCCGTTGGTTTAAATGATAACCACCGTAAGATTCTTCTCTACTGGAACAATGCTTTGCAGTCCTCCGTATCGGTGATTCCAGCAGAGTTTGAAGAACAGTGCGAAACCCAGACCGTCCGGGTGAACCCCGGAACGCGGAATTATACTCCGCCCCACACGAACATCCCTGGATACAACCTGGGAGACCGTGAGTTTGACGGCCACGGGCCGAAGATCGACGCGAGTGTGACGCTCAAGATGGGCGCCAACCGCAAAGGCCTCCTGGCCACCATCTGGATGAAAGCCTGGGAATGGGACACCGGCAGGAGCCGGCCGAAAAGCGATTACACCGCCGCTGCGGGAGAGACGACTTCCGTGATTTACCTCGCCCCGGAAGGCTGGCTCATCCGTTCCTTTGACGTGCTGAATTACGATTCTGTCTCCTACATCGACACCGACACCCGGGATGACATTTACTGGGCAGGGGGTATGTCCCCGGTGAAGAAATGGACTTTTGTGGGAGACACTTCCGGGAGCGAAGCAGGGGACAAAACGATGGTACAGGTGGAGTTCAACCCATTCAACGTGGTGATCGAAAGGTGTCCATAATCCAGCGGCGGGGTTTTGGGGAAAAGACCAACCCCGGCAACCAGCGTGGGCGGGCGCACTCCAGTGCGTCCGCCCCTGTTTGTTCCCGGGAGCGGAAGGAGCCACGGAAGCAGAATTACCCCTCTCAAACCCTTATTTCTCCCGGGGCTTCTCCCCCCGATCCGAATCGCAGAATTTCCGACGGTATAGATTTTTAAAAAGACCATTTCCGAGGGTCTTATTGATTGGCGAAAAATGTTGGAAGAATAATTTTCAAAAAAATGCCGGAAGGTATTTTGTTACGGGGGGAAAGAATGAAAAAAATCTTGGAAGGGATTCGGGTCTTAGACTTAACTACCTTTATGTCCGGCCCCTTTGCCAGCATGGTTCTGGGAGATCTGGGTGCCGAAGTCATAAAGATCGAAGAACCCGGGGGTGGCGATGGCAGCCGGCAAATCCCCCCGTATTTCCACGAACGGGAAAGCCTTTATTATGTTAGCCTGAACCGCAACAAGAAAAGTGTGACCCTGAACCTCACCTTGGAGCAAGGGAAGAATATATTTTATGGGCTGGTGAAACAAGCGGATATTGTCTTAGAGAATTACAGGCCGGGAGTCACCAAAAAGTTGGGAGTCGATTATGAGCGGCTCGAGGCAATCAATTCCCGGATTATCTATTGTTCCATCACCGGGTATGGTTCCGAAGGCCCTTATGGCCAGCGTCCGGCTTA
Organism: Deltaproteobacteria bacterium SM23_61; assembly: GCA_001304105.1. Classification (GTDB taxonomy): domain Bacteria; phylum Desulfobacterota; class SM23-61; order SM23-61; family SM23-61; genus SM23-61. Next base: position 6,750 of record LJUR01000070.1, read on the forward strand.
TGATTTAATCATCCAGGCCTTGAGCGGAGCGATGAGCATGACCGGGGCAGAGGGGACGGGCCCTTTGCGCCTTGGCGTTCCCATGGGAGACCTGGCTGGGTCCATGTGGGCATTGGTGGGTATATTGGCCGCCCTACGACACCGGGAAAAAACTGGCGAGGGGCAATTCTTGGATATTTCCCTCCTGGATGCCCTAACGTCCTTGATCACCTACCCGGCGCTTTACTTCTCTCATGGCGGTGAAGTGGCCAAGCCTTTGGGGTCGGGGCATCAGGCAATCGTCCCATTCCAGGCATTTAAAACAAAAGATTACTACCTGGCGGTGGCTTGCGCGAATGAGAAATTCTGGGACCTGCTCTGCAAAGCCATAGAAATGCCCGAACTGGCTTCGGACTCGCGTTTTGTCAAACTGGGGGACCGGCATAAGAATCGAGATGCGCTGAACACGATCCTCAACGAAGTTTTTTCCCGAAAAACCAATGCAGAATGGGTAATCATCCTGAATAAAGCGGGGGTTCCGTGTGGGCCCGTGAATACCATCGACAAGGTGTTTGCTGATCCCGCCCTTCAACACCGCGGGATGGTGATTTCCGTCGATCATTTCGGTGAAGCCCTGCGTTTTTTTGGGAATCCGGTGAAAATGTCGGTCACCCCGATTACCGAATACCGCACTCCGCCCCGCCTGGGCGCTGATAATCAGGAAGTCCTCGGCAGGGTCTTGGGTCTTTCACCCGAGGATGTCACCCGTCTGAAAAAAGAAGGTATTCTATAGAAGGAGGGTATATGTAAATGGAAAATGTACCCCAGCAGAAACAGCTGATATCAGTCATTCCGGGGTCTTTCGAGATGGAAGGGAAAGAACCGCATCTCATCGGGATCAAATGTTCAAAATGCGGGAATGAACTGGGTGAGCGGGGCAGAGCTTGCAGCCGGAGTGTCCAATGCAGGCGGATTGGGGACGCTGGGTACGAACGCCGGGGTGGATGCGATTACGGAGGATTTCTATCTGGCCGGAGAACGGTTGCGGGAGCAGATTCGGAAGGTCAGAAAATAAACCAGTAAACCCTTTGCCGTGAACATTCCCATCGGGGCGGCGGTGGCAAAATTCCCTTGACAGCTTACTTCTCTTTATGATATTGCATACGCTCCAAACCGAGTTCTTAATGAATCAATGGGCATTCGAAATTAAATAGGGAGAATTTAATGGGCGCAACCTATGATTTTACGGGCAGAGTTGCCTTGATCACCGGCGCAGGATCAGGGATGGGTGAGGAATATGCAAAAAAGTTAGCAAGTTCTGGTTGCGATATCGTAATGGTTGATATAGAGCCAAATAATCTTCTAAGGGTGCACGACGAGATCAAAAGATTCGAAAGGAAAATGATTAGCTTTCATATCGACGTTTCAAACTACAAGGATGTTTATGAGGCAGTTAAAAAAGCGCTGCATACATTCAATAAAATTGATATTTTGATCAATAATGCGGGTATCACGGGTACGGTTCCTGTCCTAACTGAAAACATTGAAGACGAAGAATGGGACCGGTTGATCAATACCAACCTGAAAGGAGCCTTCAATTTCAGCAAAGCTGTGATTAAGCCTATGAAAGAGAGAAAATACGGAAAAATTGTTAATGTTTCTTCGTCCGCAGGAAGAAGCGTCAGTGAGAATTGCGGTTCCCATTATGCTGCTTCAAAGGCAGGGATTCTCGGTTTAACCCGACAGACGGCTTTTGAGCTTGCGCCTTATAACATTAATGTCAATGCCATTTGCCCAGGGATCATCGATACCCCCATGCTCCGGGCGGTCTCAGAAGAATCTTCATTCATTACCGGAGCCAGCTTTGATCTTAATGGAGGCAGCCTCATCATCTAGTAACATTATGGCAAGACACAAAGGTACCCTGCCCTGAAAGATATTTCCGCCCTTAGGAGTGCAAATGAAGGATAAACTTACAGAGCGTATTTCCAGTATTCTCGATGACTCAAAAAGAAATGGAACCTACCTTGATAAACACATCCTGGAAGGGGAGCAAGGCGGCAAAGTCATCATCGATGGGAAAGAGTTCGTCATGCTCTGTTCGAATAACTATCTTGGACTGGCCTCGCATCCCAAAGTCAAAGCGGCGGCCAAGAAAATCATCGACGAGGTGGGCGTAGGGTTAGGCTGCAGCCGCTTAGTCTGTTCGATGCGCATTCAAGAAAGATTGGAAGAAAAAATTGCGCAATTCAAGAACACGGAAAGTGCGATTGCCTTTCAAACCGGTTATGATACCAATCTCAGTGCGATCGGCACTCTGGCAGATAAAGACGACATCCTTTATAGTGATTCCCTAAATCATGCCAGTATCATCGATGGGAGCCGATTTTCTGGAGCAAAGATAAGAGTTTATCCGCACAAAGATATGGATGCTTTGGAGAAAATGCTGCGTGAAGATACCGCTGCTCATCATAAATTCATCATAACCGATGCTGTTTTCAGCATGGAAGGGGACATTGCACCTGTCCCAAGGATCGTTGAATTGGCTGAAAAATATGATGCTATGACCTATATCGACGACGCCCATGGAGAAGGCGTTTTGGGGAAAAATGGTAGAGGGATCGCCGATCACTTTGATCTGCGCGGGAAGATCACCATTCAAATGGCAACCTTGTCAAAAGCGATCGGCTGCATGGGCGGATATATCGCCGCTTCGCAAGAAATAATGGACTTTCTCTTCCGAAGAGCCCGGCCTTTTGTCTTCGCGACCGGTCATCTGCCGCCTCCCGTCGCTGCCGCCGCTTTGGCTGCCTTGGAGATCATCGAAAACGAACCGCAATGGGTCGCTAAATTATGGGAAAATACCCATTATTTCAAGAAAAGGATCAAAGACCTTGGGTTGAATTATGGAGAAAGCGAGACGCCGATTATCCCCATCATAATCGGAGACGGAGGAAAAGCCCGGGAATTCAGTAGGAGGTTATACGCAAAAAACATCTACGTGCAGTCTTTCAGTTACCCCATTGTGCCGGAAGGAAAAGCTCGGTTAAGGATTATAATATCCGCAATGCACACGATTGAACAGCTGGATCGAGCCATTCATGCCTTAGAAGAAATCAGCAAAGAATTATCGGTTATCTGAGGATGGTTCGGTCCGCTTATGATTATTGGATAATCAAAGATTCGGGGGGCTTTTCACGAATACTCGAGCTCCGATGAGCCCCTCCGATTAGAGAAATCAAATCCGAAACTTGCTCCGGCAAGGGTGTTCAATATTTTCATAGGAGGAGGAAAGATGAAAAAGGGGAAAATGTTGATGGGTTTGATTTGCGTCGTCTCTATTTTGATGCTGTTTCTGCCGGTCCTAAGTGAGGCAAAACCGGCGGCATTCAACTGGAAGATTTCGGTTTTCGGTACTCCTTCGGACTGGGAATACAAGGGGATTCAATACTTCTGCGACGCAGTTGAGAAAATGAGCTCGGGAAGACTTACGCTCAAGATGTTTCAGGTCGGGGTGCCGTTTCCTCCAACCGAATCGGTCAGCGGAGTCTCGAGAGGCTTGACCGAGATGGCGGTCACCGGGGGGTATTATCTGGCGGGCGTTCATAAAGCTTTCGGGGTTTACGCCCTGGTTCCTGCCGGCCCCATGCATACATTCACGGAACATATCATGTTGACCCGCACTGCAGGCTACCAGGCCATAACCAAAAAACTCTACGGACCGAAAATTCACCATGTCGCTCATGCTGTCAATCCCCCGACTGCCTTCCTATCGAAGAAGCCCATTACCAAGCTTGCGGACTTCCAGGGATTCCTGCTCAGGACAGCATCGCCCCGCGATCGGGTATTTTCCAAATTGGGCGCCAAGCCGACTTACATCGCCACTCCGGAGATTTATACCGCCCTACAATTGGGGACCATCGAGGGCGTGGATAAAGGGGGATACGTAAATGTGTATGGCCTACGTTTGCATGAAGTAACCAAATATATCATCGAACCACAGTTCATCTGCCCCACTGCGACCATGGATATCATCGCCAATAAGGCTTCCTGGGATAAACTGCCCAAAGACCTTCAAGCCATAGTCACTGAGGCGGGAATCTCGACGGCCCTTCATTTCTTCGTCGAAGGCCAGCGGTTGGATTTTGAGACGAGGAAGAAAATGATGGACTATGGCTTAAAGCTCTGTACCATACCGCCTGATGAAATGGCTAAGATCTACAAATTGGCCCGGGAGGTATGGAGTCAATTGGCCGCCGAAACTCCTGAAGGTGCGGAGATTATTAAGCTATACTTGAATACCGCCAAAGCTTGCGGTTATCAGGTTGATTGATTGCCAAGTGAGCAAGATGAAGCTCTATTACGCCTGGAATTGCCGCCTGCTTCCCGGTCGGGCGGCAATTTCAGGCTGAGGGAAAGCCCTTTATTCTTCCCAGCGGATTGCTTCCCCGGTTTTATTCCCTATCTTTTGGGCATGGAATTTTTCCTGGAGATGGACATAAGAAGAATACTATTCAAACCCTAAAGATTCGGTAATAAATGACATGTCCAAAAATTAGAACAGCATGGATTGATACTGCAGTTCCATTCACCATGGAAATGATGCGCCCTAATTTTTTCCCTTTTCATTTTCTCATCAGTGATCTTAAACTTGGTGGGATATTTTCTTTCAACCGGTTGCACTTTGACTGCGATTCTTATGTATGTATTGTAAGTTGACCTAATTTGTACATGTTATGATTAAACGAATTTTAAGGGTCGCAAGGAGCTAAAGCGGAACGGGTAGGATATCCGGAAGGATTCCTTAGGGGAGGTATACATGTTTTCTTCTTTTTTGCGGGCTGCCGACACCATTTCCGAGAAGCCGTCCATCATAATTGGTTTTGCCATCTGGCCGCTTTTTTTCGTTGTCATGTTTGAAGTCGTAGCCAGGCGAGTTTTCGGCTCCCCGACGGATTGGGCCATGGCCATGAGTAAATTTCTTTTCGGCGGATATCTATTAATCGGAGGCGGCTATTGTATCTCTCTTCTCTGGGGGCTCATGCCGCAATGGACTTGGTTCACAAGAAATTGTCTCCCCGCGGTCAAGCCATTAGCGATTTATTCAGTTCCTTTTTGTTATTCGCCTATTGCGTTATTCTCCTTTGGGGGTCGATACAGGTTTGTTGGGACGCCACCCTGCGGAACGAATGTGTAAGCGAGGCCTGGATGGCACCCCGATGGCCCTATATGTGGATGCTTCCCGTGGCGACTTTCTTCATGCTTCTTCAAGGTGTGGCCAAATTCATCCGCGATCTCCATAAAGCCCTACAAGGAAAATAGCATCCATGGACAGTTTTATTTCTTCGGTCGTCATATTGGTGATCATGAGCCTTGGGATTATCTCGGGCCTTCCATTCGTCTTTGTTTTGGGGGGAACAGCGGTCATCGCAACTGCTTTATTTTGGGGATGGAATGCCTTGCCCCAAATGGTGTTTCAGAGTTACAAGGTGTTGGAAGATTTTGTTTTTGTGGCGATTCCCCTTTTCGTATTAATGGCCATGATCCTTCACCGCGCCAGGTTAATCGAAGATATGTTCGACATGATCTACAAGTGGTCGGGTCCGGTGAGGGGTGGCTTGGCCGTCGGAACGGAGCTGATCTGTGCGGTTTTTGCCGCCTGTACGGGGATTGCGGGAGGAACCGAGACCACGATGGGCCTGGTCGCTATGCCCAATATGAGGAAATATAAATATGACTTACGGCTGGCCGCGGGGACAGTGCTCACCGGGGGAACATTGGGACAGCTGATTCCTCCCAGTATCCTCATGGTGATCTTTGGGTTGGTGGCCAACGTATCCGTAGGACAGCAATTTGCCGGAGGCATCGCTGCAGGGATGATTCTCGTTGCCCTGTACATCTCCTATATTCTCATTCGGAGCTTCCTGAATGAAGGTCTCGCCCCTGCGCTGCCCCTTGAGGAAAGAGCCAGCTGGCGTGAAAAATTCCTCTCCCTCAAACAAGTCATTTTGCCCCTTATTCTCATCCTTATGGTGCTCGGGTCTGTTTTTACCGGCGTCGCCACCCCGACCGAGGCGGCGGGGATGGGGGTGGCGGGTGCTCTATTCTCGGCCATCATCCTCAGACGGATGAGTTGGCAACTTCTCAAAGAGGCAACGATCAGCACGATGCGCGTCTCTGCAGTCATAGGCTGGATTGTGGTGGCCGCATCCGCCTTTACCAATGTCTTCATCATTGCTGGCGGTGAGCATTTCATGCGCAGCATCCTTACCCTCCTGCCGGGGGGCAAATGGGGCGTATTGATATCCAGCCAGGTGATGCTTTTCATCCTGGGAATGCTCCTGGAAACGGTGGCGATTATTCTGATTTGCGCGCCGCTTTTTACTTCCATTATGGTTTCTTTTGGTTTTGATCCGGTATGGTTCGCGCTCCTATTTATGGTCCAGATGCAAATGGCTTATATAAGTCCTCCCTTTGGCTACAGTTTGTTTTACTTATATTCCGTCGCCCCAAAAGATGTAACGATGGATGACCTATACCGAGCGGCCTGGCCTTTCATCGGCATTCAGGCTGTCGCCTTAGCCATTTTTATCATCTGGCCAGATACGATCTTGTGGCTGCCGAAATTAATATTTCGATAGTTTCAAGAAGAAGCGGGTGGATTGAAGGGCTAGTTCTGAAATTAGGGCAACCAGGTGCGCTTTCGCGCGATGTTTGGGTTAAACGATTGACCGCCTTTGAGGCGGCCCAACTCATCAAGCCAGCCGCTCTGCGGCGGGGAATCTGACTTGGACAAGCCTGATAATCAATCCTTTGGCAAGAGGAAACAGGAGGAAGGGGATTTTCGATGGAAATCAAGCTGAATGTCTATCTGGAAGGAAAGGTGAAGAGCCTGGGCGCCGAGTATGAAGGCCAACGCTTCACAGCGGGGGTGATGCTCCCGGGGGAATACAATTTCGGCACCGATCAGGAAGAAACGATCACCGTTACGATCGGAAACCTCAAGATCAGACTCCCCAATTCGAACTGGAAGAAAGTCGCCAAAGGAGAAACCGTTGTCATCCCTGCCGGGGTCAAGTTTGATCTGGAGATCGAAAAAACATGTTCGTATATATGCTCCTATGGGAACTAAATGAGACCATAGAGATGGCGAAGAAAACAGAGAAAACGCTCTGGGGTCTCAGCTTTCTCTCCCTGTGCTCCGTTTCAATGCAAAGGAGGAAGGAATGTCCAAGGAGAAAGTATCAATCGTAAAAACCACCCCTAAACCGGGCTATGCGGAAATCCGTGCCGCGGTGGAGAAGTCCCTGGATCTCATCGGGGGAATAGATGACCTTTTTAAGCCGGGGAAGACTGTTTTGCTCAATCCCAGTTGGGTGGCTCCACCGACCGAAACAGAGAAGGGCTGCATCACTCAGCCGGAGGTCACCCAAGCCGTCGCCGAAATCGTCCGGGCAAAAGGGGCCCGAGCGCTGATCGCCGAGTCGTCCGCCGTCGGTGTGGATACCCAGAAGGTCATCGACGGCTCGGGGTACAGGACCTTGAAGGAGAATGGCTACGAAATTATCGATCTCAAGAAGACCCCGACGGCCACGGTCAATGTGCCCAACGGAGTCGTCTTCAAGCAAATCGAGGTCTTCCAACCGGTGGTCGAAGCGGATGTGATCGTATCCATACCGAAGATGAAGACCCACGATCAGACTGAGATCACCCTGTCCATCAAGAAGCTCAAGGGACTTCTCACGGATAAATTCAAGCGTACCATGCACCAAGAGGGGCTCTTTGAAGGGGTCATCGACCTTATGTCGGCGGTGAAACCCCGCCTGGCTGTCGTTGACGGGATCTATTGCCAGGAAGGATTGGGGCCCATATTCGGGAAGCCCGTGGAGATGGACCTTGTCCTGGCCAGCAAGGACCTGGTGGCGGTTGATTCCGTCTGCGGCCAAGTCATGGATTTTCAACCCGAGGAAGTGTTGCTCACGATGAATGGGGCCCGGCGGGGGCTGGGGGTTTATCGGCTGGATGCGATTGAGGTCGTCGGGGAGCCGATCGACAATGTCCGCCGGCGGTTTTTACGTTCCAGCGAGGATATCCCCGTCAAAGTGGAAGGCTTCAACTTGATCTTCGCCGGGGTGACCTGCACGGGGTGCCGCAATACGGTGCTTAGCGCCATCGTGGATATGAAGAATGCCGATCAGCTCATGTATTTGCCGGGCGTCACGGTCATTACTGGAGACCCGGAAATTCCCCCTTTTGCCCAAACCGATCGGGTGGTCGCCGTGGGGAAATGCGTACCCGAAGCGAAACGGGGGAAGAATTTTGTCCCCGGCTGCCCGCCCAACAATGCCTACGTGGTTCAGGCGATCATCGGCGACCGGGCGAAGGCCAAACGTATGTATGGTGATGGAGGGGATTTGGACAAGGAGGCCTAGAAATCAGCTTCCAAGCTGGGGGTGCGTTTCCCGGGAAGGCCTTTCGGCAGGGTGCGTCAGAATCGATAGGAAGCGTTGTTTGATGTGGGTTTCGGAAAGGTCTATCGAAAGGGGGAGAGGGAAATATGCGGATTGATCGATACATTTCGATTGTCGACACTCACACCGAATGCGACCCGACCCGGATCATCATCGGAGGGATTCCTTATCTTCATGGAAAGACCATCGTCGAGAAAAGGGATTTTTTCCGGAAGCATTTAGATCCTATTCGCCAATGCGTCCTATTTGAGCCGCGGGGTCATAAAGATGCCTTCGGAGCCGTCATTACCGACCCGGTGGAGAAGGGCAGCGATATAGGGATCTTTTTCATGGATGCCGCGGGGTACTTGGACCTCTGTGGCCACGGCACGATGGCCTGCGCTAATGTGGCTTCAACCCTGGGATTGGTGGTTCCCAAAGGGAAAGAGGTCCTGCAGATCGATACCCCTGCAGGGCTAGTCACGGCGAAGATAAACTACCGGGATGGGGAGGTCAGCGACGTCACCATACGGTCGGTGCCGTCCTTTTTATACATGAAGGATGTAGAGGTAAAGACCTCGGTGGGGACCGTGAACGTGGATATAAGCTACAGCGGGAGTTTTTTTGCTTTCCTGGATGCCAAGGCCGTGGGCTATTCGGTAAAGAATGAACACTTCCCCGCCCTCATTAAAATCGCCATGGAGATCAAGAAGGAGCTCAATTCCAAGGTGAAGGTGGCCCACCCCGAGATGCCCCACATCAACAAGGTGGAACTCATCGAGTTCCTGGATCAACCCAGCAATCCCGAGGCGCACTATAAGAACCTTCTGGTTTACGGAGAAGGCGCGCTGGGACGGGATCCATGCGCGACAGGGGCCTGCGCCAGGGTAGCCCTGGAAGTGGCCGAGGGGAAACGTAAGCTCGATGAAGAACTCGTTTATGAAGGGATACTGGGAACGATCTACCGGGCGAGGGCGGTGGAGAAAACCAAGGTCGGGAATCTTGCGGCCGTGATTCCGGAGATCACCGGGCGGACCTTTATTACCGGGTTCCTGAACATCGTCTCTGACCACCGCGACCCAATGGAAAATGGCTGGCTGATTTAACCCATTTTCGGCAGTTATGAAGAAAAAGTTGTTTAAAATCAAATAGGCCTGGTAAAAATCAGGCCGTTTTCTTCACTATACTTTCGATCATCATTCGCCTGTCGGGGATGAGAACCTTCATTCTCTGGAGCAGAAGCCTAAGTTCGCTCGAAGGCGTAGCCACCATTCCAGGGCAACGGTTTTAAATGGGGGACATAGTGGAAATCTTGCCCTTTACATCGGGGCGATTTTTTGGTAGAAGAAAGCCATGCTTCGCCAACTCCGACCGAAGTCTCCTGGAATGCTGCATCAAGTGATAATTCGAGCAATCGAAAAGGAATTGATTCTTGGTGATAACCGGGACCTGAAGGTTGGAATTCGCTGGTCGGGATAGCGATGCATGCGGGGATGTACACTTCTACTACGTCCCGCTAGCCATATTCTTCATTCCGGAGAACTTAGTTCATCCTATCGATGGGTCTTCTGAGGTTCACCCGGGGGTGAAGACCGCCCGTGGCAAGGCCAGGAATGGAAGTGTTTGGGCTTTCAGCTTGAGATGTAAAGGAAACGGCCTTATGAACCAAAAGGCTACTCTGCCGGAAGCCGCAAAAGGAGATTTACTCGAGGATCTTTCCGCCTTAATCTCCATCAACACTTCCAATCCCCCGGGGAACGAACTTGAGGCGGCGGAATTCGTCAGGGAACGGATGGTCGCTGCGGGGGCCATAGGCGAGATCCAGGAATTTTCCCCGGGGAGGGCCAATGCGCTCTGTCGGATCCCTTTCGCAGTCCCGGAAAAAGGGCCCCGCCTCATTTTCAACACCCACCTGGATGTGGTCCCTTCCGGAGAAGGTCAATGGAAATTCCCGCCTTTTACCCCGACCGTTGCCGACCGCCGAATTTACGGGCGCGGCGCCTGCGACGCGAAAGGCAGTTTGGCGGCCATGATGGCGGCCGCCCGCCTAACAGCCGGTTCCGGGCAGCATCTGAAGGGGGAATTTATCCTCACTGCCGTGGCAGCGGAAGAGACCGGCGGGCTCGGCACCCAGGCCTGGTTAAAGAATCGATCGAAAGACTTACAGCCATCCATGGCTGTCGTAGGAGAGCCCACGGAACTCCAAGTGTTGATAGGGCACAAGGGCGTAAGCCGCCGGAGGGTGTGGGTTCGAGGCCGCAGCGCCCACTCTTCGAATCCTTCCCAGGGTCAAAATGCGATCTACCCCATTGCCCGGCTGGCCCTTTTCATCGAGGATTTGAACCGGGCCTTGGCCCAGAAGAGCCATCCCATGTTGGGACCCCCCATTGTCAGCGCCAACCTGATCCGCGGGGGAGTGAAGGACAATGTCATCCCCGACCACTGCGAGCTGCACATAGACCGGCGCCTCGTTCCGGGAGAGGAAACGGACCAGATCGACCGGGAACTCCGGGAATGGGTTCGAAGGATGTCGGCTGAAGATCCCTCTTTCCGGGCGACCATCGAGATTTCGGGTATGGACAAAGCCCCCACCATGATCCCGCCGGAAGAGCCCATCGTGAAAGCGCTCCTGGAATCCAAATATGAAGTGACCGGGCGGAAAGAACCTCCCCAGGGATTCATTGCCGCCACGGACATGACCTTTTTGGTCAACCAGGGACGCATACCCACGGTGATTTTTGGACCGGGCTCCCTGAACCAAACCCATGTGGTGGATGAATTTGTGGAGATCGATCAGCTGGAAACTGCGGTCCTGGTTTATGCCCGCCTGATTTCGCGCATTTTGGGGGCATGAAGAAGGAGCCACGGGCAGGTCTTCGCTCCGCGGGGGGTGGATAAAAAATGTTGCTTGGGAGGTGGAGATTTGGCTAAAGACGAGGGTATGCAGGAAGCCATCCGCAACTTGAGGGAGCGCAAGGCTCAGGCCCATGCCCCTGCCGGGAAGGAAAAAATAGAGGAAGCCCACCGAAAAGGCCTCTTAACCGCCCGGGAGCGGATCGAGGCCCTTCTCGACCCGGGCACGCTCGTCGAACAGTATCCCTTCGCCGAGCCCGTCGGCCGGGATTTCGGCCTGGACCGCAAGCGTATTCCGGGGGACGGGGTGGTGGTGGGTTGGGGAAAGATCGAGGGGCAGCAGGTCTACGTGACCGCCAACGACAGCCTGGTCATGGGCGGGTCGGGATCCAGCTCGCATATTCGCAAAATCTCACTGACCATCGATCAGGCGGTGAAAAACGGGTCCCCTCTGATCCAACTGAACGATTCATCGGGAGGGAGAATCCAGGAGGGAGCGGACAAGACCGCCTACGCCCTGTCCGTCTTTTACAGCAACACCCTGGCTTCCGGGGTGGTTCCCCAGATCACCGCGATCCTGGGCCGCTGCGCCGGTTACGCGGTCTACGGTGCGGCCCTGACGGATTTCGTCTTCATCGTCGAAGGCCAGGGAGAGATGTTCATCACCGGTCCGGCCATCATCCGGGAAATCACCGGGGAGGAAATCACCTTTGACAAGCTCGGCGGAGCGAAGGTTTGCACCCAGGTCAACGGGGCGGCCGATTTTCTGGTTAGCAGCGAGCGGGAATGTTTTCAGCAGATCCGAAGACTTTTGACCTTTTTCCCCCCCAACTACCGGGAGCTGCCCCCGGATCGGCCCAATGATGACCCCCTGGACCGGACGGTTCCCGAATTGGAGGACATGGTCCCTTCGAATCCCCAGCGCGCTTACGATATCCGCAAAGTTATCAAGAAGATTGTGGATGAGGGCGATTTCATGGAAGCCAAACCCGACTTTGCCAGGAACATCGTTACTGGTTTCGCCCGCATGGGAGGGATGTCCATCGGGATCGTCGCCAACCAGCCTATGTTCCTGGGCGGTTCCCTTACCGTCGATTCCTCGGACAAGAGCTCCCGGTTCATTCGTTTCTGCGATGCCTTCAACATTCCGCTCCTTTTTCTGGTGGATACCCCCGGATATCTTCCCGGGGTGCAGCAGGAGCACACAGGAATTATCCGCCATGGAGCGAAACTTCTTTATGCCTTCTGCGAATCCACCGTTCCCAAAGTGGCCGTCACCCTCCGCAAGGCTTACGGCGGGGGCCACTGGGCCATGGGGGGGCACAACGCCCACGGAACCGATATCGCTTACGCCTGGCCTACCGCCGAGTTCGCCATCATGGGAGCGGAGCAGGCGGCCAAGCTTCTGTACGCTCGCGAGCTGAAGGTGGCAGCAGACCCGGCGGCTCTCCTCCAGGAAAAAATCCGGGAGTACCGGGACCTATTCGCCAACCCCTACCGCCTGGCCCAGACCATGTGCATCGACGATGTGATTGAACCCGGAGAGACCCGCCTGCGGTTGATCGAGGCCTTCCGCTCCCTGAAGGGAAAAAGGGAAGAAAAGCCCCGCCGGCGGCATGGCAACATCCCGCTCTAAAAAAAGCTTCATAGGGAAAGGAGGGATTGCTGAAAAAAGAGAGGGGAGAGGTAAAATCAACATCACTCCAGGAGGTGAATTATGAAGAGGAAGGTTCTGCTGTATTCGTTCCTGAGTTTTTTGAGCCTTGGAATTCTATTGTGTCCTTTCGCGCAGGCCAAGGAGTTCCGGGTCAAATGGGGAGCAACCAGCGTCAGATCCTCGGGATACGCCCATGGGGTACTATTCGCCAAGGCGGTCAATCAGACCTACCCGGGAGAGATCTCGGTTACCGTGGTGGAGACCGGAGGGTGGGTGGAAAACCTGAGCAGGTTGCGAATTGGCTTACTAAAATTGGCCCAGGTAAATCCTGTCTCGGCGTATACCGCCTATCATGGCCTGTACGATTTCAAGGACCAGAAAAATCCCAACATTCGCATGCTGGGGGTCACCGCCCTTTCCATATTCACTTTTGTCGTCGGCAAGGAAACGGGAGTGACCACGCTGGAGGGGCTGAACGGCGTCAAAATGGCTTCGAATCCCTTAACCACCTCCGAAAGGCTGTCTAGGATGCTCCTCGAGGCCAATGGAATCAAGCCCCAATACAAATGGGGCGGCACGGCTTCCAACCTCGAGGCGATGAAAGCAAGAACCGTCGATGCCTGGGGGAGACCGGGCTACCGGGATGGAGGGATCACCGAACTCTCCCTGTCCAGACCGCTGAACTTTCTCCCGGTTACGAACGAACAGCTGAAAAAGTACAACGCGAAATATCCCGCCCACGGGAAGGCGGCCATGAGCCCAGCCGGGCAGTTTAAAGGTCAGGATAAGGCTTACCAGACTCTGGCTTTCGTCGAAGGGGAAATGTGCGACAAAGGCATGCCCGCCGATGTGATTTACAAGATCCTCAAGGCGATCTACGCCAAGAGGGCCGAAATCGCTAAGGTGGATGCCACCTTTAAGGAAGGGGACTTCGTAAATTTCCCAAAGTTAACCATGGAATATTGCGACGTCCCGCTTCATCCCGGAGCGATTAAATTTTATCGAGAGGTGAATATGAATATTCCCAAGGAGCTTATGCCCCCCGAGATGAAATAACCTCAAGCGAAAGGAGGACGAAAATGCGCCAATCCAGACTTTTGAAAATCGTCTTCGCCTGCGTTCTTTTGTCCATGTCCCTCCTGGCCTGCGCGACATTCCAGCAGGGTCCGCGGGGGATGCCGGCGGCGAACCTGGTCGTAAGCCCGAGCAGCGGCCTGACCAAGGAAAAGATTACGATCCTCGGGTCGGGTTTCATCCCCGGAGAGGTCATCGAGGTCATCATGGTCGTCGACGGGGTCCCGACGGACTTGGGAGGAAAGCCCATGGTGAAGAAGGCCAACGACATGGGGGCTTTCCTGACGGTAAGTAACATCCCCTGGTTGGCCAAACCCGGGGTGTACACCATCAGGGCCGAGGGGGACAAGGGAACGGTCGCCGTGGCCCCCCTGGAAGTGAAGGAAAAACCCAAGAAGAAGAAGTAGGCGCAGCGCGATCAGCCCTGCAATCATTCCCGGCATGAAGGGGAGTTCTCTGGGCCCCCCTTTCCCCGGCAAAAGGAGAGGTTTGGATGAGAGAGTTGGCCGGATTTTGGAAATGGGCGGGCAGAGTCATGGTTGCGGTCTGGGTCGCGCTCGTGATCTACACCGCCTTGATCGGAGCCTGGCATCCCGTAATCCAGGGCTCCATCTTCCTGGGTTTTACCTTTCTCACGGTGTTCCTCTATTTCCCCCTAAGTAAGACCCAGATGACAAAGAATACCCCCGGCTTCTGGGCCAGGCTCCTGTTCGGAAGAAAAGACTCACCGGCAGTCCTGGACGTCCTGATGATGGCCGCCGGGGTGGTCGTCTGCAGCTATGTTCTTTGGAACTGGGAGGAGATCACCCGGCAGCGGTGGATGTACCAATCCTACGAGCTGGTCTTCAGCGGTATTCTCGGGGTCCTCCTCCTCGAGGGTACCCGGCGGACGACCGGATACATCATCCCCATTTTGGCCCTCGCCTTCCTCTGCTACGCCTTCTTCGGCGACTTGATTCCCGGATTCTTCGGCCATCCCGGGTTTCCTCTCGTGGAGGTCCTCTACCACTACTACATGATGACCGAAGGATATTGGGGTATGCTCACCGACTTGACCAGCCGGGTCATCGCCATCTTCCTTCTCCTCGGCCCCGTATTGTTCGCCACCGGGGTGGGAGACACGTTCATGAACCTGGCCCGTTTCTTCGGCGGGCGGATGAGCGGCGGGGCCGGGCAGATCGCGGTAATCTCCAGTGCCTGCTTTGGGACCCTCTCCGGGTCGGCAGTCGCCAACGTGGCCACCACCGGGACCTTTACCATTCCCACCATGAAAAAGCTGGGCTTCAGGCCCGAGCTGGCCGGAGCCATAGAGGCCTCGGCATCCTCGGGGGGGCAGATCATGCCCCCCATCATGGGGGTGGGAGCCTTTGTGATGGCCGAGTTGCTCGGCATTCCCTACCTCTATGTGTGCGTCGCTGCGATCATCCCCGCCCTCATCTACTTCTTCGGAGTGGGGGCCGGGGTTTTCTTCAGCGCCAAGAGACAGGGGCTGGGGAAACTGCCCCCCGAGCTCATGCCCCAAGCGAGGGAAGTCTTCGACCCCCGGGCCATGGTGAACCTGCTCATCCCCATCGGCCTCCTCCTTTACCTCCTCTTCCTCCTCCTCCCGGCTCAGCTGGCGGCGGCGGTGGCGCTGGTGGCCTCCATGGCTACCTATCTGATCAGCGGGATCCTTTCCCCTCAGAGGACAAAGGAACGGCTCGTCCACCTGGCCCAGGCCCTTTCCAGCGGGGCGATTACCGCCCTGGCCACGCTGATGGTCATGGCCGTCTGCGTCCAGATGGCCGTCTCCCTGGTGGCCCTCACCGGGCTGGCGGTCAAGATGTCCGAGGCCATCCTCAGCCTGGCCGGCGTGAATGTTTTTCTGGCCCTTTTCCTGACCATGGTCATCATCATGATCCTGGGGATGGGGATGCCCACCACCGCGGCCTACATCATCGGCGCGGCGGTTTTGGGATCCACGCTGATGGGCATGGACATCCAGGGGATTTCCGCCCACATGTTCATATTCTACTATGCCGTCCTGGGGAACATCAGCCCGCCGGTTTGTGTGGCGATTTACACCGCGGTAACGATTGCCGGGGGAAATTGGCTGCGCATGGCAGGGATCGCCATGAGTCTCTGTCTGGCAGCCTATCTACTCCCGTATACCTTTGTTTACCACCCGGGGTTATTGATGCAAGGGACCCCTTGGTCTATTCTTACTATCACTTTAACTGCCTGCCTGGGGGTTTTGTCGGTCTCCGCCGGCATATTCGGTTACTTCAGAGGACCGGCCATCACCCGGGAACGCATCCTCTTCATCGCTGGCGGGCTTCTTCTCTTCGTACCGGGGGTTTTCACCGACAGCCTGGGAACTATCCTGGCAGCCCTTGGTTTGCTCAGCCAGGTCATTCGGGGAAAATCCAGGGCTGTAGCAATCGCTTGATTTCGCCCACCGATGTTGGAAACGCCTACGGTAATCATAGCCTGTCGTTAAGTTTATAAACCCATCATTGAGGGATAAAAACATGCCCGGACCTCTGGAGGGAGTTAAAATCCTCAGCTTTGCCCGCAATCTGGCAGGCCCTTTTTGCACCATGATTCTGTGCGATCTCGGGGCGGAAGTCATCAAAATCGAGGAAGCAGGAAAGGGTGACTCGGCCCGGGGCATCCCTCCCCATATTCGGGGGATCAGCTCCTATTTCTTGAGCATCAACCGGGGGAGCAAAAGTATTGCCCTGAACCTCCGGGAGGAAAGGGCCAAGGAAGCGGTTTTCAAGCTCGTTGACCGGGTGGACATCGTAGTGGAAAATTTCCGACCCGGGGTGATGAAGCGCCTGGGGTTCAGCTATGAGAGCATTTCCGCCCGGAATCCAAGGATCATCTACGCCTCCATATCCGGCTTCGGCCAGAAAGGACCTTATTCCGCCAAGCCGGCCTATGACATGATCGCCCAGGGAGTGGGGGGAACCGTGAGCATTACCGGGGAACCGGGCCGGCCGCCGGTCCGGGTGGGCTATTCCATCGGGGACATGGGCGCCGGCCTATTCGCGGCAACGGCTATTCTGGCTGCCCTTCACGAGAGGGAAAAGAGCGGAAAGGGGCAGTGGATCGACGTGGCCATGGTGGACTGTCAGGTGGCCCTTTGCGAGAACGCCTGCGCCCGCTACTTCGCCACCGGAGAAATCCCCAAACCCCTGGGGACCCGGCATCCCCTGCTGACTCCTTTTCAGGTCTTTGCCACCAGAGACGGCTATATGGTCCTCATAACTGTTTCGGAAGAAGAATGGCAAAAGTTCTGTAAATTGACCGGAAGAGACGACTTGGCCTCCGACCCCCGCTTTCAGAGCCACCCGGCGAGAATTGAAAACTATTCGGCTTTCGAGCCCCGAATGAACGAGTTGATGAAAACTCGCACCACCGCTGAATGGCTGGCCTTCCTTGAGCCCGCCGGAATCATGTGTGCGCCGGTGAACAATATCGCCCAGGTGGTTAACGACCCTCATATTCTGGAAAGGGAAATGGTCGTGGAACTGGAGCACCCCCGGGCGGGGAAATTGAAGGTAACCGGTACGCCGATGAAATTCTCCCGGACCCCCTGCAGAATTCAAAAGGCCTGTCCGGATATGGGGCAGGATACGGAAGAGATCCTGAAAAACCTGGGTATGCTTTAATGCGCGCCTTTTGAACTCCACGAAAAAAGATTCTCAAAACCCCCGTAAAGGGGGTTTTCATGTCGGGAGCTTTAACGGGAATTCGTGTCTTCGACCTGACCCGGGCCCTGGCCGTCCGTACGGCACGATGATGCCGGGGGGATCTGGGCGCGGAAGTGATCCAGGTGGGGTCGCCGGATGGGGGCGATAACTCCCGGGCCTGGGGCCGCCTTTTATCGGGATGGATTGTCGATTCAGGCATCCCGCACAACTTGTACCGAAAAAACGGGGAGAATGATGAACGGTGTAACCGGTAAAGAGACCGATGTGCTTGTCATCGGGGGAGGGTTGGCGGGGATGCGGGCGGCCATCGAAGCTCATGATCAAGGAGCAAGTGTGCTGCTCATAATCAAGGGAAAATTGGGCAGAATGAATGCCGGAATCTGCTCCTATCATTTTGCCGCCGTTGGGCCATGGGGGGATCCGGATGA
>LJUR01000277.1 GCA_001304105.1 Deltaproteobacteria bacterium SM23_61
CGGGGCAACGAGGTGCGCCCGGCGAGCGCGGTGAACGTGATCGGAAGGGTCAGTGGAGATGCCCGGGTCTTCAAGAAAGTGGGCGATGGCGTCAAGGTGAAGATTGAAAAGGCATAATACCGTTATTCGTTACACGTTATACGTTATACGTTCCTTATTGCTCGCTACTCGTTCCCAGCTGTTCCGGTGGATCACCTGGATTAAACGAGCAACGAGAAAGCCAAAATTGATATCTTTCCGAGGCCTTAGCTCATTGCACCCCTGAAGGGATTATCAATTGCCTTCCCCCCCATCGCTTTGTTATAATAAAAAAATGGAATATTGGAACAATGGAATGATGGAATAATGGGTAGGAGAACGAACGACAAAAACCCAACATTCCAATATTCCAGCATTCCAGATTTGTTATCCATTATTCCAATCCTTTTCCTCTGTGGCTGAAATGCTTTTTAACAAAGGAGATCGGGAATGCCGATTTTTGAATACCACTGTTCCAAGTGCGAAGAGGACTTCGAGAAAATCGTCTCCAACGATAAAACCAAAGTCCAGTGCCCCGTGCGAAGAGGACTTCGAGAAAATCGTCTCCAACGATAAAACCAAAGTCCAGTGCCCCAAGTGCAAGAGCAGCAAAGTGAGCAAGAAAATCTCCGCCTTCAGCTTCAAGAGCGGGTCCAAGTTTGTCGCCGCTTCTTCCAAAGCGGGCGGATGCAGCAGCTGCTCCAGCCATAACTGCGGTTCCTGCCATTAGTCTCTTTTTGATTTTCTTTTTTCGAGAAGACCATGGAGAGAATGAAGGGCGCGGTCAAGAGAACCTTTTTCGCTGGGCTGGTGGTCGTCATCCCCATCCTCATCACCGCCTTCGCCCTTTACTGGCTTTTCCGCCTCCTGGATGGATTCCTGAGTCCCTTCATCCACGAGGTCGCGGGAAGAGAAATTCCCGGACTGGGAATTCTCATTGAGATCGTGGTTATCTTTCTGGTGGGGGTGGTGGCCACCAATGTTCTCGGTTCCCGGATCCTGAACTGGTTCCAGACCCTGTTGATGCATACTCCCGTGGTCAAGAACATCTATCCTACCATCAAACAGTTGGTGGAGGCCTTCCACCCTTCCAGCAGTTCCTCCTTCAAGAAAGTCGTTCTGGTAGAATACCCGAAGATGGGGACCTTTGCGGTGGGATTTTTAACCAGCGAGGTCGCCCTAAAGGGGGACCCGCGGAACCAGCGCCTCTATTCGGTCTACATTCCCACCAACAACCTGTACCTCGGCAACGTGGCCCTGTTCAAGGAGGAAGATCTGATCGTTACGGATTTCACCGTCGAAGAGGGTTTGAAGATCGTTCTTTCGGGAGGGACGGCTTTCCCTCCCGCCATTTCCAGGCCCAACCGAACCCAACTGCCATGAGAAACGTCTCTGACGCCCGGGTGAAGGGCTTTTCCCTTTTCATCCTGGTGGCCATGGGAAGCTGGGTCCTTTTAGCCTCTGCAAACTGCCAGGAGCGGGGCAGAGCCAGAGAGGAAGGGAAGGCTATGAGAGAAGAGGTGAGAAAGCCCGCAGTGGCCGGTTCCTTCTACCCCGGGGACGGCAAGACCCTGTCCCGTCAGGTACGGGAGTTGCTTTCCCAGGCGGCCAAGGAAGAAGTGGCCGGGGAGATTGTGGGCCTGGTCTCCCCCCACGCCGGATACATGTATTCCGGCCTGGTGGCGGCCCATGCCTTCAAGACCGTGGAAGGGATGATGTTCGATGCGGTGGTGGTCGTGGCCCCGAGCCACCGGGTTCGTTTTCAAGGGGCTTCGGTCTATGACCGGGGAGGCTATGAAACCCCGTTGGGGGTTCTGCCCATCGAGAAAGACCTTTGCCAGAAGCTCAAAAGCGAAAGCAATCTCATTCAGTTTCTCCCCCAGGCCCATTCGCAGGAGCATTCCCTGGAGGTTCAACTGCCCTTTCTCCAGGAGGTCCTGGGGAAATTCAATCTCGTGCCCATGATCCTCGGGAGCCAGGACTATCGTAGCTCCGAGACTGTTGGGAAGGCCATTGCCCGGGCAGTGAAGGGCAAGAAGGTCCTCCTCGTGGCCAGCACCGATCTCTCTCATTATCATCCCTACGACCGCGCGGTGCAGCTGGATAAGATCATCTTGGACGATATTCAGGCCTTTGATGCCCAGAAGCTGGGCCGTGATCTGGATGCGGGAAAAGGAGAGGCCTGCGGCGGCGGGCCGGTCATGGCGGTTATGGTGGCGGCCAAAGAACTGGGGGCCAACCGCGCCAGGATCTTAAAATACATGAACTCGGGAGACGTGACCGGGGACCGCTCCGGGGTGGTGGGATACGCGGCGGCGGCCTTCTCCCGGAACTCGGGATCTCCGGGAAAAAAGCCGGATCGCAAAAAGACCGGGATCAGCCTGGGGCTGACGGATGAGGATAAAAAGACGCTGCGGCAGATCGCCCAATCGGCCATCGAAAGACGAATCAAAAGAGAAAACCCGCCCAAGATCGACATCGCCGGAGGGCAGCTGAAAGAAAACCGGGGGGCCTTCGTTTCCTTGCACCGGCAGGGACGCCTCCGGGGATGCATCGGCACCATTCAGCCGAGCCGGCCCCTTTACCAGGTGGTGGAGGAGATGGCCGCAGCCGCGGCTTTTGACGATACCCGGTTTTCTCCCCTCTCCGCCGGCGAGCTGAAAGACCTGGACCTGGAGATTTCTGTCCTGACCCCCCTGCAGAGAGTCCAGGAGGTCGATGAAATCGAGGTGGGCAAGCACGGGCTTTACATCAAGAAGGGTTTCCATGCCGGTCTGCTGCTTCCCCAGGTGGCCACGGAATACAGGTGGGACCGGGTGACTTTCCTGGAAGAGACCTGCCGGAAGGCCGGCCTGCATAAGGAAGCCTGGAAAGAGAAGGGGACCGAGATCTATATTTTCTCGGCGGATATTTTTTAAAAAATTGAATGGGACACGGATCAGCACGGATTTTATACTCGAAAAGGACTGGAGGACAAAAAACTTATCGGGACGCAGATGAACACAGATAAACAAAGATAAACACAGATTTTATATTGGCAAAAGACATAAAGACTAAAGAATTAATGGGACGTGGATAAACACGGATGAACACGAATAGATACTCCTTGGGTTAAAGAAAAGACAAAACGGAACAAAGGGCCTTTTTCTTGAATTTTTTAGTCATTATTTGATCTGTGTTTATCCGTGTTCATCTGTGTCCCATTTAAAGGTCTTTAGGAGGTTTGGGTCGTGCCCATCTATGAATATGAATGCCGGGATTGCCGGGCGGTGAGCGGCTTTCTGGTGATGAAGAAGGAAGACGAAAAGAAAATTGCCTGCTTGAGGTGCGGGGGCAAGAAGATGTCCAAGGTGGTTTCCTGGGTGACCTACCACCGCTCCGAAGCCGACCGCCTGGGTGAGTTCGACACCCGCAAGCCCCAGGGAGAAGAGTTCTACAAGGACTCCAGAAACATCGGTCTGTGGGCTAAGAAACGGGCCGAGGAATTGGGGGCGGACCTGGGGCCCCAGTTCGATGAAATCGTGGAGAACGCCCGCACCGGAAAGATCCTGAAGAAATACGGGCTATGATCGATGAAGCAGGGAGAATAAACCCTTCCCTCTCCCGGCGCCATTTCCTGAAGGCGGCGGCCTGTTGCGCCCTCTTCTGGTCGATTTCCGGCCGTCCTTCCCCGGCTTCCGCCCAGAGAGGGAAAAAAGGACTTCTCGGGCCCCGGCTTTCCCCCTATTCCCAATCCCTGAAAGACGGAAGGATCCGGTGCCGCCTCTGCC
Organism: Deltaproteobacteria bacterium SM23_61; assembly: GCA_001304105.1. Lineage (GTDB taxonomy): Bacteria > Desulfobacterota > SM23-61 > SM23-61 > SM23-61 > SM23-61. The sequence goes on from LJUR01000277.1 coordinate 3,789, forward strand.
TGGTGTATGGCAACCCCTGCGCCGTGCATGTGGACCCGGTGGAGAAGAAGCCCTTTTTCCACCTCCTTCCGGCGTCTACGTCCTTTTCCATCGCCACCGCCGGCTGCAATTTCCGCTGCAAGTTCTGCCAGAACTGGGAGATTTCCCAGGTTCTCCCGGACGACACGTACAATTACGATCTGCCCCCGGCCCGGGTGGTGGAATTGGCCAAGAAAGCCGGCTCCCGCTCCATCGCCTATGCAGGAGCTCTGCCAATATCTGGACGGAGCGAACATTGATCTGAAGGCTTTCACCGAGGATTTTTACCTCCGCATGGCCCAGGGCCGATTGGCCCCCGTCCTTCGCACCCTGAAAACCCTGAAAGGCAAGGGAATTCACCTGGAGATCACCAACCTGGTCATTCCTACCCATAACGACACCCCGGAAACAGTCCGCAAGATGTGCGCCTGGATCAAGGACGAACTGGGAGTGGAGACGCCCATCCATTTCTCCCGCTTTTATCCGCTCTACAAGCTGCGCAACCTCCCTCCAACCCCGGTCAAGACCCTGGAAAGGAACCGGAAGATCGCCATGGAGGCGGGCCTGGAATATGTTTACATCGGCAATGTTCCGGGCCACGAAGGGGAGCGGACCTACTGTCCCCAATGCAAGAAGCTTCTCATCTTCCGCCAGGGCTACTCCATCGGCGAGGTCAACCTGAGCAAGGGGAAATGCAAGTTTTGCGGAAAACCCATCGCCGGGATCTGGGCGTAAAGCTTAGCCAAAGATATTTGAAATTTCCTTCGAAAGCCCTCCCCCCTGATTCGTCCCCCTCCCCTGGGATTTTTGGGATAAAGCTTGGGGAGAAATTGAATCGTTTCCCAGGGGAAATCCATCTTAAGGGATAGGAGGGTTATACCATGATCAAAGATGACCGGAGTTATCATTTGAGGCTGCAGGAGTTCTGCGACTGTTTCATGGAGACCGACTTCAGGAAAGAACTGGAGCGGGCGAGCAAGGGCGTATCCGGCGACCCGGGAGGAGATCCGGAGGAGCTGGCCTTGAAATTTTTGGGGCTGACCTTGCTTTACGGGGCCAATGAGGAGGCTAAGAAAATCTCCCTGCAGAAGTCCAAAGAGGGGAAGGTATTACTTTCTGTTGAGGCCAGGGGGAATTATCGGCTTCCCGCGCCCAGTGCCCAGCTGGCGGAGCGGGTTTTTTCGCTAGCCCGTTCCATGGTCCACCTGGACGAAGACCAGGGCAAGGTACCTTTTTCCCTGGGTTTGAGAAACAGCAGCATGGAAATCAACATGGAATTCGCCCGGGGCGGCGGGGGCGAATCCCTGACCCTGACCTTCAAACCGTAAAAGGTGAGGAGCGAGGTGCGAGGTATAGGGGCGATTCATGTCGGAGACTCGACTCTACGAGAATCGCCCCTACGAAATAATGCTCAGACGTGGTTCCGCAGCTGCAGCTCGATGGGGTGGGGGTTCAGGTAATACTGTTCCCCGAGGTAAGGTTGGTCGTACTTGCGGACGTAGTGGTTCATCAGGGTCAGCGGAACGATGAGCGGAAAGAGGCCCTGTCGGTACTGATCGATAATCCCCAGCATCTCCTGCTTTTCGTCGGGGGAAAGCCGGTCCTTGAAATACCCGAGCATGTGCTGCAGGACGTTGGCGTTCTTCTTGGCCGTGGTCCTGAGCTGCAGGGCTTGCATAAGAAGGGCTTGATATTTTTCATAAAGAGGCCGGAGGGGGATCTGTTTCCCCCCGGCCACCAGCTTTCCCATGGCCCGGTACGCCTCGGGGCTGTGGGAAAGAACCAGGAGCTTGTGCCGGGTGTGAAAATCAACCAGGGTGCCCATGCTCTGCTTCCGGGCCACCGTTTCCCGCCATCTCTTGAGGGTAAAGATTCGCTCGATGAAATTTTCGCGCAGCTTGGGGTCGTGGAGACGCCCCTCTTCTTCCACGGGTAGAAGGGGAAAGTGTTCCATGAAAGCCCGGGCGAAAATACCCACCCCGACCTTGGCCGGCACCCCGTTGCGATCGTAAACCTTGACCCGCTCCATGCCGCTGCTGGGAGAGCCGCTCTTGAAGATATACCCGCAGAGATCTTCCTTTTCCAGCTCCTGCACCCGCTTTGCTGCCCACTGAACCATTCGGTCCGTGTGGTCCACGTTTGTCCGGGTGGTGACCAGGCGGGGATTCTCGGCATCGCCCACCAGGCGAAAAGGTTCCCGGGGAATCCCGAAACCGCACTCCACTTCGGGGCAGACGGGAACGTACTCCACGTATTGACCCAGGGTGTCGGTGATAAAAGGGTCCAGTTTATGGCCGCCGTCGAAGCGGACGTTTTGCCCCAGCAGGCAGGTGCTGATTCCCAACCGGATCTTTTCCCCCATCGAGATGGCCCTCCTTCCACTGCCAGGTCTTAGATATATGTTCACAAAGTCGGAGCTGGGTGCCAGGAGCCGAGGCTCGGACCGCTGCGCTGCCAAAATAAGCGGTGATGTCTCTTCAGCCCACGGAGAACTTACGATGCATAGCGCCAATGTAGGGGCGATTCATGAATCGCCCCTACGGATCTTTACCCGCCGGATTTTGGCGGCGCACATCAGCCCGGGCCTCAGCTCCACATGGCGATTTATTCGCATTTTTTTCGAGAAACACCACCAGAGGATCAATGAATATATATTATAATCAATCTGGTCTAATTACGGAAGGTGCCCTGGACCGCTTGGGATTCAGGGCGGGAGGGGAAGAAAGGGGAAAAAAGGGGAAAAAATTCTTGACAATCAGTTGATTTAATTGTAACTTTTTTTTATCCAATTCACCTGCGTGCCGAAGTGGCGGAATTGGTAGACGCGCTAGGTTCAGGGTCTAGTGTGGGTTCCCACGTAGGGGTTCGAGTCCCCTCTTCGGCACCATCTGCTAGCAAAGGCCGCAACCTTAATGGGTTGCGGCCTTTGCTTTTTGAAAGGTTGCGTCCGGTTGCGGGGTTTTGTTTACAGAAAAAGGGGGGTTGCTCCGATATTTCCGTTACTTGGTGAAATCTTGAAACTTCCATCCTTCTGCGCGGAGGAGATTTGTTTGAACCATTAAGAATCCGCAGCCGTCTTTAATAAAAACACTCCCTTACACCTTTTTAGGTATCCGGTACCTTATCGCGTTACCTTATCGGTATGAAAAGGCGCGCGCATGGCCAAGAACAAGATTCGGTGCAACAAATGAGCAAAAAGCCCTGAATTTTTTTCTTTACAATATTAGCCATACCTATTAAAATTAGATTAATCTAACATAAGGGGGGTCACCATGGACGCTCTTAGCCCGAGTCTTGAAGATTACCTGGAAGCCATCTGGGTATTAAGATTAGCGGAAAAAGTGCCAAGGGTGAAAGATATAGCAAAATTTTTAGGAGTTTCGACACCCTCTGTGGTCAATGCCATAAAGGTTCTCTCCGAAAAACAACTAGTCCATCAAGAACCTTACGGCTATATCGAGCTCAACCAAAAAGGCATCATGAAGGCAAAGGAAATCCATGAGAAACATAAGACCCTTTTCAAATTTTTCCACGAAATCCT
>LJUR01000001.1 GCA_001304105.1 Deltaproteobacteria bacterium SM23_61
TCCATCGGCTTTGCCGGCGTCGATCCCACGATCATGGGAGTGGGCCCGGTCCCCTCCACCAAGCGGGCGCTGAAGGCCGCCGGCCTCCAGGTGAAGGACATCGACTACTGGGAAATCAACGAGGCCTTTGCCATCGTGACCCTGTACAGCATCAAGGAATTGGGGATTGATCCGGAGCGGGTCAACGTGATGGGCGGCGGCCTGGCCATCGGCCATCCCCTGGGAGCCACCGGCGTCCGCCTGACCGGTACCCTGGCCCGCATCCTTCAGGCCAAGAACGGCCGCTACGGCGTGGCCACCGCCTGCTGCGGCGGAGGACAGGGAGTGGCGACGATTCTTGAGAGAGAACCCTAAATACAGCGATCAGCGGTCAGCAGTCAGCGTTCAGCCAAGGGTCCAATGATGCCGGCTGATCGCTGACCGCTGAAAGCTTCTTTTTAAGGAGGCATGATATGACCGTTAATGACATCAAAAAGATCTGCGTGGTGGGCGCGGGAAACATGGGGCACCAGATCTCTCTCCTTTGCGCCATTCACGGGTACAAAACGACCTGTACGGACGTGGTCCCGGAGGTGCTGAAAAAGGCCGAAAAATTCGCCGACACCTACCTCCCGGGGCGGGTGGAAAAAGGGAAGATGACCAAGGAAGTGGCCGAGGCGGCGCGCAAGAACATCTCCTTCACCCAGGACCTGAAACAGGCGGCCAAGGACGCGGACTTCGTCATCGAGGCGGTCCTGGAAATCCTCGACGTCAAACGGAAGCTCTTCTCCCAGCTCGACGAAGTGGCTCCGGCCCACGCCATCCTGGCCACCAACAGCTCCTACATCGTGAGCTCCCACATCGCTGACGCGACGAAACGGCCGGCGAAAGTGGTCAACATGCATTTCTTCAACCCTGCCCTGGTCATGAAGCTCGTGGAGGTGGTCAAGGGTCCCCACGTCTCCGACGAGACAGCCAAGATTACCTATGAACTATCGGAGAAACTGGAGAAAATCCCGGTCCTCCTCCAGAAAGAGGTGGAGGGATTCTTGCTCAACCGGATCTTCCGGGTCATCCGAAATGAGGCGATCTGGATGCTGGAGATGGGAGTGGCCAGCTTCGAGGACATCGACAAAGCCTGCGTTTACGGCGCCGGCCACCCCATGGGCCCCTTCCGCCTGAATGACCTGACCGGGATCGACTTGAGTTACATCATGTCCATGGAGCGCTTCAGAAAAACCGGCGACCCGGCCGACCTCCCCTCTCCCAGCGTGGTGGAAAGGTACCTGAAGGGCCATTACGGAGAAAAGACCGGCAAGGGCTGGTACGATTACACCCAGAAGAAATAGCCCGGAAGCAGAGAGCCGGGAGCTGAAGGCCGAGGCCGCTCCTGTCTCTCTGTTTTTTATTGCCCCCGGGGAATGGAAAGAACCTTCGTATGCGTCGGGGATGAAGAGACGAATTTCACCGCAGAGCAAACAAATTGGAATGCTCTGCGTCCTCCGCGCTCACTGCGGTTTGTGTTTTCTTTCCTTCGGGGGAATCAAAATCTTTCTCCCCCTGGATGCTCGGCAAATGAAGACAAGAGGATGAACGAAGAGAAAGCGGAGAGCACAGAGTCAATAAATTGGAATGCTGGAATGATGGAATAATGGGTGTAAATACTTTATTTTTGGCCATCATTCCAATATTCCATTCATCCATTATATCTTTTTTGCCTCTGCGATCTCTGCGGTGAAAATTCTTATCCCCTTTCTTTTCGAGGACTCATTCATGCCTTTCGAAAAAGAACTTGAAGAGCTGAAACGGCGCAAAGAGAAGGCCCTCCAGATGGGAGGGCCGGAGAAAATCAAGCGCCAGCATGAGAAGGGAAAGCTCACCGCCCGGGAGCGGATCGCCCGCCTGCTGGACCCGGACACCTTCTTCGAAGTGGGAATTCTGAACACCTCCGACATGCCGGGAATGGAAGACAAGACCCCCGCGGACAGCAAGATCGGCGGGTTCGGCAAGATCGACGGACGGACCGTGGCCGTAGTGGCCAATGATTTCACCGTCCTGGCCGCCACCTCCAGCCGGGTGGCGGGACACAAAGAGGGAGAAATCAAGGGGCAGGCCGTCCGCCGCGGTTTCCCGACCATCTACCTGGGAGAGGCCGGGGGGGCCCGCATGCCGGATATCATGGGCGCCAAGGGACTGGCCTCCATAGGCGGAGGGGGTTTCGACACCTTCCTCCAACTCATGAGCCGGGTTCGGAAATCTCCCATGATCACCGCCATCCTGGGCGAGTGCTACGGCATGCCCACCTGGATGGCCTGCCTTTCCGATTTCGTAATCCAGGTGAAGGGAAGCGCCATGGCCGTCTCCGGCCCGCGGGTTCTGGAACTGGCCATCAGCGAGAAGATCACCGACGAGGATCTGGGCGGCTGGAAAGTGCACGCCCAGGTCACCGGCAACAGCGACCGGGTGGCGGAGACGGAGGAGGAATGTTTCGCCCTCATCCGGGATTTCGTATCCTACCTGCCTTCCCACTGCGACGAGCCCCCTCCGCGCAAACCCGTCCCCGAGGGCTCGGGCAGCCGCATGGACCGGATCCTGGACCTGCTCCCGGAAAAGAGGAACCGGGTGTATGATATGAACAAGATCCTCCAGACCCTCGTGGATGGAGGAATCCTCTTTCCCCTCAAACCCCTCTTCGGCAAGTGCGTGATCACTTCCCTGGCCAGAATGGACGGGCGGGTGGTGGGGATCGTAGCCAGCCAGCCCTGGTTCAACGCCGGGGCCATGGATACGGACGGCATCGATAAGGTCATGAGCTTCCTGGTCCTGTGCGACTCCTTCAACATTCCGGTCCTTTTTTTTCACGATACCCCCGGCTTTCTGGTGGGAAAAGAGGCGGAACGGAACCGGGTGGGAGCCCGGGTGATGAACTACATGAACGTTCTGGGCCAGATGACCGTGCCCCGGGTCGCAGTTATCGTGCGCAAGACTTACGGAATGGCTTACTGGAACCTGGGCGGTTCGGGTTGTGCCACGGACTTTCTGGTGGCCTGGCCCACGGCGGAAATGAGCTTCGTAGACCCCGAGATCGCCGCCAACGTGGTCTTCGCCGGAAAAATCCAGGACTCCGGAGCTGGCCGCCCAAAAGGAAAAGTTCATCCAGCAGATGATCGAGGACAGCCGGCCGTACCCGGCCGCGGGGATGCATTATATCCATGATGTCATCGACCCGAGGGAGACCCGCGACTACATCATCCGGGCCCTGGAGATCAGCGAGGATCGGCGAACCGGGGGGGTCGGCCAGCACCGGCTGGCCAACTGGCCGACGAAGTTTTAACCCGTTGCCGGTTTTCGTTTACCAGTTGCCAGCTAAAGAATAAATACGATTGTCGGGAGGGGCGATCACCATCATGGGGTTCCAAGGGAAGAGGTTTTTAAACCGGGAACGGGGAACCGGCAACATGCAACCTGAGAACCCGGTGTCTCCCATGGATGAATATTCAAGGGGATTGCGAGGGAGCTGAGGCATGGAGGAAATCACCCACCGTTTCGTCGAAACCAACGGCATCCGCATGCACATCGCGGAAAGGGGGAAGGGCCCTCTGGTCATCCTCACCCACGGCTTTCCGGAACTCTGGTATTCCTGGCGGTACCAGATGGTTTCCCTGGCCAAAGCAGGTTTCCATGCCGTTGCTCCGGACCAGCGCGGCTACGGGCAGACGGACCGGCCGGAGCCGATCGAGGCCTACGATATTTTTCAGCTCACCGGCGACATCGTGGGCCTGGTGAACGCCCTGGGTGAAGACCGGGCGGCGATCATCGGTCATGACTGGGGCTCTGTAGTTGCCTACCACTGCACCCTCTTTCGCCCGGACCTTTTTCCAGCCGTCGCCCTCCTCAGCGTCCCCTTCCTGCCCCGGGTGGGCGGAAACATTTCCCCCACGGAGATCATGAAGAAGATTTACGGTGAAGAAGTGTTCTACCAGGTCTATTTCCAGGAGCCGGGGAAGGCGGAAGCGGATATGGAAGCCGATATTCGCAAAACGATGTTGAGCATCCTGTTTTCCCTGTCGGGGAGCGCGCCCCCGGAAAAGCGCTGGCGGTACGTGTACCGCAAATCGGAAAAGCTCCTGGATACCTATTTTCTACCCGAAAAGCCCCCCGATTGGCTGGCCGAGAAAGACATCAGCTACTTTGTTCACGAATTCCAGCGGACCGGTTTCCGGGGCGGCCTCAACTGGTACCGGAACATCGACCGGGGCTGGGCCTTGACTCCTTTCCTCGAAGGGGCGAAGCTTCGGCAGCCCTGTCTTTTCATAGCCGGAGAGATGGACCCGGTCATCCGGATGTACCGAAAACCGCTGGAATCGCTCGAAACGAGCGTTCCCAATTTGAAAGGGAAAGCGATCCTCCCGGGAGCAGGTCACTGGGTGAACCAGGAACGGCCGGAGGAAGTGAATCAGCTGCTGGTTAAGTTTCTGAAATCCCTCTCTCTCCTTCCTTCTCCTTCTCCACCCGAGGTGGCCTGAAAAGAAGGACCGGCAGGAAAGGATTGGCTATAAAAGGAGTATCGTTATACGTTATTCGTTATTCGTTATTCGTTATTTGCTCTATGCTCTATGCTCTATGCTCTTTGCTCTATGCTCTATGCGTATTTTATTAAACAGCGGGAGGTAGCCTATGGATTTCTCGTTAAAGAACAAGGTCGCACTCATCACCGGAGCCAGCCGCGGGATCGGAGAGGCGGTCGCCAGGGGGCTGGCGCAAGCCGGCGCGGACCTGGCCATCGCCAGCCGGAAACTCCCCGATTTGGAAAAGGTTGCTGCGGGAGTCACCAAGACGGGAAGAAAGTGCCTTCCCGTGGCAGCCCATGTGGGCCGGACGGAAGAGATTCAAAACCTGGTCAAGAAAGTCGTGGGGGAATTCGGGAGGATCGACATCCTGGTGAACAACGCGGCCACCAACCCCACCATGGCCCAGGCCCTGGACGTGGACGAGCGCGCCTGGGATTCCATCATGAACCTCAACCTCAAAGGCCTCTTCTTCCTGAGCCAGGCCGTGGCCCGGGTGATGAAGGAAAAGGGGGGCGGGAAGATCATCAACGTCTCCTCCATCGCCGGGATCAGTCCGGACCTGCTCCCCATCTATTCCATCAGCAAAGCGGCCGTGATCATGGCCACCAAGGTCATGGCCATGCAGTGGGCCCAGTATAACATCCGCGCCAATTGCATCGCCCCCGGGCTCACCAAGACCAAGTTCAGCGAGGCCCTCTGGAATAATCCCGATATCCTGAAACCGGCCATGGCCCTCACCCCCATGGGCAGGGTGGGCGAGCCTGAAGAAATGGTCGGGGCCGTCCTCTACCTCGCTTCGGACGCGTCGAGCTACGTGACCGGGCAAGTCATCGCCATCGACGGCGGCAAAACCATATAGTCCGCCGGCGCCTGCCAGGCCTAGCGACGTTGACGGGTCGAAAAGCAGAAGTTACAAATCCCGAAACCCGAAATGCACAGGAGGAGGTTTCCATCATGTTCGATCTCTCAAAATTCTCCCTGAAGGGTAAAATCGCCATCGTCACCGGGGGCGGCCGCGGAATCGGAAAGGCTGTAGCCCAGGGGTTCGCCAAGGCCGGGGCCAGGGTGGCCATCACCAGCCGCAAGATCAACGACCTGGAAGCCACCGCCGCGGAGATCAAAGCTTTCGGAGGGGAGGCCCTTCCGGTCCAGGCCCACCTGGCCAAGCTGGAGGAGATCAACCGCATGATCGATACGGTGATGGGCAATTTCGGCCGGATCGACATTCTGGTGAACAACGCCGGCACCAGCCCGGCCATGGGCTCGGTGCTGGATTCAGACGAGCGCCTCTGGGATACGGTCATAAACTTGAATCTCAAAGGGCTTTATTACACCAGCCAGGCGGTCGCCCGGGTGATGAAGAAGCAGGGGGGCGGCCGAATCATCAACATCGCCTCCATCGACGGTTTCAAGCCGGAACCCGGGGTCAGCATTTACAGCATCTCCAAGGCCGGGGTACGCATGGTGACCCAGGCTTTTGCCGCCGAGCTGGCCCCTTTTCACATCCGGGTGAACACCATCGCCCCCGGGCCCATCAGCACCAAGTTGCTGGATTCCCACTGGTTCCATCTTCCTCCCGAGGAGGCCCAAAAAGCCAAAGAAGCGCTGGGCAAATTGACTCCCCTGGGACGGGTGGGAGAGCCCGACGAAATCGCCGGCGCGGCGATCTACCTGGCTTCTGACGCCTCCAGCTACACCACCGGGGCCGAGATCGTCGTCGACGGCGGGATCCTGCAGGGGGTCACCGCTCCGGGAATTCTGTGAAGGCGTATAGGGCCTAAAGCGGAGAGCAGAGAGTTCTCCATCGTTCTGTTCCCCCATCCCCAATGCGGGGGCGGGGGAAAATGGGTTTTCTCTACATCAAACTCTTCCCAAAGACATGGAATCCCGATCCTGAAAAATATCCAGATTAAGATCGTTCCCTAATTATTTTAAATACTTAGACCAAAAATCAGACGGGCAGAGTGTCACTTAAGGGCTATGGGAAACAGCCAAAATTGTGTTGACCCATCGTGATTTTGAATGCTAAAATAGCTATGTAAGCTTAGCTGCAGGGAGGCGGGGCGATGTTTAAAATTGGCGACAAGGCGGTCTATCCTGCGCATGGAGTGGGGATTATAGAAGACATCCAATGCAAGGTGATCGGCGGTTGTAAACGGACGTTTTACGTCCTGCGGATCCTCGAAAAGGACATGACCATCATGATCCCTAAGGATAACGTCCAAAATGTGGGATTGCGTGAAATCATCCAAAAAAAAGAGATTCCCAAGGTCATCCGGATTCTTTCGGAAAAGAACGGAAAAGTGGATTGTCAGACCTGGAACCGCCGGTACCGGGAATACATGGAGAAGATCAAATCCGGGTCGGTCTTTGAGGTAGCCGAGGTCCTCCGCGACCTCTTTCACCTGAAGTGCGACAAAGACCTTTCCTTCGGGGAGAGGCAAATGCTGGATCTGGCTCAAAACCTCCTGGTCAAGGAACTCGCCATCGCTAAAAACATATCCGAAGACAAGATGCGCACCCGTCTGCTGAGCATCTTCAGCGTCTGAAGCTTCACCCTTTTTAAAAATTCCAGAAGAAAGGAGGTGAAAAGCAGTGGGGTTGCTTATTCTCCGGGTCCTGCTTTTGGCCGCCACCGGGGCGAGTGGATACCTATTGACCCAGCAGCTGGCCTCCTTCCCCGGGGCCGGGCTTGCGGGGATCGGTGCGGGACTGGCCTTGGGACTGCTGGTCATCCTCATCGAACGCAGCATTCGGCGGGTCCCTTTCAAAGTCACCATCGGCGGAGCCATCGGTTTTATTCTGGGCCTGATGCTGGCCAATGTCCTTATCAATTCTTTTTTCTCCGGAATCCTGGAAGGACTGGGCATTCAATTCTCCAGCTATTTCCTGGTCAACAGTGTCCTGGGTTATTTAGGCCTTCTCCTGGGTTTGAAGAAAGGAAAGGAATTCGACGCTTCCCGTCTCCCCTGGGTCTCCAAGAGGGTAGGCCCGGGATTCGACGGCCATAAAGTTTTGGATACCAGCGTGATCATCGACGGGCGTATCGCCGACATCTGCGATACGGGGTTCGTGGAGGGAACCTTCATCATCCCCCAGTTCATCCTCCAGGAGCTGCAGCACATCGCCGACTCCTCCGACCCTTTGAAGCGCGGAAGGGGGCGCAGGGGTTTGGATGTTCTCAACCGAATTCAGAAGCAATCCACCCTGGAGGTCAAGATCGTCGATCAGGACTATCCGAAGATTCAGGAGGTGGATGCCAAACTGATCGCTCTGGCCAAAGACACCCACGCCAAGATCGTGACCAACGACTTCAACCTGAACAAAGTCGCGGAACTTCAGGGCGTACCGGTACTCAACATCAACCAGCTCTTCAACGCCCTCAAACCCGTGGTGCTCTTCAACGCCCTCAAACCCGTGGTTCTGCCCGGCGAAGTCATGAACGTGAAGATCCTGAAGGAAGGGAAGGAGCCCGGGCAGGGAGTCGCCTATCTGGACGACGGCACCATGGTGATCGTGGATAACGCCCGCCGGTATATGGGCAAGAGCGTGGACGTTACCGTCACCAGTGTTCTTCAGACCACGGCCGGCCGGATGATCTTCACCATTCTGAAAGAAGACGCTCCGGAAAGCTTTTAACAGACTTTCTCGCACTGATTCGTACCCCTCAGGGATGAAAAAGAAAGAACCCAGGATGCCAATCCATCCTGGGTTCTCTTTATGGTTGCCCCGGCCCTGCGCCCGTCATCTGCGCGCGGGCCGGGGACATCCAGGGGCCAGGGAGAAGGAGATTGAGGGTCGCGGCCTTGATTCCCGCAGCCGGTCGGGGGAAGAGAATGGGAGCGGAAGAACCCAAGGCCTTCCTTCCTCTGGGAGACCGTCCCATCTGGGTCCACACGCTACAGAAATTTGAAGATTGCCCCCAGGTGGATGAGGTCCTGGCACTCCTTCCCCCGGGGGAAGAGATAGCTCGGGCGGGAGAAACTGTCCGCCGCTTCGGCCTGACCAAGGTTTCCCATATCCTTCCGGGAGGAGAAGAACGGCAGGATTCGGTTTACCGGGGGCTGCAGGCCCTCCGGGGAAAAGCCGATTGGGTCATCATCCACGATGGGGTTCGGCCCTTTGTTCCCCTGGAGTTGATCCAGCGGGTTCTTTCGGAGACCCGCCGCTGGAAAGCGGTTGTGGTTGCGCTCCCGGCAAATGAAACCGTCAAGGAAGTTTCTCTGGAAAATGAAGTGGTAAGAACCGTGGACCGTCGCCGCCTCTGGATCATCCAAACCCCCCAGTCTTTCGAGTATCCCTTGATCCTCCGGGCCCACGAAGAAGCCCGGCGAGAAGGATTTTTCGGGACGGACGATGCCTCCCTGGTCGAGCGCCTGGGCATTCCGGTGAAGATCCTGCACGGTTCCAGGTTCAATTTTAAAATCACAACGCCAGAGGACCTGGTGTTGGCGGAAGCGCTTTTGAAACACCTTAACTAAAGTTTCGCGTTTCGGGTTCCGATTTTCGAGTTAAAAAACCAATCGTCTGTTTTCTTGAACCCGAAACATGAAACTCGCAATTCGAAACGGTTTTTATTCTATGAGAATCGGTTTCGGCTATGACATCCATCCCCTGGTCGAGGGTCGGAAGCTGATCCTGGGCGGGGTGGAGATTCCTTTCGAGAAAGGCCCGCAGGGTCATTCGGATGCCGATGTACTCCTCCATGCCATATGCGACGGGATTCTGGGAGCCTTGGGGGAAGGGGACATCGGAACGCATTTCCCCGATTCCGACCCGCGATTCAAAGGAGTTTCCAGCGTAGAGTTGCTTCGAGCCGTAGCCGCCAAGATGGCGGAGAAGAATTTGGTCATCGGAAACCTGGATAGTACGGTGGTCGCTGAAAGGCCCAGGATCCAGCCCTTCATTCCCCGGATGAAAGAACAAATCGCCGGAGCCTTGAGGGTTTCTTCCCAGCGGATCAACATCAAAGCCACGACCTCCGAGGGACTTGGCTTCATCGGAGAGGGAAAGGGCATGGCGGCCTATGCCGTCGTGCTCTTGAAAGAAAAGACCTGATATTTTCAACGCGGAGACCGCCTAGAAACAATTGATATAAAATCGAATCTCGAAGATCAAAATCCGAAAAAAAATTCAAACTCTCAATGCCCAAAATTCTCCGTCGTCTTTTTTTTGAAAATTTCGATTTCGGAAATCCGTACTTGTTTCGAATTTCGTGCTTCGAATTTCGAATTTTTTCATCTTCTATATTTTGCGGGCTCTGCGGTAAAGAATAAAATCTATGGAAGAAAAAGTCCGAGTGCGCTTCGCCCCCAGCCCCACGGGCTCTCTCCATGTGGGCAATGCCCGGACGGCGCTCTTCAATTTCCTCTTTGCCCGTCAGACCGGAGGCGCTTTCATCCTGCGCCTGGAGGACACCGACCGGGAGCGCTCCACCCCGGAAGCGGAAAAGGCCATTCTAGAAGACCTCCGCTGGCTGGGGCTGGATTGGGACGAAGGCCCCGGGGTTTCCGGTCCTTTCGGGCCCTACCGCCAGTCCGAAAGGATGGAGATCCACCGCCGCTATGCCCGGGAGCTGCTGGGCAAAGGGCTGGTCTATCGCTGTTACTGTACCCCCGAGGAGCTGGAAGAAAAAAGAAAACGGCTCCTGGCCAGAGGGATTCCTCCCATGTACGACGGCCGCTGTCGCCACCTGAAACCGGAGGAAGCGCAGTCCCTCATCCGGGCCGGGCGGCCCGCTTCCCTTCGTTTCCGGGTGGAGGCGCGAAGCGTGGAATTCGAAGACCAGGTGAGGGGCCGCATGTCCTTCGACGGCAGGAAGATCGGGGATTTTGTCATCCTCCGTTCGGATGGGATCGCTCCCTATAATTTTGCCGTGGTCATCGATGACGCGCAAATGGAAGTCACCCATGTCATCCGGGGCGAAGACCACCTGGCCAACACGGCCCGGCAGGTGCTTCTGTACCGGGCCCTCGGATGGGATCCGCCCCGGTTCGCCCATCTTTCCATGATCCTGGGGCCCGACCGTACCCCCCTGAGCAAGCGTCATGGCGCCACGGCTGTATCCCACTTTCGGGAAGTCGGATATCTTCCCGAAGGTCTGGTCAACTATCTGGCTCTTTTGGGCTGGTCTTCGGAGGACGGGAAGGAGATCTTTTCTCTCCAAGAGCTCATCCAGGGTTTTTCCCTCGGACGGCTCTCCCGCAGCCCGGCGGTTTTCGACGGGGAAAAGCTGAACTGGGTAAACCGGGCTCACCTGAAGGCCCTCCAGGGGGAAAAGGGGTTGGCGCTGGCGCGGCCTTTCCTTCGGAATTCCGGGTTGGAACTCGAAGGGATCCGGGAATCCTGGCTGGCCGCCGCGCTGGAAGCGGTCTGGACGGAGGTGGACACTCTTTCTCAGATCCCCGACCGGGTGAAATTCCTCTTCGACGAGAAATGGGAACTGGAATCTGAGGCCGAAGCCCTCTTGGCCAGGGAGGAATCCCGGAAGGTGATCGCTGGGCTGCGGGAGGAACTCCGCCTGGTGGAGGAAGTAAAAGTGGAAAATTTCCGGCAGGTCGTTTCTGGCCTGGCCAAACGGGCAGGGGTCTCCGGAAGGAGTCTTTACCTCCCCCTACGGGCCGCTCTCACCGGTAGGACCCACGGCCCGGAGCTGGAGAAGGTCTTCGTCCTGCTGGGAAAAGAAAAAATATTGAAGCGGGCCGACTCGGTCTTGCGGAGAAATGGGTCAGAGAGGAGCGCGTCACGTGAATAACCATGAATTGATTCCCTTGATCCCCAAACTCAAGAACGCCCGTGTCATGGTCATCGGAGACCTGATGGTGGATGAATACATCTGGGGAAGTGTTTCCCGGATCTCCCCGGAAGCGCCGGTCCCCGTGGTCAGCGTAACCTCGGAGAGCCTTCGTCTGGGCGGAGCAGGAAACGTGCTCAACAACATCTACACCCTCGGGGGCAAGGTGATGCTCGGGGGCGTGGTCGGGAACGACGATATGGGGCGCAAGGTCCTCCAGGACCTGCACAAGATGGGAGCGGACACGCAGGCGGTGGCGGTGGAACCCGACTGGATTACCACGGTCAAAACCCGGATCATCGCCCACCATCAGCAGGTGGTCCGGTACGACCGGGAAGTCGTCCGGGTCATCCGCCCGGAGCCGCTGAAAAAAATTCTCACCGTCCTGGAAGAGCGGATTCACGAACTGGATGCCGTACTGATCTCTGATTACGGAAAGGGGGTCGTCTGCCCGGAGATGGTGGATGCGGTCCGCTCCATCACCCTCGGAGCGGGCAAGATCCTGACCGTGGACCCGAAAGTGCAAAATGTTCATCTTTTCCAGAAATTCACGGTGATCACTCCCAACCACCACGAGGCCGCCCAGGCGACGGGGCGCTGGATCCAGACGGAAGAAGATCTGGTTTCCGTCGGCCGTCAGCTGCTCGGGCGGCTCCAGGCCAAATCGATCCTGATCACCCGGGGGGAAAAAGGGATGAGCCTCTTCCAGGATACCGGAGACATCACCCACATTCCCACCATGGCCAAGGAAGTCTTTGACGTGACCGGCGCCGGCGATACGGTGATCTCGGTCCTGACCATGGCCCTGGCTGTGGGGGCCGATGTAAAGCAGGCCGCGGCCCTCTCCAATTATGCCGCCGGGATCGTCGTGGGAGAAGTGGGAACCGCCACCCTGAAATCCTCCGAACTCGAGGATGCGGTGAGGAACGGCGTCCGATCGAAGAGTAAAATAACTTAACCGCAGAGGTCGCGGAGAACGCAGAGGCAGAAATGGCAAATGCTCAACTCCAGGATGCAGGGCGGAAGGCGTCCTCTTTTCCACCCTTCCCGGAAGGTCAAAACGGGTAAGGGCCTTTCAAGGAGTGATCTCTGCGCTCTCCGCCTTCTCTCCACTCATTCTCCGGTCTTAATCCCCGGAGGATGGAAACGCAAAGAGGAGTCTATATTCATAAAAGGATTTGTGTTTTTTATCTCTACCAAGAAAAAGCTCTGCGATCTCTGCGTACTCTGCGGTTTATTTTTTCTTCCTTTCCGGAGGGCGCAGAGACTTTCATAATTTTCTAAGCAGCAAGAAACCCGGCCCCAACGGCTAAGGAGCGTTGTGAGTCTTCCCCGTCCGCCCCGACCGGTTAAACTGGTGATGAGCTTCCTGTGCTCCAGGGAGGGTGACTTCGCCGCCGCTTTTTCCGAAGCCGATCGCCAGTACGGACCGGCGGATGTGGTGAGCGAGCCCCTTCCCTTCCGTTTCACCGATTATTATGAGCGGGAAATGGGCGGGGACCTGTGGCGCAGGATGGTCGGTTTTGAACCCTTGATTTCACCGGAACAGATCGTGTCCATCAAGCTCTGGGCCAACGGTGTGGAAGCCCGGAACCTGAACGAGCGGGGGGGAAGAAGGGTGAACATCGACCCGGGTTTTCTGGCCGGGTCGAAATTCGTCCTGGTCACCGGAAAGGATTACAGTCACCGGCTGTACCTCGGCGAAGGAATCTACGGGGAAATCACCTTGAAGGTTCAGCAAGGGGGATTCGCCGCCCTGCCCTGGACCTATCCGGACTACGGATCCCAACCTCTCTTGGAGATTTTGGATTCGCTGCGGAGGCGGTATCTCTGGCAGATGAAACAACTGGGCGAAAAGGGAAAAGGGCGAAAGGGCGAAGAGGGACGGACTTTATGATTAAGAGCATGACCGGTTATGGCCGCGGAGAATGGCGGGGAGAAGGAAAAAAGCTGGGAGCGGAGATCAAGTCGGTCAACCACCGCTACTGCGACATCTCCCTCCGCCTTCCCCGGAAACTGAATCCTCTGGAGACCCAGGCGCGCAACTTCCTCCGCCAGCGCATCTCCCGGGGGCGAATCGAAGCCTTTGTCCAGCTGGAGGAATCTGCCCTGCCCGGGGAGAAGCTTGAGGTCGACCTGAAAGTGGCCAGGGATTATTTTCTGGGCCTCAAAGCCCTGCAGGAAAACCTGGGGATCCCGGGGGAGGTCCGCCTGGAAACCCTGGCCGGTTTCCGGGATATTTTTACCCGGAAGGAAACCGAGCCAGACCTGGGAAAGGAGTGGGAATGCCTGCAGGCGGCGCTCGAAGGAGCCCTGGCCGGGCTGGAAGCCATGCGGAGAGACGAGGGCCTGAAGCTGAAGGAGGATTTTCTGGCCAGGCTGGCGGCCCTGGAAAGGATGATCCGGGAAATCGAAAACCAGGCTCCCCTGGCTTTAAAGGCCTGCCGGGACCGGCTGGCCCAGCGGGTTCAGGAGTTGAGCGGGGGCTTGGGGATCGACGAGAGTCGTTTGGCGCAGGAGGTCGCTTTTCTGGCCGAGCGAAGCGATATCACCGAGGAGCTGGTCCGCCTCCGCAGCCACCTGAATCAGTACCGGGAGATGCTGAATTCGCCGGAACCGGCGGGGAGGAAGCTGGAGTTCCTCCTCCAGGAAATCAACCGGGAGGCCAACACCATCGGATCCAAGGCTAACGACGCGGGGATCTCCCACGTGGTGGTGGAAATGAAGAGCGAGTTGGAAAAGATCCGCGAGCAGGTCCAGAACGTAGAATAATCGTTCACCACAGAGACACAGAGAACACAGAGTTTTAACCGAAAAAAAGAACTGGGATAATGGAACAATGGAATAATGGAATGGTGGGTAATACAACTGGTTTCCCAATATTCCAACATTCCAATATTCCAATTTTCCAGTTTTTCTCTCTGCGGTCTCTGCGTTCTCTGCGGTGGTGTTTTTAGTTTTCAATTATAATATTATCTCCGTGTCCTCTGTGTCTCTGTGGTGAAATGCCGATGAAAAAGGAAAAAGGAGTTCTGTTCGTTGTGTCCGGCGCTTCGGGAACGGGCAAGTCCACCCTCTGCCGGGCCCTGCTGAAGAACTTTCCCTCCCTTCGCTTCTCCGTCTCCCACACCACCCGTCCCCGGCGGCCCGGGGAGCGGGAGGGACGGGATTACTACTTCGTCTCTCCGGCAAAATTTCAGCAGATGATCGACCGGGGAGATTTCGTAGAGTGGGCTGAAATATACGGGAAACGGTACGGGACCTCGAGGCGGATGTTACACAAGGCCCGGCGGGAGGGGCGGGATGTAATCCTGGATATGGACGTACAGGGGGTCCGGCAGCTGCGGAAGCAAAAGATCCCCGCAGTTTTCGTGTTCATCCTGCCACCCTCCCTGAAG
The DNA here is from genome assembly GCA_001304105.1 of Deltaproteobacteria bacterium SM23_61. Lineage (GTDB taxonomy): Bacteria > Desulfobacterota > SM23-61 > SM23-61 > SM23-61 > SM23-61. The sequence goes on from LJUR01000001.1 coordinate 14,742, forward strand.
GAGCTGCAGCGGCGGCTGAAGAACCGGGAAACAGAGGGAAAGGTAGCCCTGGGACAGCGCCTCCAAAAGGCCCGGTACGAAATCTCCCAGGCCCACGGGTACGACTATTGGATCGTCAACGAGGATGTAGAAAAGGCCCGGGAAAAGCTCAAGGCTATCTTCCTGGCCGAGCACTGCCGGCGGGAAAAAATGAGCGGAGCAATCGAAAAATTGCTGGTTGAAAAATAAGCGCAAATCCCCATAGAATCAAGATGACCTCAGGAGATTTCTTGCCGCCTCCCCTCTTTTGGCGCAAGCGGTTACGGCGGCCGGATGCTCTCTGGGGTTCGCGAAAGGCAGGAGGAAGAAAGATGGCCCGAATCACCGTGGAAGATTGTCTGAAGAAAGTTTCCAACCGGTTTGCTCTGGTGCTGCTGGCTTCCGCCAGGACCAAGCAGCTCTACAAGGGGTCCCACCCCCGGGTCCAGGCCGACAACAAGGAAGTGGTGCTGGCCCTGCGGGAAGTGGCTGCCGGCAAAGTGACCCCGGCCCGGCCTCTGAAGGAAGACCTCTCGTTGCCGAACAAGGCTCCCAAAGAACTCAAGTCCTAGCCGGAGGCCCGCTTGAATGATCCATCATCCCCAGCCCAGAGAGTAATCTTCGCCCTTGACGTCGCCACCCTGGGAGAGGCCCGGGAGTTTGTGAACCTGTTAAAAGGGCGGACGGGTTTCTTCAAGGTGGGGCTGGAGCTTTATACCGCCTATGGCCAGGAAGCGGTTAAAGCCGTACAGGCGGAAGGAGGCCGGGTCTTTCTGGACCTGAAGTTCCACGACATTCCCCGCACCGTATCCCGGGCCGCCGAAGAGGCGGTCAGGCTCGGGGTGGACATGTTCAACCTCCACGCCTCCGGAGGAACCGAGATGATGCGGGAGACGGTGGAACGATGCCGGAAGGCCGCGGAAAAGATGAACCGCCGTCCCCCCCTCATCCTGGCGGTCACCGTTCTGACCAGCATGGACGATGCAAACCTGAGAGAAATCGGCATGACCGGCCCGATCGAGGAAAGAGTCGTGAGCCTGGCGGAACTGGCCCAAAAGGCCGGGCTGGACGGCGTCGTAGCTTCCCCCCGGGAGATCGCTTCTATCCGCCGGCGCTGCGGGCGGGACTTTGTCATCGTCACCCCCGGGATCCGTCCGGCCTTCGAAGCAGGGAAGGACGATCAGAAAAGGGTGATGACCGCCCGGGAGGCGATTTCCGCCGGGGCGAGTTACATTGTGGTGGGTCGCCCGGTCCGATTGGCGCCGGATCCGGCAGCGGCCATGGACAAGGTCCTCGAAGAAATAGGGTAAAGGGTACCCCGATGATGAGCCGATTTCTCTTCCCGGCAGCCCTTTTTCTGTTCTTGCTCCAGGTGACCTGTGCCAAGCCTCCCGTGCGGATGCCCGCGGAGGAGGTACCCCGGCCCCTTCCTCCGCAGGTCTCCGAGTTTGTTCCCAGAAAAGTATATGATTTGAATATTATCCCGGCCTGGGAAGGAGTCCTCCAATCTCTGCGGGAGACGAATATGCCCCTTACGGTCCGGGACCGGGACAAGGGGATCCTGCGGACCGATTACATCAAAGGCGGGGAGATCCGGCGGATGGGTAAGGCATTCTCGACCCGTTATAAATACAATATTTTCTTATTCCGGGAGTCAGAGCAAAGGACAATCCTCAATGTCCGTTGCCTCTACGAGGTCAAGGAAAGAAACGGGCAGTCTTTTAGGAACGCCAATGATCTCTACCTGGATGAAGTGATTCTCCTGGAAAAGGAACTGTACCGAATCATCGAATCCACCCTGAGCGGGGCGGAAGCTTCGAGCGCCCCGGGCGTGAAAGCGGAGGGAAAAGAGAAGGCCTCGGCAATCCCTGAGGCCCCCGAACCAAAAGCACTTCCCCCGGTCTCTTCCCGGGAATCCCAAACTCCCCCACCTCCCGCAAAGGGAGAAACTGCCACTTCTCCTCGACCGGAGCAAAAGGCGGAGGCCACCATGCCCCAGCCCATTATCTATCTGGTCACCAGAAAGAACGCCAACCTGCGGGAACGGCCCTCCACACGGTCGAAAATCCTGCTGACCCTGAAGGCGGGGAGGAAGGTGGAGAAGATCCAGGAGTCGGGAAATTGGGTGCAAGTCAGAATCTGGGAAACGACGACCGGATGGATTTTTAAGGACCTGCTCCAGGAAGCCCCACCATAACCAATGGGGAATAAAAACCTAATGGGACGCGGATGAACACGGATAAACACGGATGAATCGTTAGCAAAGAAATTATCGACCAACCACCCAAGGGACAGACAAAGAAAGATGTTTCTTATTTCCCGAACGATGAAAAAGGAACTCCGTTCAATGCCCGATGCGGAATTCGGGATGAGAAATGTAGGGGCGCGCGGCGCGCGTCCAAGCGGAATGGGGAGTAAGAAAAGAACTGACACGGGGACACGAACACGGTGACACGGAGAATGAAATCCCCATGAGCCAGAAGCCCGATAAAGTTATCTACACCATGATGGAGGTGGGCCGATACTACGACAAGAAGCCGGTCCTGGAGGACATTTCCCTGGGTTATTTTTACGGGGCCAAGATCGGGGTGATCGGTCTGAATGGATCGGGGAAGAGCTCCCTCCTCCGGATCATGGCCGGGGTGGACATTGAATTCGTCGGCCAGACCATTCTCTCCCCGGGTTATTCCATCGGCTTTCTGGAGCAGGAACCCAGGCTGGACGATTCCAAGACCGTCCGGGAGATCGTGGAGGAAGGCGTCAAAGGAACCGTCGACCTGCTCAAGGAGTTCGAGAGGATCAACGAAAAATTTGCCGAGCCCATGTCCGACGACGAAATGAATAAACTCCTCGAGCGCCAGGGGCAGGTCCAGGAAAAGCTGGACGCCCAGGGAGCTTGGGATCTTGACAGCCGTCTGGAAATGGCCATGGACGCCCTGAGGTGCCCGCCCGGCGATACGCCGGCCAGGGTCCTCTCCGGCGGGGAGCGCCGGCGCGTCGCCCTTTGCCGCCTTCTCCTGCAGAAACCCGACATCCTGCTTCTCGACGAACCCACCAACCATCTGGACGCCGAGACCGTAGGCTGGCTGGAGGCACACTTGCAGCAATACCCGGGCACGGTCATCGCCGTGACCCACGACCGGTATTTTCTGGACAACGTGGCCGGCTGGATCCTGGAGCTGGACCGGGGCCGGGGAATCCCCTGGAAGGGAAATTACTCCTCCTGGCTCGAGCAGAAGAGGACCCGCCTGCAGCAGGAAGAAAAGGCCGAGACCGCCCGGCAGAAAACCCTCCAGCGGGAACTGGAATGGATCCGCATGGCCCCCAAGGCCCGCCAGGCCAAGGGAAAGGCGAGGGTCAACGCCTATGAAGCCCTGTTGAGCCAGGAGACGGAAAAGCGCCGGGAGGACCTGGAGATCTATATCCCTTCCGGTCCCCGCCTGGGGAACCTGGTCATTGAAGCAAAAGATTTAAGCAAGGCTTATGGAGAAAAGCTCCTCTTCGAGGGAATGAACTTCAACCTTCCGCCCGGGGGAATCGTGGGGGTCATCGGGCCAAATGGCGCTGGAAAAACAACTCTCTTCCGGCTGATCACGAGCCAGGAAGAAGCGGACCGGGGAACGATCCGGATCGGGGAGACGGTAAAACTCGCCTACGTAGATCAGAGTCGGGATCATCTGGACTCGGAGAAAACTATCTGGCAGGAAATTTCCGGGGGACAGGACATGCTCCAGCTTGGGAACCGGGAGGTAAATTCCCGGGCTTACGTAGCCCGTTTTAATTTTCCCGGCTCGGAACAACAGAAGAAGGTGGGTTTACTCTCGGGAGGGGAAAGGAACCGGGTTCATTTTGCCAAGATGCTGAAGGAAGGCGGCAACGTCATCTTGTTGGACGAGCCCACCAATGACCTGGACGTGAACACCTTGCGGGCTCTGGAGGAGGCCCTCGAAAACTTCGCCGGCTGCGCCGTGGTGATCAGCCACGACCGCTGGTTCCTCGACCGAATCGCCACCCACATCCTTGCTTTTGAGGGGGACAGCAAGGCCGTCTGGTTCGCCGGGAATTATTCCGACTATGAAGCCGACCGCAAAAGAAGACTCGGTGCCGCCGCCGACCAGCCCCACCGGATCAAGTACCGCCAGCTGACGCGCAGATAAGCGCCCCCAAAACAGTGCTGGGTGCTGAGAAAGTAGGATCAAAAAGGGGTCAGGCTTGCAAAGTTTGAGATTTTAAGAGCGCATGTTTCAACTCTTCCATGGTTGCAGACAATTTAGTATCCCTCTTCGAAAGCACACGGACCCTCCTCGCCCCTGAACTCAAGGTCGATATATCCCGATTCACCCGCTTGCTTAAATCCTTCAAAGTTAGCTTTCTCGACTCCAAAACTAACCAAGCAATGACCCCACGAACCTCGGAAACCCGATGGCCCCTCCCTGCAGCCGAAAGTTCCGACTCTTTTACGCCATAATAATGGCAGACTTTCTCGATTATCTTCCCCATCCCTGGGACCCGCTCGACCCTACGCTCCTCTCGGCTGAGAACCTCTTCGATAAAAGTGTCATCCCCCAGAACTCTTCGTTCACCCCTTTTCCCCCGGTGAAATTCCTCCCGGTGTCCTTCGGCTTTGCCGGAATGAACAAACTCCCGGTATTCTTTTCTCGCCCGACTTCGGCGCGAAGAAAATTGAGATAGAACCCAATCTCTCGTGAGCCAAGGTAACTTCTTCTCTCCTAAATAAGCGAGATGACTGCTCCACGGATACTCCTCCGGAGATCCAACCATTCCAGCCCGCACCGGATTCAGATGGAGATAACGGACCAGCTCCAGCAAATAAGAATCCCCATCCACCAGAACAGCCTTATAGCGCCCTTGGAATAGATGCCCGACCCGATCTTGCCGTCGGTTCGTCCACTGCGTATACCGAAAACATAGGTTTTGCATGATCCGCGATAAAGAAACCTCTCCGACCTGCACGGCTAAATGAATATGATTTGGCATTAAACAAAAGGCATGGACCCGGTGATCGTATCTCTCCAGCCCATCCTGCAATAGGCTTAGAAAATGGAACCGGTCCGCAGCCGAGAAAAAAATTTCCTGGCGTGCGTTCCCTCGCACCACGACATGATAAACCGCTCCCGGATAGTGAATTCTCGGCTTTCGGGCCATGAAAGTAATATACCCAAAATTTCAAAATATGCAAGCCTGACCCCCTACATAGACCGGATGTCCTTTCCGGGCGGACTCAGCGAGGGCATCGAGGACCCGCATATTGCGGATGCTGTCTTCCGGTTCAACCTCCAGAGGCATTTGGCCAAGGGCCGCATCGGCGAAATGCTCCACCATCCGCTGATACTCGTCAGCACCCGGAACGGTCTCCACTTTTCCTTCCTCTTCATCAACACCCCGGATTCGAAACCAGCAGTCTTTCTCCCAGGGGATGAAAGCGTCGTGAGGCAATTCGATGGCGCCCCGGGTACCCACCACGCTAAAGGTCTGTTGAAGGGCGGTCACGAAACTGGCTTCAACAATGGCCATTTCCCCCCGCGGGAATCGGAGAATTCCGACAAAAGTCAAGTCCACCCCGGTGGGCCCATACTGGGCCGACCCCTGAACGAATTCCGGTTCAGCCCCCAGGATCCATCTGGCCAAACTCACCCCGTAGCAGCCCACATCCAGTAAGGCCCCTCCGCCCATTTCAGGCCGGAAGCGGATGTCTTGGGGGTCCGGATGGGGAAAACAAAAGGCCGAACGAACAAGCCGGATCTCACCGACGAGTCCTTCCGCTACGAGAGATTTGATACGTCGGCTTCGGGGATGGAAACGGTACATCAACCCTTCCATCAACAACTTCCCTCTGGCTTTCGCCTCCTCGACCATCCTCTGGGCCTCTTCCCCATTCCTAGCCAGAGGCTTTTCACAAAGGACATGTTTCCCGGCCCGCAAGGCTTTGAGGGTCCATTCACAGTGGAGATGATTGGGAAGGGGGATATACACCGCATCGACGGCGGGGTTTTCCAGAACCTCCTCGTATCCCGGGCAGGCCCCGGGGATTTCATGTTCGAGAGCGAGGGATTGGGCCTGTTCCTCGGAACGGCAACCCACAGAAACAATCCTCCCGTTCCGGGAACGTTTCAATGCGGGAATCATGCAGCGCTGAGCGATTCGGGCGCTTCCCAAAATTCCCCAGCACCCCCAGCAATAGATGATCTGCCAGATTGCGATGGAAGGGAAACCTACCGGGAGAAAAAACGGGCAATTGTTGATCGGCCCAGACACCCGGGCTTTGACGCCGCCGAAGCATAAGCCGGGGAAGAGATTCGGTAACCGGAATGGCTTTCTCCCGGTAAAAATCAACCGGGTCTGTTTCCCGGACGGTTACTTCGCTCCAATGGCCGACGATGGCTCCTTCTGTACCCAGGAGATACCACTTCGGTTTCCTCAGCGCCGCGATGTCCGAATAAAGAAATTCTGCCTCTCGCCCGTCCTGGAAAAGAATCTGAACCCGGATCTGGTCGGCATTGGTTACATCATGCCAAACCCGCTTGTGACGGGTGCCGGTAATCGACTGGGTCGGGCCGGGAAAAAGATTCAAAATCCAATCCACATGATGGGCGCCCCAGTCGAAAGCCGCATCTCCCGAGATCGGCTGGTGGGAATGCCAGTAGGAGCAAGGATGGGCGAAGTTTCCCACGAAAGTCTCCAAATAGAAAAGATCACCGATCCAACCGCTGCGGATGGCATTTTGGATGGCCAGGAAATCAAGATCCCAGCGGCGGTTTTGGTAGCAACTCAGGATTCGGCCGTTCACTTGAGATGCTTCGATCATTTCTTCGGCTTCGGTCCGGGTCAGACACAAGGGCTTCTCGCATACGATATGCTTTCCGGCTTGCAGAAGCTGAATCGCCAGGGCGGCATGGGTATTGGGCGGGGTGGCAATCATTACCAAATCTACATCCGGATCCCGTCCCAATTCGTCGGCGCTTTCATAAGCCCGACACTCAGGAAAATCCTGGCGGCATTGCAAAAGCCTCTGGGGACTATAATCACAAAAGGCCCGCAGGTGGTACCCAGGAACTTCCTTCAGGGCCAGGGCATGCAGATATCCCACTGAACCAAGGGGTCCATAACCCAGGATGGCGACTTGTAAGGGAGCCGGGTCGGTCAGTCCGGCCAGATGCCTCACCAAGCGATAAACGAACTGCTGAAGAAAAGGCTCCCCGTAAGCCTGTAAGGTGGTGCAGCCGATGATCCCTTTTCCTTCCTGGCGGATGACCGCCAACCCCGCTTCTTGGAAACACCACACGGTGGTCAAAAGGGACTGCGTATTTTCGTCCACGGCTTTCAAAGGTAAAAAACGATCATAGATATGAAACTCCGCCGGGAGGCGACGGGCGATGGGATGGTGGGGATCGGAGAACCGGACCCGAAGTTCCGAAACCGGCCCGGGATTCCCCGTTTGAACGCCGAAGATGGAAGGAAACCAGGAACCTCCCAAGGCCAGGCACCCGCCTCCCCCTGCGACGTAGTTCATCAACTCCTGTTGCGCTGGCAACGAAAGAACCCCGGCGTCCGTTAATATGATGACCTGATAATGATTTAATTCGGCGGGCAAGCGAGACGATGCCTGGACCTCTGCCCGAACTTGATGGGTTTTTTGGAAATAATTATAAAGGGGCTCAATGGAATTGCGATTCTCTCCCGTCTCTCCGGCGAGAAAGAGCACACGGGCGGGTGCCAGCATTGAATTCCCCTCCTTCCGGCCTGGAAGTTTTTCACCTGCTTTAAAAATCTTCTTTGGAATCCACCCGGGAAATGGCCGGTGGAGGTCCTTACGGGGACGGTCTTTTCTTTTTACCTATTGTAAATATTCGCCTTTTTCCCAGCCCGAGTTTCCTGCAGGAATGGGGACAGATGATTCAGAAATGACGTTCGATCCTGGTCATCAAAAAAATAAGTCTCTTTTTTATGCCCCCGGCCATCACATGCTGGAAAAGTCCAGAGCAATCTAACCGAGCGCCTCGGGGCCCAAAGGCATCATAAATCAGCGGGATCGAATAATCAAACAGAAAAGAACCTCCCCACTCAGATATTAGGATGGGAATCAAATTCAGGACTTGCAAGGGAGTAGCTCTTTCGAGCAGGCGGAGTGGGTTTTTGGAGAAAATCATAATGCCTAATTACCGACGCGTGACCCCGACGGGGCTAAGTTCTTCGAAATGATCCGCGATAAAGGGATCTGTCCGACCTACACGGCCAAATGAATATGATTTGGCAATAAACAAAAGGCATGGACCCGGTGATCGTATCTCTCCAACCCATCCTGCAATAGGCTTAGAAAATGGAACCGGTCCGTCGCCGAGAAAAAAAATTCATGCCGCGCGTTCCCTCTTACCACGACATGATAAACCGCCCCCGGATAGTGAATTTTCGGCTTTCGGGCCATGAAAGTAATATACTCAAAATTTCAAAATATGCAAGCCTGACCCCTTCTTTGACACTTTTTCCATACGGATCTCTTTCTAGAAACCCAGCTGAGCCCTGGCCTTCTCGATCTGCTGCTTATACTCCCGGGCTTTGTTCCTATAGTCGTCTTGGGCCTCGGTCAAGAGCCGGTTGGCCAGTCGATCTGCCTTCCTGAATTCCGTCCTGGCCTCGGCCATAAGGCTGCTGTTGGCGAGATGAAGGGCCTTCTGAAAGTTCGCGATCATGAGGTAATAAACGGCCGGCATATTCTCTCCGTCTCTCTTCAGAAGTCCGGACATCGCTTCCTCGAGCTGCCTCATCTTTTCGACATTATCCAGCTTGCCGAGGGAGGCCAGGGCCGCGTTGGTCAGAAGAGCGTGCTTGTTCCGCTTTAGCGTCGCCACGTCCTTGGCCTCGAGCTGCTGCCGGGCCCCTTCAAGCCATGTCTCTATATCGCTGTCGATGTCCAGAATCAGCGACCCGGCTTCTATGGGCTTATTCTCAATCCAGTCGCTATAGCACTTAACCAAGCTGTCGAGAACGGCCTGGCTGGCCGGATTCTCTTTCATCTGCATCCGGAGGACCTTCAACGCTCCCCGGTAGTTCTTGCTTTTCAACAAACCGTCGATCTCACCGGGGAGCTTTAGCGAATTCAAGTGCTTCCGGCATTCCTCCCGTCCTTCCTTCCAGAATCCGTTCTTAGCCGCCGCTTCCAGGAAGGGAATCGCCTTCTCCGGCACTCTCTGCTTATGATATAGGATGAAAAGGTGCTGGGCCGGACCGGTCAAAGCGGGATACCTTCTGCACCTCTCCTCTAAAAACTTCGCCGCCGCCCCTGAACCATCCGTGCCTTTCAGCGACTTTATCACTTCCTCGGGATAGAAGCGTGAGGCTTCATCAATGGCTTTTAAAACGTTCTTCAAGTTTTCGTCATTTCTATCCGCAAGCTTTTCCCAGAACGGGCGGTATCTAGTTAGCCCTGCCGCCAGCTTCCAGAACAGGTCTTCCCGGCGTTTCCTGTCCACCCGGTCATCAAAAAGGTATTGGAGCACCATCACGGTATGTCCCGTAACCATGAAGTCGAGGGTTTCAATGACCGCTGACGCCTCCCCCGCCCGGAGGGAGCTGACGGCAGATTCTTGGTAGTCTGCGCTCGTACCGGTGGGGAGCATGTTGAGACGGTCAAGCAGAGGGAGGAAATCAACAGACTTGATTTTGTGGATCCAATCCTTCGAGTCACGCAAGGCCACGAAGAAGGTTTTTTTCAGCCGATAAACATCGGCAATCCAGTGGACATACTTCTCTTCGTCACGGTCAAAATCAATGTTCTTAGAAATTGTCCGGCCTTCTGTTCCAGCACACGCCTCGAAAGCCTTCCGCAGGAGGTCGGAACAGATTTTCCGGAAGCCTTCCTGCGCTTTGGGCGGCAGGTAGGTACAGGCCTCCTGCACAAACGAGAGCATTTCGTCAAGGGCCTTCTGCCGCCGCTCGGGACCGGCCGTCCTCTCCACTCCGAGGACGAGCGTCGGGGTGTTAAGGTTCATCCTTCTATTCAGGAATTCGGCAACCTTGTGGGAAATGAACTCTTCAAGATATCCGGGGCTGTTGGCCACAGAGAGAAGGTTCGTCGCGTCTTTCTTGCCCTGGCGCGCCTCAACCTCGTCCTTTAGGAGTCCGGCCGAGTAGGCCGAGGCAAAGTCGCGGTGGAAATCCGCCCGCCTCTCGGCATGGGGACGAGGGTCCTGCAGTAGGATATCGCACAGGTAGAGTCTTTCGCCATAGGCTCTCCACGCCCCGAGGATCGCAGAATGATCCTTTTCGTTAAGGGATTCGTAGACCGCGATGTTTTTCAGGGCATCGAGGTTGAGCGCATCTTCCGCAATGAGGTCATTCCATAAGGCCAGAGCCCTCTCCGGCTGGCTCAGCCGATAAAGGAGTTCCGCCGCCTCGGACTTGACCATGGCCCGGAGCGCTTGAAGGGACGGGTGACGCATATCCGCCTCGGAGTATTCACGGAAGGGCGCCAGTCTCTTTTCGATTACCGCGTCGACTTCCCGGTCGACGAGGTCCAGGGCTTTCTTAACGCCCTCAATTCCGGCCAGTTTGTCTGGCCATTTCTTCTCAACGGGCCCGAGATCAGGCTTCCCGCCCTCATCCCCGTTTACGACTCCGGACGGAGGCGCCTCGTCCGGCAAGCCCGAAGCTTCCCGTGCCGCCTGGATGAATCTCCCCAAATCTACCGAAATGTTGACCTCCGACGCCGTCTTCCCCTCAGCCTGAGATTTGAGGCTCCGGTCGATCCTGTTCTGGACGACGGCCAGGCCTTTGGGCATCTTGAGCTCGTTGAAATTTTTTCGGCAGGTATCTATCCGGTCGACGAAATCATTGCCCAGTTCGGCCGCCTTAAGCTTCTGTGCCCGCCCGGTCAGGCTCTGAAGGCGCTCGATACCAGCGTTTCCCACCCTATTGAGCAAGCCGATGAACTCCGTAACGGCGGTGTGGTCCTTGACGGCCTGAGAGTATTCTTGGGAATCGCCGATTTTCTTTGACATCGGCTCGAGTTTTGTCTTAAGAAAAGAAAAGACGTCATACCGAGCCTGTTCCAGCTTGCGGCAGGAGGCTTCGAGTTCCCCGAGAACGTTTCGGGCCCCGGCGACGTCGATCGCTTCCTCCTTCGGCTTGGCAAGGAGAGCATCGTTCATGGGCGCCGGCTCGGGAGCTTCAAGCTCCTCGGCGGCATTCAGGAGAACCTTGATGAACGTGGCGGCCTTTTTTTCCGTCTGTTCCCGAGTCTCTCCCCCCTCGGCCGATAGGCCTTCTTTCTCGACAAATCCCCGCGCCAGGCGGTACATCCCGAGGGCCCGGAATTCGAGCGGCTGTCGGAGAAGCCGTCGGTGGTGGACAAGCGCCGCCAGGAGGGGCGGGATTTTCCCCTCCTTAAGAGCGGAGGCGAGTCGCTGCGGCACGTCCGTGAGCTTCGCCTCAAAAAGCTCGCACAGGGTTTCAAGCAGAAGGAGAGATGCATCCTGCGGTTCGTCTGCGAAATTCTTTATGAGTCGCCGGATCGTCGAGACGGGATATCCCGCGATCAGCCACTCTATGCCCAGCACGGAAAAGGCCATGTTTCCGCCCGTTCTCTCCCGGCACATCTTGATAATCCGGTCCAGGAGGGGCAGCATTTCATCCCGGATTTTCTCTCGCGGCTCCCTTTCAAGGAGGTCTTCAACTATAAGATCGTAAATTCCCGTCCAGCGACAGGTGCCGGCCCCGGAGACGCGCTTCCAAAGTCCACGGGTAGATTGCGGTTTGGCCGATTCAGGGGCATCCTGTCTCTCCGGCGTCTGCGCGCCTTTGAGCTTGGGAGGGTCAAAATCCAGAAGATCCTCGGAGAATTCGTCCTGTCCCTCGCTGATCCGGGCGGCGATGTTCTCTCCTCTCAGACGCAACCCGTCTGGTTCGTACCCAGTCTTGCCGTGGTATTCTCTGTTGATCTCTTTCTGGAGGAGACTGATGTGGGCCCAGATGCGATGGCTGCTCGGATTGTATTGAGCTGCCCGCCTGATCCAGCCTGACGCTTTCTTCATCTTGTTCTGGCCGTAGAAGAGCCGGGCCAAATGGTACGCATACCGGGGGTTGGTCCCGTCGATTCTCTGCCCTTCCTTCAGATAGGAAACGGCCTCGCTCGGCGGCGTGGCCGGGTGGAGGGCTAGGCGGAAGCAGGCTTCGGCCAGGGCTTCGAGCTCTTCGGGAGTGGCCTGTCGTCTTTTCCGCAGCAAGTGGATACGGCGGACGTGGTCGAGCAGTTTTTCTCTTTCCCACAGAAGCGCCCGCCTCATCTTAATCCTCCTTTATAAAGCTCGGATAGCTCGGAGATATCGCGAATCCTCAGCCCCTCATCATCTCCTATCACCAGGCGAGAGGCCGAAAGATCGATGCTGAGGGCGCCCGAGTAATGCGTATAAACGATCCGGCCGTCCCTCATGAGCGTCCGGAACCCGCTGGGATAGAGGAACACAACGTGCCGGCCGGTATTATCCGAGGAAAGAGGACGGGCCCCTGCCGTGGTGTGGAACTGCTCCCGGATCACCAGGTCCTGGTCCAGCCGCACTCCCTTCCCGGCTTCGTCGATGGCCAAAAGAAATCCCGGTCCGCGATAGACCGATGAGACGGTCGAGAGGGGGAGGGTTTCCGTCACCACGCAAAAAGACTCGAGGGAGACCTGGTAGGCCTTGTCTTCTCCAATGATCACGGCGGCTTTCTCGAAAAGCTGGATCCCCAGGATCGTCTGTTCGAGCCTATCCTGAAAGACGCAGGCCCCGTGATGGAAGGCATGGACTTTTCCTTCAAAATCAGCGAAGACAAGGTGCTTTTCCGATGCGCCAAGAGCCTGAACGCCCTGCGGATGGCTCAGGACAGGTCGGGGCTGATTCTCCGCCGTGATCTGGAAAACATTTCCGTTCCAGAAGCCGACCACGAGGCTGCCGTCTAACAGCGCGCAGTCCGCGGGGATAGAATAGCCAGTGCCGGGAGCCAAGGCCTCCGTCCCGGAGAAGCGATAGCTGCTCCGCTCTCTATTTTCGCGGAGAATCAGGATCTCCCCGGTCCACAGTGCCGCCGCGAGGACGCCGTCCCCTTGACGGATAAACCGGATTGGTCCGCCGAGCGGCATCTGTCCCAGGCTCCCGCCCTCGGTGTCGAAGAGACTCAATGACGAGCTCGACACTGCGGCCAGCGCCCGCCCGCTCGCGAAGAACACCACGTCTGTGCATCCGCGGCTTGGGATTAGACCATAAAGGGCTTTCTTCTCAGGCAGTTCTCCCTTCGGTCTGGGCTCGACGGGACGCCTGACCACGTGCTCGAAAACCGAAAAAGGGGCGCTTTTCCCGGTCCGGTAGCCTTTGGCCTCCGCCACGAGATAGATCCCCGCCGCCTTGGATTTAAACGAGAGGTCGGAGAAGAAGGCTACCCCGCCCGAGGTCTTGACGGTGAGCGTACCCTGGAGCTCTGCGCCGGGGGCCGAAAGGGACACGGCTTCTTCGCGGAAGTTCTTCTCGCCCCGATTGGAGAGGGCGACCTCCATTCTCGGAAGGGTGTTGTGAACGGCGATGTCCTCTGGATGAGTCAGGAAGGACAAGCTGGGCGGCTCGGACTCCTTAATGCGAACAAGGCCCATGTTCTTGACCAGCCGGCTAAACCAGTCCGGGTTCCGAGTGTCGAGATACTGAATGTGATTGATCTCAAACGGGATTTCCGACTCGGCCTCCGGGTTGATGAGGATCGGATTGACTTTGAGCTTCTTGCCGGAGGGGTCAAGCTGGAGCGCCTTCGTCAGCTCCCAACTTGTCATTTCCTTATGAAAGTAGGTTTTGGAATAGACCAGGATCACTTTTTGGCTTTTTTGGATGGCCCGGCCCAGGGCGATCAAATAGTTCTCGCCCTGGATGATCCCGAGTTCGGAGATGTCGAGAAAAATTCGGGGGAGTTTCCCGTCGGCCAGGGTGTATTCAAGCAGCGGCCGGTAGAGTTGTTCGCGGACCCAGGTCGAATCATCGCGGGCATAGCTGATAAAGATGTCATAATGTTCATCGCTCATCGGCGCGTCTCTCCTCCCGCCTATTGTTTAAAGAGTCGCGTCAAATAATCGAAATCGCCGCTGTTGACAAAATCCAGGAGGCTCTTAATCCGGAACGGGACAAAGGGGTGGCCGGCGTTCACGCTGATCGGCCCGGCCGCGGGGCTTGTGGAAAGCAGGGGAATCTGGACGGACAGATATTTCTGGAGGTCAATATTCCGGGCCAGGCCCGCACTCTTGAAGCTCGTGGCCAGGAGGGCCGAAGCGGCTCTCCTCCAGTCTCCGCACAGAATAAGGCCCAATCGGTCGCAGCGGACTTCCATGGTCCGGCAGTTGGACATGATCCTCTGGTATATCTCCCTCCAAGGAAAGCCCGGGAGGAAAGCCGCCAGCTCCTGTTCCCGGCTGCCCTCCACGAACTCGCGGATGAGGAAGCTGAGCGAGATCTCCTTGCGCCACTCTCCGGTATAGCCCAACAGATGCCCGGTCTCATGCCCGATGACAAAGGCCAGTTCAACGATATCGAGGTTTTCGACCAGATCGGTCCCGAGAAGGAGCACCGGCTTCGTCTTGCTCAGGACGCTGACGGCCGACCAGGAGTCGATCCCTTTGCGGCCGAGCCCGGAGACGACATAGGCCTCGGGCCGGGCCCATCCGGACTGGCTGTACAGATACTCGACCAGATGGTCGAGCCCGGGCAGGACGCGGTAGTCGATGAGAATTCCGCCGTCGAGGCCGATAATCCGGATCTTTTCCGTCCATTCGTCGTGGCGCTGGAGATAGGGATCGAGCAGCGGGAACGAGCAGTTTATCTTTTCGAGCGGGAACGGCTCCCACAGCTTTTTGACGTCGACCCTGCCGAGCTTGGGAAGCGAATCCAACTCGACTTGAGAATTCAGAATATCCACGGCTCCGTCCTAGAGATTCCTCTCCAACTGCCTGTTGATGTCTCTGACCCTTTCGAGCAGCTTGGACAGGGCATCCTTGGCCTCATAGGAAAATACTTTGGACTTGTCTTCCTCGATCATCCGGATGAACCCGGAGCTTACTTCGGCCCACATCTGAAGGTCCTGCCGGGACTTTATCGTCTTCCTGTCGTTGAGCCTGTCGACCATCGTCTTGAAGAACTGGAAATCTTTGTTGAGGATCTCGTTGTCTCCTCCCTCTATGACCTTGCGCCTGATCTTGCTGACTTCTTCAATGTCCCGAGCAATGATGTCCTTCAACTTCTTCAGCGATTCTTTGGCCTGTTCGGATTTTACGGTGGCGATATCGGTCGTCACCTGTTGTTGGAGGGACTCCAGCCGCTCGATGATGTCTTCCCTTCCTTGTTCTGTGCTGATGTGCGACTTGGCGTACTCGCGGATCGATTGGAGTTCCTGGCTGGCTTGCTGGATGGCCGCGCTGTCCCGCTGCGTCGTTTCCAGAGCGGTCATGTTCGCCTTGATTGCAGCCATGAGCTGGGCGAAGACCTTCTTGTTGTCCTGGAAGGTGAGTTTCGGCTGGATGGCCTGAGCCCGCTTTTGGAGAGCCTTCATGCATCCGGCAACATCGTGCAGCATCTCGAGGCTGGTGATGCCCGCTTTCGCCGACTCCATGATCTTGGAGAATTCCATGATGGTCTCATTGACCTGCCTGACTTCCACCTTGAACCGTTCGACGTCCTGCTTCAACCTGTTCAGAAAGGTCAACACGTCGTCGATGCCCTGGATGAGTTTCTTGGGCTCATCGCTGCTCTTGTCCCGCGCCCCGATCTCCGCGAGATTTCTGGCCTCCTTCAGCTCGGCGATGGCGGCGTCAAAATCGGTCAGCTTCCTAGCCATGAAGAGGAGGGTGATCTTCCTGTACTTGAGCCCGCCCAACATGAAGTTCACGTAGGGATAAGAAGCGGCATAATTTTTGGCCACCCCGAGCTCGCGCTCGGCTTTATCCAGGTCGCCCCGCTGGAGGTAGAGCAAGGAGCGGGCGATGTCCTCACGAACGATGAGGGACTGAAGCACTTCCCGGTCCTTGGCGGATCCCTGGAATTCGACGTCGCTCGGCACTTTTTTCCTGAAAATCCCGGTGCTGAGGGTTTGCAGGTAGGCGTCGAGCAGGCGATATTCGCGGGCATCGCGGAACCGGACATCCACCCCGGCCATGTCCTTTCGAGCCTTGCCGAAAGCGCCCTTCCGGTAGAGCCGCACGACCCCCGCCAGCAGCTCCCCGAGCAGCCGCCTTTCAATTTCGATCTTCAAAAGGCCGAGCTGCTGAGGGTTTTTGAGGAGCGGGTTTTGGAGGGCCTTCGTGACGCAGTCGTGCGCCTCCTGGGGCCTGCCGGACTCCAGGTAGATGATGGCCAGCAGGAACGGGTAGAACTCAAAGTCCGGGTCGAGGTTGATAAACCCGGCGAGCTCTCGGGCGATCGTCTCCCGGTTAACGATGAAAAATTGGAGGAGCAGGCGGAATTGAAGGCGGGTCCGCAGCTCGCCCAGAAGTGTATACACCCGGGTCTCCAGCCGGGGATCAAGCGGCGTGTCCTTATCCCTCAGCGGATAAAGCGCCTTGAGAGCCTCCATCTCTCTGTTCAACCCGGTATGGCAGAGGGCAACGAGGTAGTGCGCTTCATGATGAGTGGGATTGATGGCCAGGACCTGGCCGAGCTCGGTGAGCGCTTCCCGGTACTTCTTCTGGTTGATCAGCAAACGGGCCTGCTGGAGGTGCCGCTCTTCCGGACGGAGGGCCTTAACCTGATCGACCGTGGTGAGCGCCATGTCGATGTCCACGTCGGTAACGCGGAGTCCGGGTCCCGGCTTCCCTTCGGCACCCTTGGCTTTCTCGGACATTTTCTTGATCTCGTCGAGGTAGTTAAACTCAAACTTCTTCTCCTCGAGCTTTATGTCCTCGATCTTGGGCCTTTCATCGAAGACCAGGGGGGGCGTTTCCTCCTTCCTGAGTGTTGGCGCATCGACAAATTTGGCCATCCTGCCCTCCTATTCAGACTCGATGTCGAGGTCGTCGGGCTCGGGCACCCGCTCGAGCAGCCGCTCGGCCGCCCGCCGGCAAAGCCCGTATTCCCGCTCATGGTCGATCTCTGCCAGCTTGAGGAGCGACCGGGCAAGGCTCATCTCCTCGATGACCGAATCCCTGGCTTCCTCCTCGGGACTGAGTTCGATCGGCTCAAGCCGCTTGACCAGGTCCGCCTTTTCGAGCTTGATTTTCTTTCCCATCTTTTCCTCCCTACCCCGATTCCTAACGGCCGCCGCCGCTCTCGCCCGTCCCGGGCTTTTCCTCTTCGCCGAGCAGAAACTCACCGGTGCTGAGCATGATCTGTTGCTCGGTTGTCTCCAACCGGCGCGCGGAATCGGCCAGCGTCCGGGTGGTCTTGTTGATTTCGGCCATCAGGTCGCTGTAGCGGGCGACGACATCGGCGCCGGCGTCTTTGAGTTTTGTCTTCATGATGCCCGTGATCCGCTTGTGCAGAATTTCTCCCCGGGCCTGGATGTCCTTCAGGGTGGCGACCACTTCGTCGTCCTCCTCGCCGATCGAGACCTCCTCAGCCATACTCCTGAACTTGGAGAACCTCTGGAGCTGATCGCTGACCTCTTTCCTGAGTCGGGCGGGTATCGCCCGATCGCCCAGGTATTTTTTGAGAAGGACGATGAAGCGGCGGACGGTATCTCGCTGGTATTCGATCAGCTTCTTCTCCCGCTTGGCGATGATCTCGGCTTCCGGCACCTTGACTCCGGATTTCTCGAGGCTCTCGACGGCCGTCTCTCGGTGCGTTTCGTAGGCGAAATAGTAATCGACAAGCCCCATTAGGAAGAGCGGGTCTCCCATGCGGGGGTCGACGGAGCTCACTTTTTCCAGCCGCTCCCTCAGGATTTCTCTCTCCCGATCGGGAAGCCCCGATTTTTCCTTGCGGCGCAGCCACAAGAAAATCCTGGAAACCGCAAGCCAAAGGAAGGCGTTGCGCAGGAGGAGCCGCTCCTCGCTCAGCAAGGTTCGTTCCGACTCCCCGGTTTCCTTTCCGGAAGCGGGCGCCTTGGCGGGCTGGCTCAACTCCGCGGCCATTTCCTTTTCCATGCTGGCGACGATCCCGGCCAGGCGGTCATCGACATCGGGATAGTCCGTCTTTCGCCATTCGCACAAGAGGAGCCCCAGCTCGGCCATGAGGCCGGACGATTTTTCCTTTTTCGCCTGCTCAAGAGCGCTCTGGAAATTCTCTTCCGCCTCGTCATAATGCTTATCGAAGAGGGCCAGGATCCCCAAGGTGACTTGGTGGGAGCTGATCGCCTTGGGAACCTGGTCGAGGTGGACGCCGAGTTTGCGCACCTGGTCGAAGTAGTGAACGGCGGCCTCGATCTCGCGGGCTCTCCAGTGGTCCCGGCCGAGGTGGAGGCAGGCGATGCTCGCCAACTTCTTGGCCTCGGGCATTCTCTCGACGACACCGTCGTGCTTGACGGCGATTTCGTACGCCTCCTTGTATTCTTCGAGGTTAACCTTGAGCCACAGCCGGAAATACACGGTCTCCGGTTCGTCACCCCGGACATTGTCCAGGTCCACGGCGGCCTCTTTGGTCTTCTTCAACCTGGCCCTGACATAGGCAAGGGCAAAATACGCCTCGGAGACGTCCCCGGCCTTCAGCCCCGAGACGATAGCTCTCTGGAGGATTTCCTCGGCGCGGGGAAATTCCGGCTCGTGATTCCTCTCGATGATTTCGAAAGCCTCCCCCAGCAGCTTCCGCTTCTTGGCAGGCTGGATCGACAGGAAGTAGAAAAGAATCGCTCCGATCACGGCCAGGAAGACGAGCGAGACGATGAGCACGACCGTCATCGGCAGAACGCCTTTTTCCCCTCCCGCGGTTTGAGGCGGAGCCGTTGCCGCTGGTTCCGCCGGCTTTTTGGCGAACTTCTCGACCGGGGCCGGAGGGCTCTGCGTGCCTTCCTTCAGGTACTTCCAGGTGCCGCCGTCCCGGAGGAGGACCTTCCTCCCGTCCTCGGTCACGACCACCTGATCCGCCCAACAGACGGAGACAACGACCAACAGCATGAGGACATACGCGGCGCATCTCATGTCAAGCCTCTGCTTTCTGAGCAAGAATCCTCAATGCCCAGGAGCATAGGTTCCTCCCTTTTTCTGACGGAGGTCAAACAGCATGGCCTCGAGGCGGCTGTACTCTTTGCCGTATTCGTGTATCTTCTGGGGGTCCATCCTCCGCTCGTCTCTGACCTTCATCAGCTTCGTCTTTATGCCGGCCAGGAACTCGGACGATTCCTCGAGACGCTCCATGCCGATGAGCGACTCGGCGTAGGCCAGGGTCTTCGGAAACTCCCACCAGAGAAAGGTGCTCCCTTCAAAGAGGAAATTATAGAGCAGCTTGGCCGCCTGCTCGTGCTTCCGGCGCCAGTTGAAATACCGTGCGGTGTCAACGACCAAGCCCTTCTGCTCGAGGACCGGAATCCCTTTGAAATCACGGTCAATCATCTCATCGAGCTTCTCCGAGATTGACAGCCTCTGCTCGATCTGAAGGGCCAGGAGTGCCAGGGTCTCTTTGCGCAGCAGGATCCGGAGCTGGGCCCGCTTGGCCGCAATATTTCCCGCGTCCTTTTTGATGGCCCGCTCGTATAGCTGGACCGCTTCAAGCGGGCGTTTCAAATCGTCCTGGGCGATCTCGCCGCCCAGGGCGTATAACTCCGAAGTCGGGTTTTCCAGGTAAACGTCCTGGAGGAGAGAATAGGCTTTTCCCGCCTGGCCTTTTTCGCGCAATTCCGCCGCCACGCTGTTCGGATCGAAGAATTTCAGCCTCTCCTCGATGGCCTTGGCTATATTAAGCGGATTCAGACCGCTCCTTCTCCCGGCATCCGGGTCCACGACGGCTTGGACGGTGGCCAGTATTTCGTTGACCCGCTCGGCCTTGTCCACCCAGAGGGGGAGCCTTCTCTCCAGGTTCTTGGCGGTGAAGAGCCGGCCCGTGGCCGAGATCGGCAGGAGGCCGTCTGCCTTGAGTTCCGTCCTGAGACCGTAGAGGCCCTGCATAAGGGCGGCGCCGACCGCGTAAAGATCCAGCCCTTTTTTGCCCGTTGCCGTCGGCTGTCCGCGGAGGACTTCCGGAGCCAGGTATAAAATCCTTTCCGCGACGGCGAATAGGGATTCGAGGCGCGGAAAGCCAAGGAAGGCAGGGAGGGCCAAGATAAAGGGATCCTTTTTCAGGAAGCAGATGTCGGCCGGCATCGGCAGGAAACCTTCGTAGAGGGTTTCCCACCAATAAGGCAGCGCCCGAAGTACCTGAACCCCGTATTCCAGGCGGGCCCGAAGCGGCTGGTCGCGAACCACGTCCTGCCAGATGACATCCGGCCTCACTTCGTAGCGAACATAGTAGAAGCCCTGGCCGTTGAGGGTCCGCTGGGCGGAATCGACGATCGGAGCGATCAGCCGCCGGCGGGGCTCACCGATCTGCCGGTGCGTCGCCTCCCGTTTTTCGGCGTCCCGTATGTCGTCAATCGGAATGAGGCGGTAAAGATAGGAACCCGTCTCTTCCCGGTAAACACCCCCCCAGGCGCTGGCGCCCACCCGTTCGACCCGCCTGTTTGCGCCGTCGCTCGTCTCCAGGGTCAATTTGTGGGGGAACATATCGGCTCTCACCGGTCTCTTGCGTCCTCGTGTGCGTCGGCCAGGTCGTCTCCGACCTCTTCCAGCTCTTCCTCGCTTTTGCCCAAATTGAGGGCGGTGACGAAGGCGTTAAAAGCCGTGAAGAGCTCCCGGTCGAATTTCCTGAGGAGCTGCTTTTTCGCCCGGCGGACGATCTGCTTGAATTGATCGGGGACTTCCACGGTCGGAATGAGCAGGCCCTCGATCTGGCCTTCAGCCGGAGGCGGCTCGACCGCTCCCGTGGGCTGGGATAGACCCTGGGCGCGGGGTTCCGCGGGCGGCGGGGACACGGCCTCCGGGGCAGGACGCGGCGGTTCCGGCGGAGCGCCGGCTGCCCGACCGGCTGGTCCGGCCGGATGAGGGGGCGGGACCACGACTTCCGCTTCCCGGGGGACCTGGGCCGCTCTCTGGGCGTAAAGCTTCAGGACCTTGTTGCGCAGGGCGACGAGCGCCTGCTCTCCGCCGACGCTCGTTTTCTGGTCGAAGCGGGCCTCGTAGGTCTTGTTTTCGTTGATATGATGGACGATCATGCTCAACAGACCGTTCTCATCGAGCTTAAAAGTCACTTCGAACTTATGCTCCCCCATGGGCTTCGGCTCCAGGGGGCCCATGTGGAGCGAGCCGATCAGAGTGTTCTCATAGGTAAAACTTCCCTCCCCCTGGAAGACGTTGACAATGATCTCCGGGGTCGGACCAGGGTTGGTGAAGCCGCCCCTGGTTATCTCCACGGGAATGCTGGTGGCCTGGTTGACGATCCTCTCGACGCGGCTGTCCTGGACCTCCACACCCAGCGAATGCTCGGTGATCAGGGGGACGATCACCTGTTCGCCGAAGTCCATATTAAGAGTGCTCTCTTTCCTTTTACGGACATCGAACGGAGCGGGAGAGGGGGCAAACTTGTAGGCCATGATCGCGGCTCCCCGGGCGACGACTGAATCCGGGTTGATCTCACCGAGGACGAAGCTCTCGCTTTTCCCGAAATAGTCAAGGAGAAGGCTCAGGGCCTTCGGGATCTTGGTCGACCCTCCCACCAGCAGGATGGCGTCGATGTGCTCCCTCTTGACCCCCTTATTTTCGCTGGAAATCTTGATGGCCTCCTCTACCTTGGCCAGGGACCTTTTGAGGAAAGGATCGACAATCTCGTTGAACTTATCCCGGGTCAGGACCAGCTTATAGATCTGACGAGAATCGGGAAAGGTCAGTTCGAGCGTCGCTTCCTCGAACGTCGAGAGCAGTATTTTGGCATCCTCGGCCCGGGCTTTGATATAGGCTTCCGCCAGACGATCGCCCTGGACTTGCCGGCCGTGTTTCTCCTTCAACTCGCCCAGCGCCCATTTCGTGATCGCCTCGTCAAAGTCACTTCCGCCCAGGCGGGAGTCCCCCGAGGTGGCGACGACGCTGATCTTCTGCTCCTCAACCACGATGATGGACACGTCAAAGGTGCCTCCGCCCAAGTCATAGACTAGGAATGTTTTCTTACCGGTCTGGAACTTGTCCACGCCGTAGCAGATGGCCGCAGCCGTCGGCTCGGGGATGAGCTGCCGGGGGTAGAGCCCGGCCAGCAGGGCGGCCTCTTCAGTCGCCTTTTTCTGCTTTTCCGTAAAATAGGCCGGCACCGTCACGACGGCATCGCGGATCTCCTCTCCGATTTCGACCTCGGCAATTTCCTTCATCTTCGTCAGGATGAAGGCGCTGATCTCTTGGGGTGTAAACCAGCGCTCCTGCTCGGAGAGCCAGGGAATCTGAAGGTGGACCTTAAGCGGATGCTCTACGGAATAGAACCGCTCGGCCCCGAACTTTTTCAGCGTCTCCGGCCGGAAGTTCTCGCCCATTTCCCGCTTGATCTCGATGATCGTGTTTTCGGGATCGTTCGCCAGGTTCCGTTTAGCCGCATACCCGACGATGGCCTTATTGAGTATGGGGTCGAGGCTGACCACCGAGGGTGTCGTCGGCCGGTCACCCTCGGCCTTGTTATTGATGATCTCCGAAGCCTCGGCAAACTTGTTGTAGGCCGCCACGGCGCTGTAGGTCGTTCCAAGGTCGATGCCTATGACCCGATGGAATTTATCGCTCATCTTCATCCTCCTTGTCTGACGGTTTTCAGTACACCAGGCCTTCGCGGCCCAGGACAACACCGCACGGCTTGACGACGGTCTCCCCGGCCCTGTAGCCGGCCCGGATCGTCCGGACAACCTTGCCTTCCTCGCCAGGGGAAAAATCCAGGCACTCCATGGAGGCGGGATCGAACGGCTCGCCCGGCCCGGCCTCGAACGCGGTGAAGCCGAGGCCCTTGATGATGTTCCGGAGCATGGCCGAGAGCACCGAGACGTGGTCGCCTTCCGGATCGCTTACCCCCGATTGCGGGGCCTTCTGCATGATCTCCAAAGACTCGAGGGTGGGCAACAAAGCGTTGAGAGTGGAGACGGCCAGGAAAGCCTTCCTGTCGGAGAAGAGGGCTTCCTTCAGTTTCTCGATTTCCAGCCCCAGACTTTTGAGGCCACGGGCCTGGGCTTCCTGAAGCTCGCCGACCGCCGAGACCAAAGTCCGGAGGCTCTCCTCGATCGGGCCGACCCTTTCGATGAGATGCAGCATGTCGTCCGCCAACTCCTCGACGGTCTCGGCCGTATCCTCAGGGCGCTTCGGGCTTGCGTCGTCCTTCTTGGGCTCCATCTCACTCTCCATCCAGGTAGTCGTTGGGGGAAAAATCCGACTCGAAGTTCTTCCTGGTAAAATCGCTCGGATGGTAGGCGGCCAGTTTTTTTTCTTTCTCCAGGAAAGCGGCGACTTCCAGCCTGACGAAATGTTGGACGACATGCCGCTCGGCGAAGAGGGGGAAGCTGGGCACGAACAATTTCAGCAGGGCGCAGGGTGGAGTTTCCAGGTCGTACTTCTTTCGTTCATCCGGGCTCTCGATCCTCATGTTGTTGATTTCGTTGATTTTCTTGGTGATATCCTCGATCTGCTTCCTGAACTCCCGGTATTTTGGCTCGCATTTCACGGCTTCGTTTTCGAGCGCGGTCAGCTTGAGAAGGGCCTGCTTCAGCTTCGCCGGGTTTTCCGCTTGCTGCCGCTGCTGCTCGGTGACCGATTTCGCCGCGGCTTCGAGTTCGGGGATCCTGTCATAAACGGCCCGGAGTTTTTTCTCCAACTCCTTTTTCTGGTCCATCAGGGAATTCACCTGTTCCATCTTGGCCTCCAGGATATCGGCCTGAGTGGCTTCGGGTGAAATGCCGAGTTTATGGTAGAGTGTCCTCCGCGGTTTGGACAGTGGGTAGTCAAACACTCCCTGCGCCTCCCTCGATAGGTCCGCTCCAAAAGTATAGAGTATATTGAGGGGCGAATGGCATTGCCAAGGGGAAGAAAATACCTATAAATTTGTCGTGCACCCGGTAAAGAGCTTGCTGCGCGAATATCCTATCCAAATAAAATATTTTATTCAAGACCTATTAATTGGTGACCCCTAGCCTCTTTCTTTTTGCCCCAATTGATTGTGCGTCGGAATATCAGTTTTATCTCTTTTCATTCTGTCTTTTTTTCCCCCGCTCGTCACCGTGGTAGAAGAGGCGGAGGTCTTTGGTCCACTTGATGCAAGAATGAGGAAGTTTCCTGCCGAGCTCGACAAGGGGCTCGTCGCACATCAGGCCGCCCGGTTCGACTCCAGTGTCCGACCAGGGTGACTTCCGGGCGTTCCACCACTCCCGGATGGCCTGTTTGATTTCCGGGGGCCATTCCTTGAGGGGACGGAAATCTAAAAAACAATGCACAGCTTTGATGAAATTTGAATCCCCGTAGCGGATCAAGAAGCTGACCGGCCAGTCATTCGGTATGTTGACCAGGGTGATGTATTGGTATTTTTTCCCGAGGTACAAGAGATCCTTCCGGACCTGGACCCTGCCCGCTCGCCAATCCGCAATCGGAATCAGATTGCTTCCCTTGCCAAGAGTGGGCTTTGGGCTCTTATGGAGTTTTACCGCCAGCATTTTTCCTCTTTGGAAAAGGTTAGCGTGCTAAACCCAAAACTTCTTTACGTTAATTCCAAGCCCGTCATTCTTGCGGGGGCGAAAATCCAGTTTGAAAAGACTGGGTTCCCCGTATCAAGTACGGGGCAGGCTTAGTCACGCCCGGAATGAGAATTACCCATTTGAGGCACTAATACTCTCTCAAAACATTGGAGCTTTTATGCTGCGGGCTTTAACTCGACAAATTTCATCAACATCAGCCAGTCCTGAGTCTCACGGAGCATCAATACATTTGTTTCTCTTAATAATGACTCAAGAGCTTCGGGCGTGTTTGCATGAGAGAATTGCTCATCCAGTTCTCTCAGAATAATTTCCATGTTACTACTCCGCTTTCCCACGCGTGAATACTCACGGTGAGAACGGATGCCGCCAATCGCCGCTCCGACCGCTGGTAGTACAATAGCAAAGAAAATAAGTAGTTCCTCCAGGGTCTTTGATTGAAATTCTCTTCCAGGATAAAAAAAGATTAGATGCGAAATCGCTGCAGCCATGGCGATGAAAAATATCGCCATCCCAGTCCATTCAAGAATACTGCTGATCTTCCTGACATCAATGGCCTTATCCCCATGATATGCTATCTGATCCTGAATCCAATGTTTGCGAACAAATTCATTGCATTGTCGACAATACGCTTCCTGGCAACCTTTCATCTCAGGCAGCCTATTCCATATTTCGTAAAAGACTTTTACCATCCAGTCATCAGGATGGTGCGCAGTGCGCATGTACGGAGGCACTTCAATGGGCGATGTCTCAACATTGCATACAACAAAGAATATGGCAGACCTGATCTGCTCGGCTAAAAAGCGGCTTTCTATCCATTTTCTCTGGGTCTTCCGCCAGTTGGCAATAATAACCATCAAAAGTATGGATGCCAGGATTAAGAACTCTAAGGTAAAGGCATAGATCGACCATTTACGCAGCAGAACTCCTAGAACAACAGAAGTAATCGCTGCCGCCGATAAAGAGTACACTGCGGTACCCACATGCCGGTATATTGTTTGATTTTGCTTGGATATCTTTGAAGCCCGAACATAAAAGGGCAGTAACATTTCCCTCACAAGCTTTTTTGAATCCTCGGGTATCTCTTTTCCTTCGGCATTGTCGAAAAGCTCCTTGTACACGTTGTCAACGTAGGCAATCTGCTCTTCTTCTGGCATGCCGAAGGTATTGAACATATCGATTTGGCCTATAGAACCGCCATCAAGACCATGACCTTCGTAAATTGAAATATCATGGGGGGCTCCCGTAAAAACAACAATCACCGGTCGTTGTTTATTCTTCGCATAATGAATGATTTCAGCCGTGCCTCCCTTTCCCCGCGAATTCTGGCCATCCCAGAGGGCAATCAGCACATCGCACTTATCAACAACATACCGCCCCACATCTTCATAAGCCTGGCGCCTGACTTCTTTGGGGTCACCTTCTGAATACTCCGCCTTGAGGTTGGTCTCTTTTAAGGTTATAGGTCTTCTTGCTTTTTTGAATAATTCTTCAAATTCCGTACGGGATTCTTCATTTTCAAAATCTTCAAGATAATTTTCTTTCGTCAACGGTAAAACTACTTCAATTCTGGAGTCCGGGAATTTTAATACCTCTTTAGCGATCAGGCGGTCAGCTCCTTCGGCTAAAGGGGTAAGTATGCTGAAATTAACAGGCGTATTGAGGGATGAACGAATTATTCTTTTCGAATGCTCATCAAAAAGGTCATAGATCCTCTTTTTGAGGACATCTCTGACCTTTTCTCTTAGTATCTCCTCATCCTGCAGCACTCGATGACCAGTCACACCTAACCGTATACGAAATGCAATGGGAACGTGCTGCATTTGTGTCTTGTCTTTGTTCATAAGGTCACTTCTAATCCAACTTGCATATCTCAAAACCTGCTTGGGCAAGGTAATCTAAGAATCTCCTCACTGTGTGGCGGTCCTTATCCTGCTCCTTTTTGGGCAGTTTGCCCCAGTCACAGAGGCACGGATGGAGCTTTTTCGCGGTATCTTTCTTTTCACCGTATTTCCACCCAGTTCCCATCTTTTCGACAACCCACCGTTCATGTTCCATTCTCGCCATTTTTCCTATTTCATCTATCGATAACTTTACTCTTACTGGTTCCCTTCTAACTACGGGAGAAAACCCGTACCCAGCGGCATGAAGGTACCTGGGGATATTGTCAGCCTGCTGTCGGTTTGATTCTTTGTAATGTTCGTTCAACTTATCCCATGGTTTTATCGCTGGGTCATTCTTAGGCCTCTTTTCCTTGCTCTTTTTTATATCCTGAAGGAAACTATTATGAATAATTCGGGCAAGGTCTTCCCTTTTCTCACCAAATAGGACATCCATTGTCACTAATTTGGAGAACAATTCTGCATCAACATGAAGTTTCAACTGTTTCGGTGGTGGAAGGGCAGACTGTTCAAATACTCGTTTGTCCGTTAACATACTCATATCAAGGATTGCCTCCATCGAACGCACACCATGCCTGTATTCAGGCACCTTAATCATTGCTCGTCTCACACCTGGGTCAATTTGTAGAATACCAGTGCTGTCAAAAAAGTGTCTTGCTTTTTGGTCCAAGAGTGATCGAAGGAGTATTGCTCTCCTGATCATGTAAAGTTTATCGTTCTCGCCGATCTTGTTTAAACCTAATATATCTACATAACCTCTGAGCCTGCTCAGAAAGTCAGGCCCTTTGGCTTCTTTAAAAAGGTTTATCTCCTTCTCATCGCAACCTTCCCTGGAGAAATTCTTAAAAGCCTCACTGGTGCCACCGGCGAATATAAAAATCGATTTACCAATAGGGTGGGTTATGTCACCGTGTTTAAATACTCCGCTCTGCATTGGTTCAAGGAAATATTTGAGCCACCCTAAGGGCAAACCCTGAAAATTGGAATCAAATTCATCAAAAAAGACAAGGGGAACAGAGCCCCTGAGTACAGTGTCACGTACTTGATGTAGGGCCTTAATAAGATCGTCCGGAGATTCCCATTGAGAAATATTGAATTCGAGGCGTTCAATGGATTCTTCGCCGATACTCTTCGCAACCTGTGTAGCACCAAAGGATTTACCAGATCCCGGAGGTCCAAATATCGCTATGGATAATGGGCGATTCTGGAAGCCCTTTGAAAGATACTCCACCATGAGATTCTTTATGCTGCGGAAACTTTCGATTTCTGTCCTGTCTAGCGTTTTTAACTTTCCAAATTGGCCGATAGGGACTTTATCCAGCGCCGGGTCTTTGCCTGCAGTTAGCGTGTTATAGGCAACATCCTCAAGCCTCTGTTGGGTTAAATCCTCAAGAATAGTCCAAACTCGAATTTCTTCAGAATCCAAAGCGTTTTGCCTAGGGACAGGAACATCCATTATTTGTGGTTCATCTTTCTGAGGGGGAAGAAAAAGCTCTTTACCAGGGTAATCAACCCGTGCACTGTCATTGCCAAAACCCTTTTGCAAAAGCCTTCGTGAGGTTACTATGCCTCTCCGTATCCCTTCGCCCAGCCCATCAAGACCTCCATTGGCAAGCTCTGCTACCATGGTAGCCACAAATGCTGAGGTTAACCCTATCATCCCTCCACGGTGCATTTGACTAAAACCCCCCTCGATTTGCAGCGGGTCATAGTAAAGATGGACCTTAAAAGAGTCTTTGTCCTTCATGTAATGGATAACCCCATCAAGGCCAAAAAATACCACAAGATTATGACACGCAGCCAGGGTTTCAAGACTGCGGTTGTTGGTTATCTGCCAGATAAAATCCGCTGCCGTGCGTTCCCAGGAAAGTTGTCGTGATATTTGGACACCTTCGGTACGCAGGTCATCAGCACTGATAACCACCACTAAGCGTTCAGCATGGCTTTTTTGCACCCAATCCCATAATTTACCTCTTGCTAGGGGACCACACATCTTCAAAACTACAAAAGGTTCCTGTCGTTTATCTTTTAATGCTGCAGGCCATACAGGTTCTTCATCCCGAAAACCATTGCCCGCATCATCGATCACCACAATCTCTGCATCCGGATCATCATCCGCAACCGTGAGCTGCTTCACCTTCCCCAGGGTTGGACCTGTATAGCCAGCTTCCTTTTCCACCCGCAAGACCATATCTTTCTCAGCTTTCCTGACTGAAGAGTAAGGGAATCTACTAAGCATCACCGTAAAATGGAGAACCTCTTCAGGAGGAATTTGGTTGAGATTCGTGAGCTGAGGAGAAATTACAATGCTACCTGTTACATCTTTGACAAAACGGGCGAGAAGCATTGCCCCACCGGGTATCACTTCCTTTCTCATACCCGTGTGAAGCTCCCAATTTAACGGGATTTCACCACCCATACCGCCTGGATCCATTCCCTTAACACTCCAAAAAAACCAATCTACAGTAACATCCCCGGAAACAACCATCTTTTTCATCTTTCTCTCCATTCATTTTCTCCCCATTATCTTAGAATTCACCTTCAATTGACTTTAAGGATATGGCCCTCATCCCGGGGAAATCCGGAATCTAGCACGTAGGTTCTGAAACAACTTAAAGGTTTTTTTAAAATTCATATTGAAAATCGATCGCCCCCCTAATTATTCTCAGTCCTGGCCTGTATTGACAAAGGACTTAAGAAAAATAAACCCCATCCCTCTTACGAGAAATGGGGTTTACTGTTTCCGCACATTTTTACGTCTCCAATGCGGGAAAAGGAGAAGCCATTTGTAAGTTGCCTATTTTACATTATTATTTTTGTGAAAATCAGTCTTTCCTTAATTTCCTTGTCAGACCGAGCGGATACTTTTGGGCCTGCAACGAGCGAATAAATCTGACATCCGGTTTCCCTTGTCGAGCATTTTTCATATGTGGGGGAAAAAGTCAAGAACTTTTTGGGTAATTTCTTTCTCTTTTCCTTATGTGAAAGAAGGTACTAAAACGATTATGGATTCCTGACTTAGGAGGAAGTGAGTTTAGCGGAGTAAAAGGGGTTCCTTACCATGACCAGGGGCAATTCGTGAATTGCTCCTAGTTTTTTTGCCTCTACAGGGCGATCACCCCTTTGATCTTGGCCGCTCCCAGTCTTTCCTTCATAGGTACTGAGGCAGGACCTTTACCCGGTAGCTGTGCTTGATCGTCCTCTTCAAAACCGGATCCTCCAGCTCCATCCCGTAGGAATCGCCGAAAATAAGCCCTCCTTTGGTGGGAATCGTTCCGGAGAATAGAACCAGCCCTTCTTCTTTTTTATCCATGCCTTCGCCGGGCATCTTCTGCAACAACTCCTGAGGGTCAAGGATCTCTGACAGGAGGGCTTCCTGATAAAGGGTCATCTCCGTTCCCTTGCCGGCCCAACATCGCAGGATCAATTTCCCCCAGTGATCCTTTACCTCCGGGTAGAGCCAGCATTCCGGGGCCAAACACTTGGCATACATCTGTTTGGACCCGGGAATGGATTTGGTCTCCACATCCCGGTCGGTATGATCACTTCCTACGGTAACCCAGATTTCCTCCCCTGAACAGAGAAGAACGTATTCCACCTCTCCCGAGCTCTTGTCGCTGACCACCGTGACCTCATCGTCCGTCGTCAGCAGGTAGGTGGAAAAGTTCATGTAGATGGGAATCCTTCGGGGGCCGGGAACTCCCAGTTTAGCCAGCTCGTCAATATGGGCCTGCAGAGCTTTTTGGTCTTTGCCCACCCATCCCCCGCAAACCAGGTGGTTGGCGGTAAAGACCAGATCCCGGGAATCTTTCAGCAAGTTCATTTTGAGATACAGAATCTTGGGGGTGATCATGATTCGACTCCTCATCTAGATTTGGAAAAATTTAAGGCCAGGCAGGAAGCCTGCCCCTGCGCCGGCCCTGCGGGCCATTCAAGAATGGCCTGCCTATTCCCCCTCAAGGAAGGGACGGCGGTCCTTCCAGGGGGTGCTTTCCTCGTACGCAGAACCCACCCGCAACACCGTTCTTTCATCAAAAGGGCCTCCGGCAATCTGTAACCCGATGGGAAGCCCGGCAGCAGAAAACCCGCAGGGAATCGAGAGGCTGGGAATCCCCACCAAGTTATAGATTCGGGTGAATCGAGTCAGAGCCGATGGCACGGCTTCGGTTTGCTTTCCCCAGGATACGCCCCCCTGATCGAGCTTGGGTGCGGTGATGGGAAGCTGCGGGGTAACAATCACGTCGACCTTCTCCAGAGCACGGCAGAAATTCTCCCGGATCTTTCGCCGGACCGCCTGGGCCTTCAGGTACTGAGCGGCCATGACGGCCGCTCCCAGGTTGAGCCGGGACCGAACGTCGTCTCCCAGGTCCTTGGCCCGCGTCCGGTGCCATTTCTCCAGGGTAGCAGCCGCTTCGGCCAAGAGAATGATGAAGGCGGCGATCGAAGCTTCGGGCAGCAGGGGGATGGAGATTTTTTTGACCGTCGCTCCCAATCTCTTGCCGACCTGGAGGGCTCTCTGCACTGCGGTGGCGACTTCCGGGTCCAGGCGGTCGAAGTAATAGGTGTCCGGGACTCCGATGCGGACTCCCTTCAAACCATCGGACAGGCCCCGGGTGTAATCGGGGACCGAAACGGAAGAGGTGGAGGGGTCGAGCGGGTCGGCACCCGCCAGGACATTCATGGCGATCGCCAGGTCGGCTACGCACCGGGTCATGGGGCCGGGGTGGTCCATCGTCCAGCAGAGGGGATACACCCCGTGCTTGCTGATCCGCCCGAAGGTGGGCTTCAATCCAGATGTTCCGCAGAGGGCTGAAGGAATGCGAACGGACCCTCCCGTATCGGTCCCCAGGGTGAGGGGTACAAAGGCGCTGGCCACAGCGGCGGCTGATCCTCCGCTGGATCCTCCACTGACCCGGTTACGATCCCAAGGATTACGGACCGACCCGAAGTGGGGATTTAAGGAGGTCGTTCCGTAAGCGAATTCGTGCATGTTCAGTTTTCCCAGGAGGGTTGCCCCCGCTGCCTGGAGCCGTTCAACCACCGTTGCATTGTAAGCGGGAACAAAATCCTTCAGAATCTTTGACCCACAGGTCGTCCGGATCCCCCTAGTAAAAAAGAGATCTTTGACCGCGAAGGGAATCCCATGCAAAGGTCCCAGGGATCTGCCCTTCAGCAGCTCCTTTTCGGCGGAACGCGCCGCTTTAAGCGCCGTTTGAGGGAGGACGGTAATAAAAGAGTTTATTTTCCCGTCGAAAGTTTCAATCCTTTGGAGATAGGCCTGAGTGATCTCCACCGGGGAAACCTCTCTTTTCCGCAGAGCTTTGGAGAGGGAACGGAGGGTCCAGGTTTCAGGATTGGAAGAGATCATTTTCCCCCTCCCTGGATGAGTAGAGAACGGCCGGCTCGGTCTCCGGAGGGTCGAAAACCCCCAGCCGGTCATTTTGCTCATCCAACTGCCGAACCGAAGCGAGAAAAATCTCCCTTTCTTTGGGATTCGAAAAAGACAAGGGAAGTCGAACCCACTGGTTCGCTGATTTCTTGACTGCCTGCTTTTTCATTCTTGGCCCTCCGACGGATGATTTCACTAACCTTCTCCGACCAGTGGAGTGCGTCCCCTGGGTCCCCTCCTAAATCCCCCTTGCATTGGCAGCGGGCATACCGGCCGATGGAAAATCGACTGAAATTACCCACTCGATTGGACGAAGATCCAAAATAGATACCGAGGAAAAAATTGGATTTGCGGCAGGAGCATTTCTGATGAGCCTGAGTATAATGAATAGGAATCAAAATAACAAGAGAATATTTACGAAACATTTTTTATTTAAACTTGTTTGCAACATTAAAACTTGTGGATCATCTCCAAATTCTTTGAAAGCCAAAGAGTTTGTCTTTGCAGAATTTCCTGTGAATTCATGGGCCCGCAAGAAAAGTCATCTTGCTTGCAATCATGAGGCGCATATCTCTCCCCACCGGTGGCGGGGGTATCGGTTATTTCTTCGAAGCTTACTCATTCCGCCCCCGCTGCGCTTTGCGGATGAACACCAGGAGGTTCATGGAAAGCGGATATCCCGCCGATGCTTGCTGCGCAATCTGACTTTCCTTCCGGGCCCTTGGCAGGCTTTCATGGAAAATTCGACCAACGAATTTGGAGATGGACTTGTTTATGGACTTGTTTATACTCTCTTGACCGCCAATGGACTTTTCAGTATACTCCCTATACCCAAAAGCGGGTTTTTCTCGATTCATTTGGCGGAAAAACAGACCCGCATGAACCTGAGTGAATCCCGAACGTTTGCCTGGTTTTTTCCCATGAGAAGCCCCCACGAATTGGGAAAAGGGATCATAAACTCTTGGCTTAAACCAAAAGAAAGGAAGAACCGATGGACCGAGAAATATTAAGGAATATGCCCCCTGGGGAGGTCCGGCAACTCATCCGGGAAGGGAAATGGCGGGGGGTGACTGCCTTTGTTTCCGCCGGATATGCGCAGGCCAACCTGGCCATTCTTCCCAAGAGCCTGGCTTTCGAATTCCTGCTTTTTTGCCAACGGAACCCCAAACCCTGCCCCGTCTTGGAAGTCTCCGAACCGGGGAACCCCATCCTTTCCCAGATCGCCAAGGGGGCGGATATCCGCACGGATATTCCGAAGTACCGCATCTACCAAAAGGGTAAATACTTAGCGGAGGTGGAAAACATCAAAGATTACTGGCGGGATGATTTGGTGGCCTTTCTGATCGGTTGCAGTTATACCTTCGAATCGGCCATGGACAGGGCCAACATCCCCCTGCGGCATGTGCAGGATAACAAGAATGTTTCCGTGTACATCACCAATATTCCCTGCCTTCCCGCGGGAATCTTTTCAGGACCCATGGTCGTTTCCATGCGTCCCATTCCCGAAAAATTGGTAACCCGCGCGATCCAGGTTACCTCCCGGTTTCCGGCCACTCACGGCGCCCCGGTGCACGTGGGAGACCCCCAAAAAATCGGGGTCCGAGACCTCCAGAAGGTGGACTGGGGAGATCCTCTTCGCTTCGAGAAGGATGATGTCCCTGTATTCTGGGCCTGCGGCGTCACTCCCCAGGCGGTGGCCATGGCTTCCAAGCCGGAGATCATGATCACCCATTCCGCCGGGCACATGTTCCTATCGGACATCCGGGATGAGGAATTGGCAGCCTTATGACCCGGCCTGAACCGCCCGGCGAGTCTGGGCTCTTTCGGGATGAATGGCTTGCCGATGGCCCTATGAACAGGTCGTCGGAAATCCTCAGCCCCCGGTAACCCCAATTTTCCCCAGTCCCTGAGGGACAGGGATCGAGAAGCCTGCGGAGAATTCTTCATCCCCCCTTCCCATATCCCCACGACTCGCCGGCACGCCCTTAGGAGCGGCGTTCAACCGCTCGCTACCCGCGGTAACCAGAGCGCAAGGTTCGGGTAGATGGAGATAATCGCCAGCATGGCGAACATGGCCAGGACGAACGGCAAGGAACCGACGATCACGTCGTTGATGCGGCCGCCCTGGCGAATGCCCTGCACCACGTACAGGTTGATGCCCACCGGCGGGGTGATCATCGCCGTCTCGATCAAGATCACGAACAGCACTCCATACCAGACGGGATCGAAGCCCGCCTTGAAGATGATGGGTGCGATGATCGGTACGGTGGCCACCATCATGGAGAGCGTTTCCATGACCATCCCGAGGATGACGTAGAAAACAATCACCGCAAAGAGCAGCTGCGCCGGCGTCAGCCGAAGCCCCATGATCAGGTCATTCACCTTCCCGATCAGGCCGATCGAACTCAAGACGAAGTTGAGAAAGTAGGCCGCAATCAGGATGGCCATGATCATCGCCGTGGTGCGCATGGTGCCTTCGAAAGCCTGGAGCAGCATCTTCACCGAGATAGCCCGGTGCCACGCGGCGATGCCGAGGGCGGCGATCACCCCGAGGGCGGCGGACTCGGTGGCCGTGGCCCAGCCCGCATAGATCGAACCCAGCACCGAGATGAAAATCACCACCGGAGGGATGAGATCGGGCAGCGCCCGCACCCGATTTCCCCAGCTCGCCGACGTGCGCTTCCCGCCCCAGTCCGGCCGAATGAGGCAGCACACCAGAACGGTCAGGCAGAACAGGCTGGCCAGAATGATTCCCGGGACGAAGCCGGCGAGGTAGAGCTTGGGAATCGATGTATCCGTCAGGACCCCATACACGATCATGTTGATCGACGGCGGGATGAGGATGCCGAGGGTCCCGCCTGCGGCGATCGTGCCGAGGAACAGCTGTTCCGAATAGCCGCGCTTGTGGATCTCTCCCATGGCCACCGTGCCGATGGTGGCGGCGGTGGCCACGCTCGAGCCCGAGGTGGCGGCAAACATGGCACAGGTGGCGATGTTGGTGTGCATGAGGCCGCCGGGCAGCCAGGGCACCCACAGCACCAGCGCGTTGTACATGCGCTCGGCGATCCCCGAGCGCAACAGGATTTCACCGAGGAGCACGAAGAAAGGGATGGCCACGAGCAGAAAATTGTTCGACGTGGCCCAGGAGAGCTCGCCGATTGCCAGGCTCAGCGGCAGTTTGGCATAGATCTCCGCCAGCGCCAGGCCGAGCACGCCAAGACCAGCAGCCACCGGCACGGCGAGGGCCAGAAGCCCGATAAGGAGCAAAAGGGTTGTCCCCAGCATCAGCTCACCGCCCCGTCAGATCTGCGCCCTTTCAGGAGGCGGAGTTCTTGCTCGGCCTCTTCCGTGGCGGAGCGGGTGCTGATGGCCCTGGCCGCCGCCCCGGACTCGCCGCCCGCGATCAGCAGGACCGCATGGACGAACAGCGCGCAGCCCAACAAGACGAGCACCGCCAGGCCCAAGACCCATATGAACTGGGGAATCACCGTAGGCGTGGCCAGGGCGGTATGGCTTCGCGAGGACGACACCCAGGACTGCTCCACGACAGTCCAGCCGCGCCAGCCGACCATTCCGAAAAAGCCGACGAACAGCGCCACTCCTGCAAAATCGAGCCCCAGGCGCAGCCCGCGGGGAAAGTGCCCGTAGAGGGAATCGATGCGGATATGGGCACGGTCCAGAAGAGCCGCCCCCAGCGACCAGGATGTACCGATGGCCAGGGCGTAGCCGGCGAGTTCGTCCGCACCGCCGATCGACGTCTCGAAAAATTTACGCAGCAGCACGTCGATGCCGATCAGCACGGCCGCCAACAGCACCAGTGCGCCGCCGAACAAAAGGCCGAATCGGCCCAGACGGCGCGCTAGGGTCATCATAAATTCAAATATCCCCCTTTCGGAAAGCTTACCGCCGCGGTCATCGTTTGACCGGAGCCTTCAACCCCAGGACCTTGCCCACGGTCTTGTTCCATTCGGCCGCGCACTCGGGGCCGCACCGCTTCGCCCATCCCGCGAGGACCGCGCCTTCGACCAGCTTCTTGCCCATCTTGGCCTCCTCCGGCTTCACCGGAACGATGGTCATATGGGCCAGCTTGCCCAAGGTGCAGGGCTGCTTGCCGGTATTGCAGTTATCGGCCTCGGTCATGGCTTGGTTTTGGATCTTCCACATATCGTCTTCGAAGGTCTTGAACTCCTTGAGCAGGAAGTTCTGGGTGGGCTGATCGAGGCGTTTCCAGTTGTTCAGGTTCGCCGCGAACACAATAATGCTCCAGCCGACCGACATGGGATAGAGGGACTTGGTCACCTCCGGCCAGCCCGCCGTGTTGCCCGAAAGGCTGCCGGTGACGGCGCAGTCTACCACGCCCTGCTTGAGGGCGGGGACCACCTCGGCAAAAGCCATGCTCACGGCCGTCGCGCCGATGCCGCTCAGAAAGTCACGCATGGTGGGGTTGAAGACGCGGATCTTCTTGCCCTTGAGGTCGTCTAGCCCGCTGATCATCTCGCGGCACCAGAACACCTGCGGCGGATTGGCACCGAAAGCGATCAGCTTGCCATTCCAGTTCTTCTGCATCTGCCGGTCGAGCACCCCGCGGTAGGCTTCGCAGGCGGCCCGCGCTTTGACCGGGTCGAGCGTGAGGCCGGCCAGGTCAACGCCCTCGAAACGCGGGTCGTCCCCTGCCATCTTGGAGATATCCATCATGGCGAAGTCCATCACCCCCAGGCGCAGCAGGCGCAGCATCGTTTTATCGTCGATGCCCATATGGTCAATGGGCGTAACATCGGCGGAAATGGCGCCTTTCGATGCCTTGGGTATGTGTTCGCGCCAGAAAGGCAGCTCGACCTTCGGCGATGTAACCACGGTGCTATGATAGCCGATGACCTTGAAATGGTGCCTCGGCAGGTCCTGCGCACCGACCGCACCGGCTGCGAATACCATCATCAGAGCGACGAGAATACAAATTGTAGCTTTCATCTTGCCCTCCTTTCTTGGGTGATAGGTTTTAGACAAATCAAAGGGGAATAGGAATAAAAACCGGGGAGGTTGTACTCCCGAACAGATTCCAGAAGGGTAACCAATTCGAAACCATGGGGCTCGTGGGAAAAATATTTTCTCCGGAAGCCTATCTGCCTGGCATCTTATGGAAACTCCGTTCCATGAATCTCCAAAAAGGTAAGGTCAAGTTGTCAGGTAGCTCATCTGCGGTTATGATGATTCCATCATCAAAATTATCAAAATCTTCCCTCCGGGTCAACAGGAAAATAGAAGAAGGTGCCCATAACCCGACCGCGGATCAAAAAATAAGGCTGTTTCTTGAAATTGGGCTGGAACCCTCCACCTCTTTTACAGGGCGATCACCCCTTTGATCTTCGCCGCCTCGCGGTAGAAAGAAATCACTTCCTCGCTGGACCGCACTTCCCATTCCGCGGTAAAACTCACGTATTTGGCGTTCTTCGAATACCGGGTGGTGAAGGGCTTTCCCTTGAGTAACTGGGCGAGTTCGTCCACCCGGGCCATGGGGGCGATGAACTTGAAAACGTACCCACACGGGAAGGTGTAGAACTCATCCAGTTTGGCTTGGAGGCTGAGGAGAGACGGGTCTTCCAAGAAGGAAATCCTCGGTGACGATTGGGAGATGAAAAATTTTTCTCCGCTTTGCTCTCTTTTACGAAGCGGCGCCTTGGCGCTGCAGGTTTCGGAAAATAATGGACCTTACCTTTTCCAAAAGGGTTTCCCGGTCCTCCTCGGTGAAGGGGGTGGTATCGATGGGCTTGTCCACAATGACTCTCATGACCCCCGGCTTTATGCGCAGGGCTCTTTTGGGAAAAAGCTTATGACCGTCCAGGATGGTGATGGGCACGATGGGCAGCTTGGCCTTGAGGGCCAGTACAACCCCTCCCTTTTTGAAGGCCTGCAGGTTCCCGCCCACGGACCGGGTTCCTTCGGCAAAAAAATAGGCACTGATCCCGTCTTTAAGTTCCTTAATGGCCTGGTTGATCCGGTCGATGGACTTCGGGCTGTCACTCCGGTCGATGAAAATGACCTTGGCCCGCCGCGCGGCCCAGCCGAAGAGAGGAATCTTTTCCAGGGATTGCTTCCCGATAAACCGCAAGGGGTTGGGCAATTTCCAGGCTACCGCCAGGGGATCCAGATTGCTGGAATGGTTGGAGATAAAGATGTAAGATCGTTTTTTTTCTATATTTTCAAGGCCTTGGATCCGCACCTTGACACGATTCGTGTTCATGATCAGCCAGGCCCAAACTCTTCCCAGGCCATAGGGAGCTCTTCCCGTTTTGCTGAAAAGGCTGATGAATAGGACCAGGGGGCCCAGAATTAGGGTATAGATGATGGTGGTCACAGCCGCCCAAAAGGCCATGGTACCGTTCAAGAGCATACTGATTCCCCCCGTCTCAAAAACGAGTTTGAGCTCTAATGGGGCCTAAGTTGTTGTGAGGCAACCGCAAGGAAGGCTTATCTTGGGATTTTATACCACGCCAAGGCCAAGAATGCAATCTTTACAGGGCCGTTGTTTTCCTGGGCTCCGACAAGTCTTCTTTCATCACCGACCGGCCCCTGGGCATGTCCGGGGGTTAATGATGCGCTAACAGACAAGAAGCATGGTGCATAGAGCATAGGGCATGGAGCAAAAGCCACGAATTATTAGTCTTTCGCCTTGCGCCTTACGCCTTGTGCCTTGCGCCGCTTTAAAACAAGGGCGGCGTGAATACATCGTAATTCAGAAGATCCTCGGCCACGTCGTAGATCCGGTGTTTGGTGTTCTTGGGAACCCGGATGAAAGTGCCCTTCTCCAGGGCGAAATCGCCCATTCCATCGATCCACATTTTTGCCTTGCCGGCCATGGTGAAGATGATGTCCTCCTGGGTTTCATGGACATGCTCGGGGATTTCTTTCCCGGCAGGGAGGCTTACCAGGAAGATGGTTATGTCTCCCTGGTCGTCTTTCCGGGTGAGGAGGTTCTTAATCTGGATCGGCAAAAAGGGGTGAGCGCTCCACTGGAGTTCCTTCTCCCGTTTAACGTATTTCATATGACCTCCTTAATCATTGATCATTGAACATTGAGCATTGTTGAATGACCATGTTCATTGACCATTCTTCAATGATTATTGTCCATTATACCTAATTCCCCATGGTTCCATGGATTTTTCGCGGCCCAACGGCGCCTAGTCTAAATTATTGACTTCAATCAGAATTTAGAATATCATGAAAATTCATGATTACATCTCCCCGGTGAGGAGGCCAGGGCCATGGAGAAGCGTGACCTGGAAATGATCCAGAAGTACATCTCCACCGATGCCGAATTGAAACGGCACATGGACGAGCATGAGGAGTACGAACGGAGGCTCCAGGAATTCAACCGCCGGATTTATCTCACCCCGGATGAAGAAATAGAACGAAAAAGGCTTCAAAAGCTGAAGCTTGCCGGCCGCGATCGGATTGAGTCCATTCTGGCCAAGTATCGATCTCAAGAACCGAGGGGGAAAGTTTGAAAAAGACGGGCGCCGAAATCGTATTTGAGTCTCTCAAGTTGGAAGGGGTCGACACCGTATTCGGGTTGCCCGGCGGGGCGGTCCTGACCCTGTACCATGCCATGGGCAAGTATGCCGAGGAGATCCGGCACATCCTGGTCCGTCACGAGCAGGGTGCGGTCCATGCCGCGGACGGTTATGCCCGGTCTTCCGGCAAGGTGGGCGTCTGCATCGTGACCTCCGGCCCCGGCGGCACCAATACCGTCACCGGGTTGGCCACGGCCTACATGGATTCCGTCCCCCTGGTGGTCTTCACCGGGCAGGTCCCCACCATGCTGATCGGCAACGATGCCTTTCAGGAGGCGGATATCACCGGAATCACCCGGCCCTGCACCAAGCACAACTACTTGGTCAAGGATGTCCAGGACCTGCCCATGATCATCAAGCAGGCTTTTCACCTGGCCCGCACGGGAAGGCCGGGGCCCGTTCTGATCGATTTACCCAAGGATGTCATCGCCGCCACTACGGATTTCAGCTATCCCTCCAAGCTGAAAATGCGCAGTTACAATCCGACCTACCACGGCCATCCCGGCCAAATCAAACGGGCGGCCAAGCTCATCGCCAGCGCCAAAAAGCCGCTGATCTACGCCGGGGGCGGGGTCATCCTCTCCAACGCTTCCAAGGAACTCACCGCCCTGGCCCAGAAGTTCTCCATCCCGGTCACCACGACCCTGATGGGGCTGGGCTCTTTCCCCGCGACCCATCCCCTCTTCCTGGGCATGCTGGGGATGCACGGCACCTTCCATGCCAACATGGGGGTTACCCACTGCGACGTTCTGATTGCCATTGGAGCCCGCTTCGATGACCGGGTGACCGGCAGGATCGAATCCTTCTCTCCCCACTCCAAGAAGATACACATCGACATCGACCCCACTTCCATCTCCAAGAACGTGCCGGTGGACATTCCCATCGTGGGAGACGCCCGGAATATTCTCAAAACCCTTCTGAAATACCTGGAGGAGGAGGAACACGATTGGGGCCGAAAACATGCCGACTGGCACAACCAGATCGCCAGCTGGAAGAACAACACCGTTCCCCAGGACGCCTCCTGCGGGCCTTGTATCAAGCCGCAATACGTGATCGAGAAGATCAACGAGCTCACCCGGGGAGACGCGATTATTTCCACCGAAGTGGGCCAGAATCAAATGTGGACGGCCCAGGCCTTCAAATTCATCCACCCCCGGACCCTGCTCACCTCCGGAGGGCTGGGCACCATGGGCTACGGTTTCCCCGCAGCCATCGGAGCGCAGGTGGCCTTCCCGGACAAGACGGTGATCGACATTGCCGGAAACGGCAGCATCCAGATGAACATCCAGGAGCTGGCCACGGCGGTCCAGTACAACCTGCCGGTCAAGGTGGCCATCCTGAACAACCACTGCCTGGGAATGGTGCGCCAGTGGCAGCAGCTCTTCTACGAGCAGAAGTACATCCAGTCGGTCTTCGACGTGGTCCCCGATTTTGTAAAGCTGGCCGAGGCTTACGGCGCCCTCGGCCTGCGGGCCAGCAAGCCGGAAGAAGTGGAAGCGGTGATCCGCCAGGCGCTCTCCACCCCCAAGCCCGTGCTCATGGAATTCCTGATCGATCAGAACGAATGT
The DNA here is from genome assembly GCA_001304105.1 of Deltaproteobacteria bacterium SM23_61. Classification (GTDB taxonomy): domain Bacteria; phylum Desulfobacterota; class SM23-61; order SM23-61; family SM23-61; genus SM23-61. The sequence goes on from LJUR01000001.1 coordinate 55,870, forward strand.
GTCTATCCCATGGTCCCGGCGGGGGCAGCGCTGACCGAAATGCTTCTGGTGTAGGGTGAACGATGCGGCACGTCATCTCCATACTGGTGGAAAATGAGCCCGGGGTCCTCTCCCGGGTCTCGGCCCTTTTCAGCGGCCGGGGATTCAACATCGAAAGCCTCAACGTGGCCGAAACCCTGGACCCCACCATCTCGCGGATGACCCTGATCACCGCCGGCAACGAGCAGATCATCGAGCAGATCATCAAGCAGCTCAACAAGCTGGTCAACGTGATCAAAGTGATGGACCTGACCGGGTCCGATTTCGTGGATAGGGAGATGATTCTGGTCCGGGTCCGGGCGGAAGCGACCTCCCGGGCTGAAGTTCTGCGCATTCTGGAGATCTTCCGGGGCCGGGTGGTGGATGTGTCCCCCAAATCTTTCACCCTGGAACTCACCGGGGATGAAAAGAAAATCCAGGCAGTGGTCGAGCTCCTGACCCCCTTCGGGATCCTGGAGATCGTGCGCACGGGCAAGGTGGCCATCATGCGGGCGAAAAAGAATTCTTTCCACGGCGGAAAGGTTCAGGAGCCGAAAGCAGAGAGTTAACCCGTCGATCCAGTCCCGTTCGGAACATCCCTCCCGTCCGGCAGAGGCCTTCCCCAAAAAAGCGGCAGGTCCACCCGTTGGACCCGGAGCGACGATTATTTCTGAAAAGGAGAATGAAATGGCAAAAATCAGCTTTGGCGGCGTCATAGAAGATGTGGTGACCCGGGAAGAATTTCCCCTCTCCAGGGCTCAGCAGGTTCTCAAGAACGAAGTGGTGGCCGTCCTCGGCTACGGGGTACAGGGGCCCGGGCAGAGTCTCAACATGCGGGACAACGGAATCCGGGTGATCGTGGGACAGCGGAGCAAAACCCCTACCTGGGATAAAGCCGTCAAGGACGGCTGGGTCCCCGGGCAGACCCTTTTCTCCCTGGAAGAAGCTGCCGCCAAGGGAACGATCATCGAGTACCTTCTCTCCGATGCGGGGCAGAAAGAGTTCTGGCCCAAGTTGAAACCGCACCTGACCGAAGGGAAGACCCTTTTCTTCTCCCACGGGTTCTCCATCACCTACCGGAACCTGACCGGGATCGTCCCCCCAAAAAACGTGGATGTGGTCCTGGTCGCCCCCAAAGGGTCCGGCCTGTCGCTGCGCCGCAACTTCCTGGAAGGGAGCGGAATCAACAGCAGCTACGCCCTCTTCCAGGACTACACGGGGAAAGCCAGGGACAAGACCCAGGCCCTGGGAATTGCCATGGGGTCCGGCTACCTCTTTCCCACCACCTTCGAGAATGAGGTGTACAGCGACCTGGTGGGAGAGAGGGGGGTTCTGATGGGGGCCATCGCCGGAATCATGGAGGCCCAATACAACGAGCTGCGCAAGCACGGGCACAGCCCCAGCGAGGCCTTCAACGAAACCGTGGAGGAGTTCACTCAGAGCCTGATCAAGCTCGCCGCCGAGAAGGGAATGGACTGGCTCTACGCCAACTGCAGCACCACCGCCCAGCGGGGTGCCCTGGACTGGAAGGGGAGATTCCGGGATACGGTGGCTCCCCTCTTTTCCGAACTCTACCAGAGGGTCGAGGACGGAACCGAAGCCAAGATCGTCCTGGAGAAGAACACCCAGCCCGACTACCGGCAGAAGCTGGACGCCGAGCTGGCCCAGATGAGGAATTCCGAGATGTGGCAGGCCGGAGAGAAAGTCCGCGACCTCCGTCCGGAGAATTGGAAGAAAGAAGCTTAATTACCGTTGCCGGTTGCCAGTTGCCGGTTATCGATTATCGCCTTCGGACGGGCAACAGGAAACGGGCAACGGGGAACGTTTCTATTTATGCCCAGCGGTCAACCCTTTATCACCCTCGACCGGATTACGGTCCGTTTGCCCAACCGGCTTATCCTGGAAGAGAGCTCCTGGAAGATGGGGGCGGACGAGCATTGGGCCATTCTCGGGCCGAACGGCTCGGGAAAGACCACGCTGGTCCGCTCCCTGTGGGGAGGCGTTCCGCTGCGCGGCGGGACGATTCACTTTGATTTTCTCGGCCCGGACTCGCACCCTTCAGAAATCCCCCCCCTGGAAGCCATCGGGTATGTCTCCCTGGAAATGCACCAGCGGCTGATGGAGCAGGAGGATCTCCAGGAAGAATACCGGGCTTACGCCGAAAAGGAAGGAGAGGGAAGCACCGCCCGGGAGGCGGTTTTTTCGGGAATCCTGGCCGGCCGGCCTCTCCGGGAGGGGGATGAGGCCCGGCTTTCCGAGGTGGCCCGGCTGGTAAACATATCCCATCTCCTCTCCCGGCCGATTCGTTCTCTTTCCACGGGAGAAATCCGGAAAATCATCATCGCCCGGGCGCTGATGAAAACTCCCCGCCTCCTCATCCTGGATGAGCCCTTCGAGGGGCTGGACGAAGAGGAGCGGGACCTGCTGGCCCGGTCCATCAACGGGCTGATGACCGGGCCCATGCGGGTCATCCTGGTGGCCCATCGCCTGGAGGAGATCGTTCCCAATATCACCCACGTCCTTTTGGTCAAGGACGGACGCCTGTTTGGCCAGGGCCCCAAGGATGAAATCCTGACCTCGGAAAACCTGAGCCGGCTCTATGGATGCAGCCTCCGGCTGGGGAAAAACAACGGGACTTATTTCTTGAGTTACGGAGAGGAAAAGGCTTCTCTCCGCGACCTGCCGGCAGAACGCCGGGAAGCTCCATCCGAAGGTCTGGAAACGCTGATCGAGATGAAGGATACCACGATCCGCTACGACGATCGGGTCGTCCTGGACCGGATCGGCTGGTCCATGAGGCGGGGAGAAAACTGGGCCGTCCTGGGGCCGAACGGCGCCGGAAAATCGACCCTGGTAAAGCTCATCCTGGGGGAAAACCTTCAGGCCTACGCCAACCCAATCTTTCTGTTCGGCCGGCCCCGGGGTTCGGGGGAGTCCATCTGGGATATCCGGAAACAAATCGGGGTCGTCTCCGCAGAACTTCAAGTCCAGTACCGAAAGAGGATCAGCGCCTTCGAGGTCATTGCCTCAGGATTCTACGACTCCATCGGCCTGTACCGGGCCCCCACTCGCGAGCAGGGGGAAGTCGCCGACCTGTGGATCGATTTCCTGGGCATTAAAGATCTTGCCAAGGAGCCCTTTCTTCAGCTATCCTTCGGACAGAGGA
>LJUR01000278.1 GCA_001304105.1 Deltaproteobacteria bacterium SM23_61
TCCAACCGGGACGATCCTTTCCGTTTTCCCGTGGTCGTGAAGAATCAGAAGTTATTTAAAGATGTCTCCGAACAGGCGATCCGAAACATCAAGAAGAATAGGGTTGAAGTCCTTTTTGTCCTGGGGGGGGATGGATCTTTGACCATCGGGAGCAAGCTCTCGAGAAAAGGGGTCAAGATCATTGGAGTTCCGAAAACCATCGACAATGACTTATGGGGGACGGACGTCACCTTTGGCTTTGACACCGCCCTGCAGGTGGCCATGGCCGCTATCGACCGCCTGCACAGCACGGCCGAATCCCATCACCGGATCATGGTGGTCGAGGTCATGGGGAGGTATGCGGGTTGGATCGCCCTCATGGCCGGGCTGGCCGGAGGAGGGGATGTCATCCTCATTCCCGAGATTCCTTTCCAATATGGAAAGGTCTGCGATCAAATCCTGGAGAGGCGGAAGCAGGGGAAACGGTTCAGCATCGTGGTGGTGGCCGAGGGGGCCAAACCCAAGGAAGGAGAAATGGTCGTCCAGCGGGTGATCGAAGACAGCACCGATCCTCTCCGTCTGGGGGGCATCGGTTACCGGGTGGGGAATGAGATCGAGAAAGCCACGGGGCTCGAAACCCGGGTCACCGTATTGGGCCATGTGCAAAGAGGGGGTTCCCCTTCGGCTTTTGACCGGATCCTGGCGACCCGGTTTGGGGTCCGGGCCGTGGAACTGGCGATGGAGGGAAAATTCGGGAGAATGGTTTGCCTGCGGGGAACCGAGATCAAGGATATCCCGCTGGAGAAAGTCGGGGGCCGGCAGAGAAGGGTCCGCCCCGATGGAGAAATGGTCCGTACCGCCCGTTCGATCGGGGTGATTTTCGGGGATTAGAGAAGCAGCGATCAGCTTTCAGCGGTCGGCCCAGTGTCGTGTCACGGAAATAAGTTGACAAAGTCGAACCCTGGTGCCAGGAGCCGAGAGTCGGAACGCTGCGCTGCCAAAATAGGCTTTGGTTCCTTCGGAGCCAACGGGGTTCTTACGACGTATATTGCCAATGTAGGGGCGATTCATGAATCGCCCCTACTTACGAAGGCGTAGCCTGCTGCCCGTGTTCCTTTGCGGAACCCCGGAGATGCCGTGTAGGAAGACTTTTCTCCCGCCGGATTTTGGCGGCGCGCATCCATCCGACCCTCGGCTCCACGTGCAATTTTATGCCGATTATTTTGGAGACACGACACTAGCAGGTTGCTGAAAAAGTCCTCTAAGGTCCTAGGTCGTCATTCCTGCGAAAGCAGGAATCCAGGGTTTCCCGTGAAAACGGGAACCCAGATTTTCTTTACTGGTTCCCCCCTTCCGCGGGGACAACGTCTGGACTCCCGCTCCCTGCCTAAAACATGCAGGGACAAGCTTCGCGGGAGTGACGGAAAATTGGGGTTTTTTGCATCCTGCTAGTTTAAGGCCAAGCCGGCGCGTCGCCTCTGCAGTTTCAGAAGAAAGGGGAGTTGAAATGAAAATGGATGTAGGGAAATACCAAAAATTCCGTGACCGGCTGGGGTTGAAGGAACATCCCCTGGCGGCTTTTTACAGCGATGCCAAACCCGCAGCGGGACTGTCTCCGAAAGAAAAGGGCCATGTCTGCATTTTTGCCCTGCTGAAACGGGCCCGCCAGCAGGGGGAGACGGTACATTTCGACGCGGATCATGTAGGCTGCTTCGGCGGCGGCTACTACATGGGGTTTCAGGACACGCCGATGCCCAACATTGAATATTTCCTTTCCTGCGGGATTCCCGGGGAGATGGAAGGGGAACGATACATTAAAACGCCGGAGATCGCCAGGGAGTATTTCGCCTCGGCCCAGCCGCGCAAATCTCCGGCAAAGTATTGTTTATTCAAACGTCTGGATCGACTCACCGCGGCCGAAGAGCCTGAAGTGGTCATTTTCTTCGCCTCTCCCGACCTTCTTTCGGGCCTGTTTACGCTTACCAACTATACCGCCGAGCGCATGGATGCTGTCCGCACACCTTTCAGCTCCGGCTGCGGGGCCATCCTGGCCCATCCCCTGAAAGAGGCCGAGAAAAAGAACCCCCAGGCCATCCTGGGATTATTCGACGTCTCGGCCCGACCCTTTGTCGAGCCCGACCTCCTGACCTTGGCCATGCCCACGAAGCTTTTCCTCTCCCTCCTGCACAACCAGGACGAAAGTTTCCTCATCACCAAGAGCTGGGAGACGGTGAGGAAAAGAATTGGTAAAGGGTGATGGGTCCTAGTTTCATGTCCCGGAAATAATAGGCATAAAATTTCACGTGGAGCCGAGGGTCGGAGGGATGCGCGCCGCCAAAATCCGGCGGGAAGAAAGTATTCTTCCAACGCATCTCCGGGGTTCCGCAAAGGAACGCGGGCAGCAGGCTACGCCTTCGTAAGTAGGGGCGATTCATGAATCGCCCCTACATTGGCAATATACGTCGTAAGATCCCCGTTGGCTCCGAAGGAACCAAAGCCTATTTTGGCAGCGGTCCGACTCTCGGCTCCTGGCACCAGGGTTCGACCTTATCAGCTTATTTCTGGGACACGACACTTGGAGCAATGGTAAAGGAAAAGGGGCAAAATTATAGCCTATGAGCCATCACCTGCTACCAATAACCTCGACCAAATGGCGGACTTCTTTCTTCAGTCCCGCCTGATGGATGCCGTCCATCAGCTGAAGCATGCAGCCGCTGCAGGTGGTGGTGACGACTTCCGCTTCACTCTCTTCGATGGCCTTCTTCACTCTCTTCGATGGCCTTCGTCTTCCGGTCCAGGATCTTCAATGACAGGTCGTAGTTGGCCACGTTGAAGCTTCCCCCCTGGCCGCAGCACCGGTTGGCGTCCTTCATCTCCACGTATTCCAGGCCCGGCGTGGACTTCAGGAGATCGCGGGGTTCTTTGAAGATTCCCAGCTTGCGGCGCAGATGGCAGGGATCGTGATAAGTTACCCTCAAACGCTGGGTCGGCGGTCTTCCGTCGGCGGTCTGCGGTCGTTGGTCCGCGGTCGGTCGTCCCAAGACCTTGGCCAAGAATAAGGAGACGTCGCTGACCTTTTCCGAGAAGGCCAGGGCCTTGGTCCGGAAGGGGTCGTCTTGGCCGAAGAGCAAGGGATAATCCAGCTTGAGCATGGCGGCGCAGGAGGCGCAATGGGCGACGATCTGATCCAGGTTCTCCCCGGCAAAGGCCTCGATGTTCTTCCGGGCGATGGAGCGGGGGGTTTCGTCATCCCCCGACCCGAAGGCCGGAAGGCCGCAGCATTTCTGCTCCTTGGGAATGTAGACCGAAATCCCGTTGCGCACGAAAAGGTCGACCGCGGATTGGGCGACCCGGGGGAACATGTAGTTGCTCACGCAGCCCACGAAGAGCCCCACCCGCATGGTTTCTTTTTCGGCGCGGATCCAGCCGGAACGGATGTCCAGAAAGGGGTCCGGGGCCAGGCCCGGGATGAACCGCTTCGAATCGACGAAGGGCATGGGAAAGCGAAGCCGGAGTCCGCTCTCCTCGGGAATCTTCTCCAGAAAAAGGTGTTGCAGGGAAGCCCCGGCCTTGAGAACCAGGGGCATGAGGCGGTCGGTGTCCAGAAAATACTTGAAGATGGCCTTCTTAGGGAGGGTGAGGCCCTTTTTTTCCACCAGAAGGGCTCGGGCCTCCCGGATGATTTCGTCCCCGCACACCCCGTTGGGGCAGTTTTCCGCGCAGGTGCCGCAGAGAAGGCACTGGGAGAAAATTTTGTAATATCTTTTCGTGAATTCGGGGTCGTCTTCCTTCAGCGACTCCACCAAAGCCATCTTGCCCCGGGCCGCCAGGGGCTCTTCCAACGTTTCCAGATAGACAGGACACTGGGCCAGGCAGTTGCCGCACTTCACGCATCTTCGGGCCTCTTCCTGAATTTCGGTCATTTCTTTCATCGCCATTTGTCCGTGTTAATAAGAATATGAAATTCTCTGCGTCATCCCAAAAGGAAGAAAAGAATGGAACCGCAGAGCACGCAGAGACCGCAGAGACTTATTTTCTAAAAGACGAAAAAAAGGAATCAATGTATACCTACTTCCTCCCCTCTGCGTCCTCCCCTATCTCTGCGGTTTGGAGTTCTTTTCTCCTTTTGGGTATCCAGCTCTTTCATTCGCCGAATCACCGGAAAATGAAAATAAAAGCATGAACAGAGAGGAAGCGGAGAACGCAAAGGTCTTTTTCCGAAAGTCCCTTGGTAGTTTTGGCCTTCTGGAAAGAATTAAGAATGGGCCCCCTTTTCCCCTTGCCCCTTGAGCTTTTGATCGTTTTTACCTCTGCGCTCTCTGCGGCCTCTGCGGTTAAGTTTTTTAGTGAGTTGTCGTCTTCACCGCATCGGGAAAGATCTTCCCGGGGTTCAGGATGTTGTTCGGGTCGAAGGCCTTCTTGATCCGCTTCATCACTTGGACTCCCATATCCCCCAGCTCCAGGGGGAGATAGGGGGCCTTGGTGATGCCGATTCCGTGTTCACCGGAAAGGGTCCCTCCCAGGTCCAGGGCGGACTGGAAGATTTCTTTCACCGCGGCGTGAGCCTTCTCCACCTCACCGGGTTTGCGCTTGTCGATCAGGACGTTCACGTGGATGTTGCCGTCGCCGGCATGGCCGAAGTTGACGATGATGAGGCCATATTTCTTGGAAATCGCCTCCGCCCGGCGCAGGATGTCGGCCACTTTCGAGCGGGGGACAGTGACATCCTCGTTGATCTTGGTGGGGTTCAGTTTCACCACCGCTGAAGACACCGCCCTTCTGGCCTTCCATAGATCCTCGGCTTCCTGATTGTCCTTGGCCACTTTAATTTCCATGGCCAGGTTGGCCTGACAGATCTTGTGGATTTCCTCCACCTCCCCGGTCAACGCCTCGGGGGCCCCGTCCACTTCGATGATCAGCAGAGCTCCCGCCTCCACGGGCAAGCCCATGTGCAGGTAGTCTTCCACGCAGCGGATCGTGGCGTTGTCCATGAACTCCAGGGTCGTGGGGATGATCCGGGAGCTGATGATCTGGGAGACCGAGGTGGCCGCCGATTCGATGCTGGGAAAGATGACCAGCATGGTCCGTTTGGCTTTGGGCAGGGGGATCAGGCGTAAGATGATCTTGGTGATGACTCCCAGGGTCCCTTCGGAACCCACCATGAGCTTGGTCAAATCGTAGCCCACCACGCTCTTCACCGTCTGGACGCCGGTGGATATGATCTCCCCGGTGGGCAGGACCGCCTCCAGGCCCAGGACATAGTCCTTGGTAACCCCGTATTTCACCGCCCTGGGCCCCCCGGCGCATTCGGCCACATTGCCGCCGAGGGTGGAACTCTTCAGGCTGGCCGGATCGGGCGGGTAGAAGAGGCCGATCTTCTCCACCTCCTGCTGCAGGTCATAGGTGACGACTCCCGGCTCGACGATGGCCAGAAGGTTATCCTGGTCGATCTTCAGGATTTTGTTCATCTTGGTCAGGACCAGGACGACCCCGCCTTCCACCGGGATGGTTCCGCCGGTAAAACCGGTCCCGGCTCCCCGGGGGACAACCGGGAAACGGTGCTCGTTGGCCAGTTTCAGAATCCCGGAGATTTGTTGAGGGGTTCGGGGAAAGACGACCAGGTCGGGGAGATGATGGATATTCGTGGCGTCATAAGCGTAACAGATCCGGGTCTCCCTGTCTTCCACCGCGTTTTCCCGGCCGACGATTTCGGTGATCTGTTTGATAACCTCTCTGTCGATCATAATTTCTTTTACCCCATTTTTCCTAACTCCAGAATGATGAAAATCACCATTGATGGACTCATAAAAAGTCGAAATTCATTTGAATTCGTCATTCCGGCGAAAGCCGGAATCCAGGGATCCCCGTGAAAACGGGAATCGAGATTTTCTTTATTGATTCCCCGCTTCCGCGGGGACAATGTCTGGACCCCGGCGCCTGCATCGGACCTGATCCGGGGTTCGCCGGGGTGACGCCTCAAAAGACTTTTTACAAGTCCATCATCATTCAAGCGTGGCAACTTAGCAATGTTGCTCATAGCAATTTGGGAAATGATAAATGCCAAATTGCCAGATTGCTACATTGCTAAATGGCTACACATCCTTTGTCCGCGCTGCTGACCCGTTCGGCGAAGGTCTTGAGGTAACCTCGGTTGACTTTCAGCGGGGGCGGCATCCAGGACTTTTTCCGCCTCTCCCTCTCCATCTCTTCCGGGGGAACCCGGAGGTCGAGGCGGCGGTTGGGGATATCGATAGCAATCAAGTCACCATCCCGGACCAGGGCGATGGGTCCTCCCTCCTGGGCCTCGGGGACGATGTGGCCGATGCAGGGGCCCCGGGTGGAGCCCGAAAACCGGCCGTCGGTCACCAGGGAGACAGACTCTGCCAGCCCCATTCCCACCAGGGCGGCGGTCACGCTGAGCATCTCCGGCATGCCCGGCCCGCCTTTGGGACCCTCGTAGCGGATGACGATGACCTCTCCCGGCTTGATCTGGTTGCTGAAGACCGCTTCCCGGGCGGACACTTCGGTTTCGAAAACCCGGGCCGGACCCGTGTGGGTCATGATCTTTTCCGAAACTCCCGACTGCTTGACCACCGCGCCCCCGGGAGCCAGCGACCCCCGCAGGATGGCGATTCCCCCTTCCTTGCGCAAAGGCTTTTGCCGGGAAAGAACGACTTCGGGGTTTCGGTTCTGGACTCCGGCGAGGTTTTCTTCCAGGGTTTTCCCGTTGACCGAGAGGGTCTTGAGGTCCAGGAGGTCCCGGAGTTCATGGAGCACGGCGGGCACACCGCCGGCGTCCTCCAGGCCCAGCATGGGGAACTTCCCGCTGGGCTTGATGCTGCAGATGAAGGGAGTTCGACGGCTGATCTCGTCGAAAGTCTCCAGGGAAAGAGCAACGCCCAACTCACTGGCCAAAGCCAGCAGATGAAGAACGATGTTGGTGGACCCGCCCAGGGCCATGCTGGCGGTGATGGCGTTTTTCAGTGCCGGCAGGTTCAAGATCCTGGAAGGTTTCAGGTCTTCCTTCCAGATGCGCAGAATCTGCTCGCCGCTCTCCCTGGCAATCCGCAGTTTCTTGGCGTCCACCGCATGGGAGGTGCCGCACCCGGGCAGGGACAGGCCCATCACCTCGGTCAGGCAGCTCGTCGAGTTGGCGGTCCCCATCATGGAGCAGGACCCCGGACCCGGGCACAGGCACTCCTCGATCTCCTGGAAGTCTTCCGGGGTGATCTCTCCCCGGAGCATCCTCCCCTGCGCTTCCCGGGCGGCGGGAAGAACCAATGGCTCCCCCCGGTAACGGCCGGGCATCATGGGACCCCCGGTGATCATGATGGCCGGGACGTCCAGCCGGGCGATGGCCATCCAGCTCGCCGGGACGATCTTGTCGCAGGAAGCCAGGACGATGATGGCGTCAAACCGGTTGGCGTCCGCGGCCAGTTCGATGGAATCGGCGATGAGGTTCCGGCTGGGAAGGATGCGCCGCATGCCCGCGTGCCCCTGGGCGATGCCGTCGCACAGGGCAATGGTGTTAACTTCAAAAGGAACTCCTCCGGCCATGCGGACCCCGGCCTTGGCCGCTTCGGCAAGCGTTCGCAGATGAACATGCCCCGGGTTCATCTCCGTCCAGGTGTTGATGATCCCGATGAAAGGTTTCTCAAAGTCCTTATCCGTCAGCCCCAGGGACCGCAGGAGGGCCCGGTTGGCCGCCCGGGCGTCCCCCCGGTGGAGCATGTCGCTTCTCTTTTCCATTTCTTATTTCCTTCCTCGCTTTAAGAAAAACTGGCCTTCGAACCGTCTCTTTCGGGTCGGCATACGAGGGGTAACGCATCGCGTTTCCCTGTCTCACCCCCGGAATAGATTATCATAAATTTTGTCTTTTGTGCGCCCATTTTGCCCTTTCCCTGCGGCTTGGCAGGTCCTGAATGAAAAAAAACGGAGGATAGGGGATGGGGGGTTCAAGCGGGTGGGCGGTCCCTTTTTCCCCACGAAGGTCCGAGGGGTCAAGGCTGGT
>LJUR01000071.1 GCA_001304105.1 Deltaproteobacteria bacterium SM23_61
TGGATCTGGACCTCGCACCCCAGGGTGCGGAGCTTTTCCGCCAGGACTTCACAGAGGGCGTCATAATTCTGCCCCGGCGGAACCTGGGTGTCGATACGCACCAGCTTCTGCAGGAATTTAATCATCTCTTCTCGGTGGTTTTCGATGTAAGAAAAGAGTCGGTCTTTATCCTTGTCCATAACCCGCTCCTGTGGATTTGAAGTTCCTAGAATTTGTTCCGGATAATCGCTCCTTTATCGGCCGATTCGGCCAGGCGAGAGTAGAGGGCCAGGTACCCCTTTTTGAACTTGGGCTCCGGCCGTTTCCATTTGGCCAGGCGGGCCTTGATCTCCTGGTCGGAGACATGGAGGTGGAGGTTCCGTGCCGGGATGTCGATGGTAATGGGGTCTCCATTCTGAACGATGGCCAGCGGCCCCCCCTCGGCGGCCTCCGGCGATATGTGGCCCACGAAACACCCGTTGTTCGTCCCCGAGAAGCGACCGTCGGTCACCAGAGCGGTTTTGAGAGCCAACCCCTGGCCGAAGAGAAGCTTCATGGCCATGTACATCTCCCGCATTCCCGGCCCGCCCTTGGGCCCTTCGTAGCGAATGACCACCACTTCCCCCTCCACCACCTTGCGGTCCAGGATCGCCTGGTTGGCCGCCTCCTCCGAGTCAAAGCAGCGCGCCTTCCCGGTGAATTTGTGGATCTCCGGCCGGATGGCGGCGGGTTTGGTGATGCAGGTGTTGGGCGCCAGGTTTCCCCTCAGGACCGCCAGGCCTCCCTCCGGGGCCCAGGGCTGAGCCAGGGTTTTGATCATTTTGGGATTCATGGTTCTGGCACCGGCCACGTTCTCGGCCACGGTTTTTCCGTTCACGCTGAGGGCATCTTTATGCAACAGGGGTAGAATTTCCTTCATCACCGCCGGCACGCCCCCGGCAGCATGGAAGTCGGGAACATTCTCCGCCGCCGCCGGGAAGATCTTGGCGATCAGGGGGGTTGTCCGGCTGAGCTCTTCAAATTTGTCCGCGTTGAGCTCCACGTCCGCCTCATAGGCGATGGCCAGCAGGTGCAGGATGGCGTTGGTCGACCCGCCCACGGCGGCGTTTAGGCGGATCGTGTTTTCGATGCTCTTCCGGTTGATGATCCTCCGGGCCGTGATCCCCTCCAGGATCATCCGCACGATCTGCCTGCCCGACTCCTGGGCAGCCCGCAGGCGGTCAGCCCGGCCCGTGGGGATGGTCGCGCTCCCCGGAAGGCTCATCCCCAGGGCCTCCGCCAGACAGCACATGGTATTGGCCGTCCCGAAGAAGGAGCAGGAGCCGCAGCCCGGCCCGGCGCAGTTCTCCAGGTGGCGGTATTCCGCCTCGGTCATCTTCCCCGTCTTCAGCATGGCCAGCGCTTCGGTGAGGGCGGAGATGTCCGCCTGCCGGCCGTCGAACTCGCAGCCCCCTTCCATGGGCCCCCCCACGACCAGGATGGCGGGGACATCCATGCGGGCCGCGGCCATGAGCATGCCGGGGACGATCTTGTCGCAGGAGCCCAGGAGCACCACCCCGTCCAGGCGGTGGGCCCCGATCATCATCTCGATGTCGTTGGCGATGAGGTCGCGGGTGGGCAGGATGTAGTGCATGCCGCCGTGTCCCTGAGCGATCCCGTCGCAGGCGGCAATCGTCCCGAACTCGACCGGGGTTCCCCCCGCCTGGAAGATCCCCTGCTTCACGTAATCCGAAACCAGGTTCAGGTTGTAGTGCCCCGGAACCACCCGGTTCCACGAATTGGCGACGCCGATCAGGGGACGGGACAGGTCATAGTCGCTGTACCCCATGGACTTGTAGAGGCCCCGAACCAGGGCCCACTCCGGAAATTCGAGAATATCTTTGCTGCGCCAGAACATGGTTTCCTCCTTTTCTCGATCGTGTTGGTGTTTCCCCGGCCCGGGCGGTCCTCTCGATCCAGATTCCGCCTCTTTTATTGCTTAGGAAATTATAAAAATCTCTGCGGTCTCCGCGACCTCTGCGGTTAAGGTTTTTTATTCTTTAGTTTTTACCACAGCCCCTGGGAATTCACAATCCTGATAAAAACCGGAAGGCGCAAGGCGTTAGGCGCAAGGGGTTAAAGGCCGCAAGGGAATGAAGCGCTAGATCGCCATCGGGGAAAAAATTTCTTCGCTCTCCCGATTTGTGCCTTGCGATTGACGGTTTTGGACGCTCCCGCAACTTGCGGTTTTTTTGCGGCCGACGCTTTTTGCCCGGAAGTTCCTTAACCCCGGGCCACGCCCCATGCGTCTCGGAAAAGTCTAACTCTATGAGTCTTTTTTTTCTTCACTCTTCGGGGAACTTTGGGACCTGATGAGCTGTTCGATGTTTTTGATTTGGGCATGGGTGGGGTTCACAAACTGGAGGCGGACATCGAACGGATATTGCTTGCGCTCGGGGTGCTTGTCGTAGGAAAGGACCCTGGCCTGGATATCCCAGGGCGGCTCGCCGGAGGGAGAGGGTATTTCGATCTTCACCACGGTCCTTCCGCCGGGGTCGTTGTCCAAGAGCAGATGATGATTCCCCATCTGGAGCTGACGGGTCTGGAGGCAGGCTCCTTTGACCGAAACCGCAGTAAGGCATCCCCTGGCCTTGCCGGTCCGGGGCCTTCGGATAAGTGTATCCCAGACAAAAAAATCCACATCCGTGCAGATGGGGTGGCGGGGATGGCGACGGCGTTCCCGGCGAATGTATTTTTTCAACCCTTTCATGGAATGAATCTCGCAGGGAAAAGAGTCTCCCCCCCGGCGGTCAGGACCCTTGCCCGATCACCAGGTCCGGGGTACGGCGAATCCGAGTTCAATCATAGACTTATCCGGCTTTCAGGTCAATACGATAAAATCCCTTGCCCCGCGGGTAGAATAGCGGGTAATGCCCAGGTTCCTGGGAGGGGAAAATCGGGGTTCTGCGTGCTCGAACCTGAGTCCCTGATTTTGGGCTTTCACCAAGGGACCGGGAAGCTGGTTTTTGCGACGGAGGGGGTTCGAGGTTGTCATTTTTCTGTCTTGGACGATGAAATCTTGACGGAGAGAAGTCTTGACTTTTGAGGCTGGACGACCGGGAAGAAGAATTTTCAGAAGGTGAATAGGTAAAACCCCTTTCTAGGGGCCTTGGGAAACCTTTGGGGAAACGGCTCACTGGCTTGCTTGGGACCCCGGCCCCCGTAAGGTTCCGCTGCAAACCAGTCCAAGGCAGGGATAGCTGACTTTCTGAATCTGACTGACACGGATAAAAATGCAAGATTCGCACCAACGATAAAAACAGGTTGGAGGTTCGAGGTTAGAGGCAAAAGCACAAAGGCAACAGATCATGGATGCCTGCCTCTTGCCCCTTCCAGCCCGGAGCCTATCATGCTATGCTATTTTTTTCTTCCTCGGACCTTGAGCCTGAAGATGAGCAGGATCATAATTTCTTTTTCTATCTAATGAGATCATAAAAATATGAAAAAAATCATCGTGGACATTGACAACACTCTCTGGAACCTGTCTCCCGCGTTGTGGGAACAGCTGAAATCCTTCAACCCTGACATGCCCCCTCCCGCCCAGTGGAGCCACTGGGATTTCTGGGAAGGGTTTGTTTCCCTTAGGGACCTGTACCGTGCGTTGAAAATCGTGCACGACCATCAGGACATCTACCCTCCTTACCGGGAAGCCAAGCCCTTCTTGGACGCGTTGAAGGCCAGGGGATACTACATCCTCATCGCCAGTCACCGGGAGAAAGGCACCTACAACCCCACCGTCCGATGGCTGGACAAGCACCGCCTGGCCTACGATGAAGTGCACCTGATGAGCGATAAATCCGCACTCTTTGACAGCTGCCTGGCCATCGTCGATGACAGCCCGGTCACCCTGGAAAAAGCGGCCCACGCGGGAATCCTGCGCGCCGGCCTCCGGGAGCCCTGGAATGCCGGCACCGATCACCCGTTATTTTCCAGCCTCTACGAAATCCTGGATTACCTGGATGCTCATATCCCTCCCCGGAAGGATTCGTGATCTCCCCCTTTTCTTTCCTGCCCCCCCCGGAGACTGTGTCATAATGTCATTGCTAGGGAGTGAAACAACGGAAGCAATCCCCCCCCACCCTCTCCCTCCCCCTCGAGGGGGGAGGGCAGGGAGGGGGTGAGATTGCCGCGCTCTCCCGCCATGGCGCGATTGCTCGCTATGACCATTCGGGATTGCGACACAGACTCCCAGGGAGGAGGGGGAAGACCCTTTTGATTATTCACCATGAGTGATCCCTACGGCCGTTCAGCCCGTTTCTACAACCCCGCGGTGGAACCCTGGCTTCGATCGGTGAAAAAGAAGATCGTGGAGGAATGCCTCCGCCTCAAAATATTCCGCGTGCTGGATGTGGGCTGCGGAACCGGGACTCTGGCAGGGATGCTGCGGAAGGAAGGGATTCAAACCGTGGGCCTGGATCTTTCCCCGGGGATGATCCGGGTGTCCAGCGGAATCTCCCGGGACTCCTTCGCCCTGGTCCGCGGTCGCGGGGAGGGTCTCCCTTTTTTCTGCGGGTCTTTTCACGGGGTGATTTTTTCCATGGTCTTCCACGAAAACCCCATCTCTCGAAGAAGGGAAATGCTGGACGAGGCCATGCGGGTTCTGGCCCCCCGGGGAACCCTTTTCATCCTGGATTACCACAAGCCCTCAACGCTTTCCGGGCGCGCCGCGGCGATCCTCGAATACCTGGTCGAGCGGGTGGTGGGAGGAGAGCACTTCCGCAACTACCGCAGGTTCATGGAGGAAGGCGCCCTGGGCGATTTGCTGGGCCATCTTCCCCCCGAAAGACTCCGCTGGGAGCCTGTTTTCCACGGATCCATGGCCCTCGTCAGGATAAGCAAGGAGCAGGGAGCGGGGAGCATAGAGCAATAAAAAAATATCAACCACAGAGCACGCAGAGACCGCAGAGCGTTTTCTTTCAAAAGACTAAAAACACAAAACATTTTTCCCCTTGCCCCCTGGGCCTTGCGCCTTGGGCCGTTGTTACCTCTGCGAACTCTGCGATCTCTGTGGTTAAGTTTTTTATTATTGCTTTTTGGGCGGCGCTTTCATCCATTTGGGGTTGGAAACAATTGCCGCGATGAGGCTGCAGACGGCAATCAGGATCAGGGGAACCCGGTAGGAACCGAACTGGGTGACGAAATATCCGCTCAACCAGCCGGAGATGAAACCGGCCCATGCTTTGGCGGTGTAGGTGATCCCATAGTTCACCGTCGAATACCTGGCCCCGTAATAATCCCCCACGGTGGCCGGGTACAGGGCAAAAGGGGACCCTCCCAGGAGAGCGGCGATGAAAACGATGGCCACAAAGGTGGCCGGATGGTCGCCGAACTTGAGCAGGGCGAAGATGGACAGGCCCAGGAGGCCGTAAAAGATCATCATGGTCTTCTCCCTCCCCCACCGGTCGGAAATGGCCCCGGCCACAACCCGGCTCAGCCCGTTTCCCAGGGGGAAGAGAATCAGGAGGACGCTGAAATAATTTGCCGGCAGGAGGTATTCCCTGGCCAGCATCTTCATTTGCGCCCCGAACATGAGAACGATGGAGACGGTGAAAGAAAAGCAGAAGTAGATCAAAAACCACTGGTAGGTTCGCAGCATTTCCGCGGGGCGGAATTCTCTCTCCGGTGCCGGAGCTTTCTTCGCCGCCGCAGCGGACGAAGGTTTCCACTGGGCGGGGGGATATTTGTAAAAGAAGGCCGCGGGGATTAAAACCGCCAGCATGAAGAAGCCCATATAGAAAAAGGTGGGACGAAACCCGTGAAGATCCAGGGACTTTTGAAGCACCCAGTTGAAAAGAGCGGTGCCCGCACCGAACCCGAAGACCACCAGGCCCGTGGCGAAACCCCGTTTCTCGGGAAACCACTTGATGGCGCTGGCGGTGGACAGTCCGTAGAGAATCCCCACTCCGAGGCTTCCCAGGCCGTAGAAGACGTACAGCTCCAGGGGTGTGGTAGCCCGGGAGCACAGGAGAAACCCCAGGCCGGTTAAGACCGCGGCCAGAATGGATACTTTCCGCGGGCCGAAGGAATCGGCCACGTACCCGGAAAAAGGCTGGATGAAGGTAGCACAGTAGGCAAAGACCGTGAAGGTCAGCCCGATGGTCGCCAGATTCCATTTGAGTTCCCGGGCCAGGGCAAAGGCGAAAAGAGACCACGAATACTGGTAGATGCTGATGATCATCATGACCAGGAGGGCCATGAAGAGCAGGATCCGCCGGAATCGGTACAATTGACGCAAGCTTTCTTCGGTTTGATTCGCCTCCATTTTCTTTCCCCAAATTCCTCTCTTTTCTATTTTCGTCCATATACTTTTTATCCTACCATTCCTTTTCAAAAACCGTTACTCGTAATTGGTTATTCGTTATACGTTATTCGTTGCTGGTTGCTCGTTGTTCATTCCTGATTCCTGTATCCTGACCCCTGAGTCCTGGTCCTCCGGACCTCCAACCTCGTTCCTCGAACCTCGATCCTTGCTCTTTGCTCTCTGCTCTCCGCTCTATGCTCTTTCCTCCCTGCACCCTGCCCCCTGCACCCTACACCCTTTTTTCACAGTCTTCCCGGCAGCACCGCCCCTACCCCCATCCCCAGCCGCAGGCAGAGAGCCGCGGCCAGGATGGCTCCCAGCACGATGAGGACCCTGTAATCCTTCGGTGCCATCCGGAGTTCATAGTAGAAAGTCCGTTTTGCGCCGGGGCTGAAGCCCCTGGATTCCAGCGCCATGGCCAGGAGATTCGTGTAGCGAATGGCGTATATAAATAAAGGAATGGCCTGGGGGATGAATTTTCCCATCCTCCGGAAGATGTTCCCCGATTCCAGGTCCAGTCCCCGGGATACCTGGGCCTGGATGATCGTGGCCCCTGCACCGGCAAGGGTGGGAATCAGCCGGAGGGCGGTGGAGAAGGCAAAGGCCACGGGGTAGGGAATGCCCAGGCCGATGAGCCCATGGGTCAATTCCTCGTTCCGCGTCGTGGAAAGGAGGATCAGGCCGGCCATGACGAAAGAGGAAAGGCGGAGCCCCATGGCGATCCCGTAAAGGAGGGATTCCCGGCTGACGGTGACCGGTCCCCAGTTCCAGAGGGGAGTGGGCCCGCGGGCAAAGAGCGGCCACATGAGGGCGCTGAAGACAAAAAGCAGGATCAGGAGGAACCGGAGCTTCCAGAAATTGGGGAGGGCCCGGGATGAAGCGGCGATGACCAGAATCCCCAGGCTCACCGCGGCCAGGTACGTCGGGTGGTTGAAGCACAGGCATAGGGAAAAGAGGATGAGCGTGGCCAGGATCTTGGTCCGCGGGTCCAGGCGGTGGATCGGCGTTTCGCGGTCCAGGTACAGGAAGATGTTCATCCCCCCAGCTCCTCCACCATCTGATTTACCGTCAGGGCCCGGGTCCCCAGCCAATTGCTCAACCTTACCAGGGACGAGGGGCGGAGAGACGCCTCTTGCAGACGCTCCTCCCGGGCAAAGACCTCCCGCGTCGGCCCGTCGAGCAGGATCGCCCCGTCTTTCATGACGATGGCTCGCGTGGCATACTCGGCGGCCACTTCCATGGAGTGGGTGATGATGATGACCGTATGGCCCCGGCCATGAAGGATTTTCAGCATTTCCATGAGGGACCGCTGGCGCTCTTCGTCCAGCCCGGTGGTGGGCTCGTCCAGTACCAGGACCTCCGGCCGGACAGCCAGGACCGAAGCCACGGCCACCCTCTGCCTCTCCCCCTTGCTGAGGGCGAAGGGGGTTTTCTTCTCCGTCCCGGTCAATCCCACGGTCGCCAGGGCCTCGGCGACCCGCTTCTCGATGGAGTCCGGGGGTTCCCCCAGCGTTTTCAGCCCGAAGGCCACCTCGTCATAGACGGTATTGCAGAAAATCTGGTGGTCCGGGTTCTGGAAAACGTATCCCACCAGACGGGAGATTTCCTGCTGCCGGTAATCAGTCGTCGCTTTCCCCCGCAGGAGCACCCTGCCTGAAGAGGGTTTCAGGAGAGCGTTGAAATGTTTGGCCAGGGTCGTCTTCCCCGAACCGTTCTGCCCGATCAGGGCCACAAATTCCCCCTCCAGAATTCCCAGGTTAATCCCCTGCAGCGCTTCGATCTGATGGCTGGGATAGCGGTAAACCAGGTCCTCCATTTGCAGGATGAAGGAGCCGTTGCCAACGGATGGGGAAGTCTTACTGGGTTCGAGCTTCCTTGGCCGCGCCAGGCCGTGTTCCTGGACCAAGGCCGTCGCTTCCCCCACCTGTAAAGGCTTTCCGGGCCAATCCATGGTGGAGAAGAGTTCAATCAGCGCCGGCACCTTGACCCCGCAGGATTTCAGCGCCGGAATATCCCCCAGGATTTCTCCCGGCGACCCACGGGCGGCTATCCCGCCCTCTCTCAGCAGCCAGATTTGCTCTGCCTCTGCCCCGCTTTCCGGGTCATAGTCCACGATGAGAAGGGTCCGTTTCTCCTCCCGCAGGCGGCGGGCGATATTCAGGATCTCCTCGCGCCCCTGCGGGTCGAGGTCGGTGGTGGGTTCATCCATGACCAGGATTTGCGGTTCCATGGTTAAAACGGAACTGATGGCCAGGCGTTGCTTCTGCCCCCCCGAGAGGCTGGCCGGCTCCCGGCGCCGGAAGCTCTCCAGCCCCAGCAAGGGAAGGTAACCCTGAATCCGCTGTTCGATCTCCCGGCGGGGAAGAAGGAGGTTCTCCGGGCCGAAGGCCATCTCCAACTCCACGTTGGTGGAAAAGAGCTGGGGCTCAAAATCCTGGAGAACGAACCCCACGTACCGGGACATCTCCGCCACCTTGTGGCCGGCCACCTCCCGGTCCTTTACCAGGACCCGCCCCTGGTACCGGCCCCGGAAGAAATGGGGGACGATCCCGTTCAGCGAGGCACAAAGGGTGGACTTGCCCGCCCCCCCGTGCCCCAGGATCACCACCAGGGACCCTTCCTGGACCTCCCCCTGGATGTGCTGCAGTGCAGGAGCTTCCTGCCCCCGGTAGGCGAAAGTCAGGTCTTCGATGGAAACCGCAGTGGACATATAAAAGGTTTGTTAATCACTTAACGCTTCATTAATACAAACATGTTGGTAAGAACGAAAAAGCCATTTCATAAGCCTGTTGTAGGGGCGATTCATGAATCGCCCTTACGCATGCAGGCCAGACGGCCTCTTTTCCCTCGCAGGGCCGCTCCTACAATATCATATGCGCTGGCGACTTGCCCGTTTTAGGAAGATTACAGCAAGAAACTCCCGATCAGAATGAATGCCGTGCAGACCCAGCCCACGGTGCTCGCCGGGAAACCCGGGATCATTCCCCCCAGAATTCCCACGACGGAAGCGATCGCCACCAGCCAGGCCCCGAGAAAGCCGGCCAGCGGCTTGCCTATATCCTCTTCCTCCATCACGTCCGCCCAGAAAAGGCCGAACTGGTCGCGGGTGACTCTGAATACTGAGACCAGCAGGATCAAACCGATCCAGCCGGCCACCGTGTTGTTGAGGGTGATGATCTTGGAGAGGACGGCGTAGGGGACGATTCCCAGGAAGTCGACAAAAGCGCTGATGACTACCGCGCAGGCCGCGCCGGAGAGGAAGGTGACCAGGAAGTAATTCAGCCGGTGCGACCAGCTTCCGGCCTGCCAGTCGCGGGTGAAACGGGCCCAGGGAAAGAGCTGGGTCCAGAGGGCGTAAGGAAGATAGCCAAGGAGAAAATTGCCCACGAAACCGGCGATCGACCCCGGCCCCAGGGTTCCCCCGAAAAGGTCGCCGATGAAGTTGCCGAAAGCGGTCCCCCACGCTCCCGCCGGCCCGAAGAGGAGCCCGAAGGCGATCGGGAAAATATTCCCCACCCGCAGCTCGGTGATCCCGGGAATGAAAGGGATGGCGGTTTTGAAGGCGATGAGGGCCGCCCCGTAAATCGCCGCGCACACCGCCACCAGGATGATCATCCGGCTGTTCTTCCACATGGTAAAGGCGGCTTTCATGAATCCTCCGGGCCCGAATTATGCAAAAAATGTACTGAATCAAATTAAAAAAGTCAATTGACGATTGATTGTCCAGCGTCCGCTCAGGTTTCTTTCTGCATGATGCTGTCCTCCCTGATCCTTCGCCGATTCAGCATCCGGTAGACCAAAAACACAGCCCATGTGCTCAACAGGTGTTTCAGCGAATGGCCGCTGAATGTTTGCCGGGTTATTGAGTAAATGGATTGGTCTTCGACTTCCGCCACCTTGGCCAGGATGTACAATCCCAGGGCGGCCATTAGATAAGATTGATGCGTGTACCTGCCCCGGAAGAGCAAAAACAGGACCAAGATACCCAGCAAGGGAGAAACCTGGACCCAGATATAAAACCTAAGATCATCCGTAAAGTGCCAGTAAACCACGCTGAAAATTGCCAGCAGGCACATGGGAAACAGCAGAATCGTTTCCAGTTTCGGATTCATATTTTCAGTCAACAGGGCCACGAATAAAGCCATAAATCCTACCGCCATTGGCAGTCGGTCCCAG
This sequence comes from Deltaproteobacteria bacterium SM23_61, assembly GCA_001304105.1. GTDB lineage: Bacteria > Desulfobacterota > SM23-61 > SM23-61 > SM23-61 > SM23-61. The sequence goes on from LJUR01000071.1 coordinate 10,496, forward strand.
ACTAATGTCCAATTGCCGGGCGCCCAGTGGTAATACGCCGAACCAAAACCCACTAAAATCACCGCCCCAAAAAGGACCCTCCACGACCAGGATGCCTCGGTCAGCTGATAGATTCTACCAGAGAACAACCCGAAAAGACCGACGGCCACAAAGGCAAGGCTTGTCACCACGTTAAAAAAGTTCGGGATTCCCCAGACGGTCTCCATGTCGGCAAACTGATGATAGGCCGGGTCCTGCGGGATTGGGTTCATAAATAGGAGAGGCAAAAAAGAGCCCAGAGCCAGCAATCCTACCACCATCTCACCCTTGTAACGAAGCATCGTTGCCATCTTCAACCTGATGTCAATTTAGCCTCTGGGGCCCTTCCCAGAGGTTTGACTTTCAAGGATGACCTACTCATTTTTCCTCAACACCATGCCGGTAGATCTATTGACCAGAAGGAGGGCCTTAAAGAATAGCCTCAGGAGGGATCAAATCGGTTCCGCAATTCCTTGTAGAGGACCTTTCCGAGCTGGTTCTTGGGCAGTTCATCGACGAAAACCACCCGGCGGGGCCGTTTGTAGCCGGCCAGTCTCTCCTGGCAGAAGGCGACGATCTCTTCTTCGGTGGGCCTTTTCCCCTCTTCCGGAACCACCACGGCCATCACCCTCTCCCCCCACTCTTTATCTTTGACCCCGATCACGGCGGCATCCTTTACCCGGGGATGCTGCAGCAGGACTCTCTCCACCTCAACGGGGTATATATTTTCCCCGCCGCTCACGATCAGGTCGGTCCGCCGGACGGCCAGGTACTGGAAACCCTCCTCGTCCACCGTGGCCAGGTCCCCGGTGTAAAGCCATCCATCCTTGAGCGCTTTGGCCGTGGCCTCGGGATCCTTGTAGTACCCTTTCATGGCTGCGGGGCCCTTGACGACAATCTCTCCCACTCCCTCCCCGCGCACGTTTTCCCCTCGATCGTTCACCACCCGGACCATCTGGCTGAAATGGGCCCGGCCCACGGAGCCGGGTTTGCGCAGGGCATCCCGGTGGGGCAGGAAGGTGGTTAGCGGTCCCCCCTCGGTCAAACCCATCAGGTCATCCAGGGTGGCCCGGGGGAAGGCCTCCATGATCTTTTCTTTCAATTCGACGGGGGTGACCGCCCCCCCGGTGAACAGGAGGCGGACCGAGCTCAGGTCGTAATCTTTGAAATTCGGGTGCTCCACCATGCGGGCGAACATAGTGGGGACGGCAAAGAAGGCGCTGATCTTCTCCCCCTGGACCCATTGGAAGAATTCGGGCAGGGAAAAACCGGGGAGAATCACCACGGTGGCCCCGATGAAGATGGGGGATAGAAGCATGGTATGCCCGGCGGCAATATGGAACATGGGAGTGGTGATGGCGAATACATCCGTTCCCCTGAGGCCGGTGTCCACCAACATGTTCAGGCTGTTCCAGATCCGGCTCTTGTGGGTATGGACCGCTCCCTTGGGAAATCCCGTGGTTCCCGAGGTGTACATGATGGAGTGCTCGTCCTCTTCCAACACATGAACCGGGGGTTCCTCCCCGGAGGACGATCGGAGCAAGTCCTCATATTCCACGGATTCCCCGACCTGGACCCTCTTCCTGACCAGGGGCAGCCGAGGAATCCATGGAGCGACAGTTTCCCTGAACTCGGGGCTGAAGAACAGAAAAGAAGCGTCCGAATGCTCCAGGATATACCCGATTTCTTCGCCTTTCAGGCGGAAGTTCAGGGGAACGGAAAGGGCCCCGATCTTGCTCAGGGCAAAGGAGATCTCGGCAAACTCGCTGCAGTTGTTCAGCAGGTAGGCGACCTTGTCCCCTTTGCGCACCCCCTCCTTCAGGAGGGCATTGCCCAGGCGGTTGACCCGCTCGTTGAAGGCCCGGTAGGTGTACCGCCGATCCCCATATACGACCGCAAGTTTGTCGGGGTTCTCATGAACGTTGCGGAGGAGCATGAAGGGAACATTCAAGTTCATTTTTCACCACAGAGGCACAGAGGACACAGAGGAACACAGATTCTATATTTGCGAAAGACTCAAAGACAAAAGACATAATGGGACGCGGATGAACGCGGATCATCGCGGATAAAGATTCGAGAAAAAATCTCGGCAAAATTTAAAGACTTACAGCAAATTCCTTTATTTCTCCGTGCCCTCCGTGGTGGATGAATTCAAGTAATGGCGATCGGGCGGACGGGTGAAGCCGTGCCGCCGATGATCTTCAGGGGCAAGGCCACAAAAAGGAATTCATAAACCCGGTCTTTGGCCAGCTCTTCCAGGTTCAGCATCTCCAAGAGCTGAATCCCATTCCGGGTGAGGAGGCACACGTGAACCGGCAGGTCATGGGCCGGCGTTTTCTCGTAGGCCGCGGTGTCCGACCCGGTGAAAGAGATCTTGTGCTTGGCCAACCATTCCGCTCCATCCAGGATTACCCCCGGGGCCCCTTTCTCGGTGGCCACAAATTTGACCGGATCTTTCCAGTACCGGGCCCAGCCGGTCCGCACGAGGACCACGTCACCGGATCTCAGTGTAACCCTCTCCT
>LJUR01000072.1 GCA_001304105.1 Deltaproteobacteria bacterium SM23_61
ACGAACTTGCAGGTGGTGCGGACAGCCGAAATGGCCAATATCAAAGCTCTGGTTTTTGTCCGGGGAAAGAAGCCCGACCGGGAAACGATCGCTTTGGCACGGGCCAAAAAGATTCCCCTGCTGGTGACTGATCTGCCCATGTATGAAGCCTGCGGGCGCCTTTATCGACATGGCCTTCCGGGGTGCTCGGAAGCCTAGGAGACCGGTTGCGGGTTATGGGGGCCGAACCGTGCTTTGAGAAATCCTTTGGCATCGCGGGGGGGACCTTGTCAATGCCGGAGTCGTCTCCAGCAAGGTGAAAAAGATTTTACAGGAATTGCATGTCCCCTGCCAAGCGATCCGCCGGGCAACGATCGCTGCTTATGAGGCGGAGATGAATGTCGTCTGGTATGCCAGAAGGGGAACGCTGACCCTATCGATAACTCCGGAGCTCCTGCGGATTGAAGTGACGGACGAGGGCATTGGCATTGAAGGTATCGAATTGGCCATGAAGGACGGGTACTCCACAGCTTCTGAGGAAATTCGACAGATGGGGTTTGGCGCCGGGATGGGCCTGCCAAATATCAAGAAGAATTCCGATGAGTTTTGTATTGACTCCGTGGTGGGCCAGGGGACGGTCCTGGACATCACCATCCGCAGGCGATGAGCGCGTGCTTTCCTCCTGGGGTAATTCCCCATTCCAGGTCTTCTACGGGGCGGGGTAGAAGAGCTTTAATGTCTGCTGCCGTGGGCGGCGCTCCTGAGGGGAGAGGCAAATCCTCCGCTGTCGTCCGGCAATATACTTCACCATGACCCAGATTACCCGGCTTCAGGAACTTTTTTACGAGGTGAAAGTAAGGGAGGTCATGACCCGCGAGGTCGTCCATGTGACCCCCCAGACCCCGATGGGGGAAATCCGCAAACTGCTTCGGGAGCGGCGGATTTCGGGGGTCCCCGTGGTGGAGGACGGGAACCTAGTGGGCATCATCAGCATCGAGGACCTGATCAACGCGTTGGCCGAATCGGAGATGGAGGCGAGGGTGGGCGAAAAGATGACCCCCAACCCCCTGACCCTCCGAGCGGAGGAACCGGTGGTGATAGCCATTAACTTTTTCGCCACCCATGGATACGGGCGATTTCCGGTGGTGGACGAGAAAGGCCGGATGGTGGGAATCGTAACCCGGGAGGACATCATCGAAGGGCTGCTGAAGAAATTGGAGGTCGAGTACCACGAGGAGGAAATTCGCCGCTATCGGGTCAGTCATATCTTCGAAGATGTGATTTCCGACCGCACCAGCATCATCCTTCGCTACGATGTTGTGGCCCGGGATTTCAAGCGCGCGGGGGAGGCTTCCAGCAATATCAAGCTGGTCCTGACCCGCCTGGGCGCTCCGCTGCAAGTGGTCCGCCGGGCGGCCATCGCCGTTTATGAAGCAGAGATGAACATTATCCTCCACACCACGGAAGGGGGCGAAATCCGAGCGGAGGTCCAGCCCGGGCGGCTCATCATTCGGGCCGTGGACCACGGTCCCGGAATTCCCGATATCGCCCGGGCCATGCAACCCGGTTTTTCCACCGCCGCCGAATGGATCCAGGAGCTGGGATTCGGAGCGGGGATGGGCCTGTCCAACATCCAGCGCTGTGCCGATGAAATGAAGCTGGAATCCCCGGAGCACAAGTGGACCCGCCTGGAGGCAACCTTTTATCTGGACGGAAGAGACCACAAATCGCCCCCGGCTGTGGAGTCCGAAAGCGAAAAGACCGATGCTTTTTGAGTGAAGCTCCTATTTTCTCTCCCGAAGCTTTCCTCTCAACCACCCTGTCCAGGAGTCCAACCCATCGCCGGTCCGGCAGGAAACCCGGAAGAGGGTCAGGTTCGGGTTGACCTTTCTGGCCCGCTCCTCGATCAGGTCCGGGTTGCATTCGCAGTAGGGGAGGAGGTCGATTTTGTTGATCAGGAGGAGGTTGGACACGTGGAACATGAGGGGGTACTTCAGCGGTTTGTCGTCTCCCTCGGAGACGCTCAGGATCACGGCCTTGAGGTCCTCTCCCAGGTTGAAGTCGGCCGGGCACACCAGATTGCCCACATTTTCGATGAAGAGAAGGTCCAGGCGGGCTAGGTCCAGATTCTGGAGGGCCTCCTCGACCATGTTGCTGTCCAGGTGGCAGGCCCCTCCGGTGTTGATTTGGACCACTGGAGCGCCGGTCTGACCGATCCGCTCGGCATCGTAAGTGGACTGGATATCGCCCTCGATCACCCCGATGCGGAAATCATCCTTTAAGGCGAGGATGGTCTTTTCCAGAAGGGAAGTTTTCCCGGCGCCGGGCGAGCTCATGAAGTTGATGACCAGGAGCCTGTTCTGCGAGAAACGCCGGCGGTTTTCCTCGGCGATCCGTTGATTGGCCTCGAGGATGTTTTTGACGACCGAAATTTTCACCTGACCCCCCGAATGATTTCGGAGTAATTTGAATTTTTTTTTGCTTTTTATTCCGCAATCCGAATTCCGCATTCCGCATTCGGCGATTCAGTTACGGAGCCTCGAAGAACAGCTTCTCCGGCCGCAGATATCCTTCCTCCTGGGCCAGGTGGTCCAGGTGGAGGGTGAGATAGTCTTCCACTTCAAAATCCAGCGGGCCTTCCAATTCCCGGGAATCGACGGTCTTCAGGTAATGGCGGCAGGCCAGACAGACGTCCACCCGGTTCTCGATCTCCCCTTCCACCTGAAAATAGGTGTGCTGTTCCGGGTCCCCACTCTGGCAGTACGGGCATTGCAAGCGGGGAGATTCCCATTCCGTCCCGCAAAGAAGGCAGTGGAGAAATCGCCTTCCTTCTGCCCGGATCTCGGCCATCCCCGGCAATCCGCCGCAGAAGGGACAGTACCCTTGGTTCCACGGCAGGTCCTTGAAAACACCCCGCCATTCTTCGGCCAGATTTTCCAGGACCGGCTTCAGGGACTGGACGAGGAAGAAAAAAAGGAGGCTCCCTTCGGGCCCCATTTCTTCTTCCAGGGTTTTTTCGGAGACTTGATTGCGCAGGAGGCGCCCCAGCACCCGGTCGAACTCCCATTTCTTGGCTTCCATCGCTTCTTTCAACGGTCGGAAGCGGGCCGGATTCAGCTGCTGAAAGCTTTCCAAGAGACAGGAAAAAGTCTGGGCCACCTGGGAGGGATCGAAGACCAGCTCGGAAAAGCGCAGGTAAGGAATCCCTTCGGCCGCGTGTTTTTGGGCCTTGACCCGGTCGATGGGAATGGAAGGGGAAGGCTGTTGATCCCGGGCCCGGCATTTTTCGACCAGCATCCGCTCGGCAAGATCCAGGACCTCCCGGTAATTCGGTTTCTGTTCCCGCGCCTGACGCAGCCTTTGGAGTTGTTTGTCCATGAGGTTTTCCGTTTTCTATATTTGTTTATCCGCAGATTACGCAGATTATGCAGAGGCCGCACAGATATAGTTGAGCTTTTTTATGAATCCTTATCCGCGTGTATCCGTGTTCATCCGTGTCCCAATAAAAGCTGTAAGGCGTGAGTTGTGAGGTGTGAGGTGATAAAGACTCTTCCTGCCGTTTTATGCTCTTTGTTATTTATCTGTGTTTATCTGTGTTCATCTGTGTCCCATCAGGTTCTTATTTTAGGCTATGGGTGAGTTTCTGTCCAGGAGGAATCGAAGGGGAAATCCGGAATAAAAAGGCTTACTCCGGGTTTCGAAGTAAGCCTTTGGGAAAGAACCTTTCGCCAATGGGACCGGGTAGGGGCGGTTCGCGAACCGCCCCTACGGGTTAAATGGAGCGCCTCCCGGCTTCCACGTCCCTCAGCCACTTGGGGCGGTGCTTCCTGCACCAGGCTTTGGTCACGTACCCGTGGCCCATGACCTGGAAGGTCCCGGGGTTTCCGTAGGTTCCCAGGTAGAAGTGGATGACCAGGAACGAACCCAGGATCAGCACGCCCAGGACATGAAGCACATAGAGCCATCGGGTCAGGGACGGACCGAGCACCGGGAACCACATGAAGATTCCCGTTACCACCATGATGACCCAGACCAGGAAGAGGGCGATGAAGAAAAGCTTCTGACCGGCGTTGAATTTTCCCCCTTCGGGAACCTGCTCTACCTCCCACAGGTATCCCCCCATCACCTTGAACCATTCCATATCCTCTTTGTCGAGGAAAAGGGTGTCCTTGCCCCAAATCAACAGCGCGGGGAGGAAGGATACGGCGAAGAGAAGGCCGCAGAGATTGTGGAGGAGCTTCATGCTTTCGTACCCCCCGGCGGCCAGGTAAGGAATGGGGGGAAACAGCCGGGAAATGAAGGAGAGGGAATGGAACATCAGCCCGAAGCCGGTGAGGAAGAGGAAAAGACAGCTCCCTCCCAGGATCCAGTGGATCACCCGCTCGAAGGCAGTTGACGCGAGAATCAGGTTTTTCGGTTTAGCCATGTTCATTTCCTCCTTCTTCCGGCCGCTTGGGCCCCTTGATGACGTAATGGAAGAAAGTGCCCACCAGGGCGGCCCCGATGGCCAGGACCGACAGGGGTTTGAGCACATCCTTCCACAGGATCACCGAGAGGGGGATCGACGGGTTGATCTTCATCCTTTCGTACAGACGGATGTTCTCCGGCAGAACGTATATCACATGCGTGCCGTCCACGTATTTGTCCCCGTACACGGTGGCTTTCTCCCCCAGGGCCTTGGCCCGGGCGTAGGCCTGCTGGATCATCTCTTCTTTATTCCCGAAGGTCAGGGTTCCCATGGCGCAGGCTTTGACGCATGCGGGGATGAGGCCCCGGGCAGTGCGGTCCCAGCAGAGGGTGCACTTGTAGGCCCGGTTGGTCTCCGCGTTGATCCGGGGGATTTCGAAGGGACAGGCGTTGACGCACATCTTGCAGCCGATGCACAGCTCCTGGTTGATGACCACCGCCCCCTGGGGGGTTCTGAAGATGGCCCCCGGAACCGGACAGGCCCGCATGCATCCCGCATCCGTACAGTGCAGGCAGGCGTCCCGCCGGAAGAGCCACTTCAGGTTGCCTTCTTTGGTGGGGACTTCGGTGAAGCGGATCAAGTTCCAGGTGGCCCAGGTGAGGTCCGGGGGATTCTGATGGGTACCCCTCTGCTCGGTCTTTTCCGCCGGCAGCCCGTTCCACTGCTTGCAGGCGACCTGGCAGGCCCGGCAGGCGGTGCACTTGGAGACGTCGACGAGCATGACTTTTTCTTCCATCTTACTTCCCCCCTTTCTTTTCCACGTTCACCATGAAGGCCTTGGTTTCCGGAATCATGGTGTTGGCATCGCCGATCGTCGGGGTGAGCAGGTTGGCACTGTCCCCCCCGTCGGGCGGCGTGACCCAACCGAAATGCCAGGGAATCCCCACCTGGTGAACCGTCTGCCCGGCGATCTTGAAGGGCTTGAACCGTTCGGTGACGATGGCCTTAGCCCAGAGTTCGCCGCGGGCCGATTTCACCACCACCCGGTCTCCGTTGCTGATGCCCCTCTCCTTGGCCAGTTCCTTGGACATCTCGACGAACATCTGGGGTTCCAGCTCAACCAGCCAGGGGGTCCAGCGGGTCATGACCCCGGTCTGCCAGTGTTCGCTCACCCGGTAGGTGGTGCAAACGAACGGGAACCTCGGGTCGCAGGAGAGGTACCTGTCCGCTCCCGCCCCGACCCCTGGCTCTCCGAAGAGTCTGGCCGTGGGGTTGAACTTCTGGGAGCTCATCAGGTTCTTTTCGATGGGACACTCGAGAGGCTCGTAGTGCTCGGGGAAAGGCCCTTCCGCCATCCCCGCCCCGAAGATGCGGCCGTGGCCTTCGGGGAGCATGATGAAGGGGTAGATCGTCCCCGGAGGCTGGGGTCCGTCGGGAACATCGCCCATCCATTTGGACCCGTTCCACCAGATCACGGCTTTCTTGGGGTTGACCGGCTTGCCGCTCTTGTCGACCGAGGCCCGGTTGTACAGGATCCTCCGGTTTACCGGCCAACACCAGGTCCACCCGGAATACAGGCCAAGGCCGGTCGGGTCGGCCTTCCCCCGCCGGGCGGCCATATTTCCGGCCTGGGTGTAGGACCCGCAGTAGAGCCAGTTCCCGCTGGTGGTCGACCCGTCATCCTTGAGCAGGGCGAAGCTTCCCAGCTGTTCCCCGGCTTTGGCCACCACCCGTTTCATCTTGGTCTTGGGGTCTTCGACCTCGATGTTCTTTTCCGTGTAGCCGTTGATTTCCTTGGCCACGTAGTGGGAGCTGGGGTGCTGGATGGTTCCATCGGGCCCTTTGGGGCCGTAGTTCCAGGAAAGGTTCAGAATGGGCGCGGGAAAGACGCCTCCCTTTTCCTGGTATAGCTTGCGCACTTTCATGAACAGCTCGTGCATGATCTCCAGGTCCGGCAGGGCCTCCCCCGGGGGTTTTACCGCCCTGTAGCGCCACTGGCTCCATCTTCCAGAATTGGTGATGGAACCCTCCTTTTCGAAGGAGGCGGCGCAGGGCAGCATGAAGACCTCGGTCTTGATCTTGGAGGGGTCTTTCCCCGGGCCCTTCCAGAAGGACCCCGTCTCGTTGTCAAAGATGTTCACGTTGACCAGCCAGTCCAGCTTTTCCAGGGCGTTGCGTACCTTGCCGGCGTTGGCCCCAGAGCAGGCCGGGTTCTGTCCCCAGGCAAAGAAACCGTTGAACTTTCCCTTGGACATCTGGTCGAAGAGCACCAGCCAGGAGGCGTTCTGGGTGTTGTCCAGCTTGGGCATCCAGTCATAGCCGAAGTCGTTCTCCTTGGTGGCCTTGGCTCCGTACATGGCCTTGAGGAAGCTGACGATGTACTTGGGCCGGTGCTTCCACCAGTTCAGGCTCTTGGGATCCTTGGTCTTGGGGGTGAACCTTTCGAGATAATCGTTTAGGGTCTTTTGGGCAGCCCGGGGGGTGGGGTTGTACCCGGGTATAATGTGGAAGAGAAGGGCGTGGTCGGTCGAACCCTGGACGTTGGATTCTCCCCGAAGCGCATTCACCCCTCCTCCGGCCACTCCCATGTTTCCCAGAAGAAGCTGGATGATGCACATGGTCCGGATGTTTTGGGTCCCCACCGTGTGCTGGGTCCAACCCATGGCGTACATGATGGTTCCCGACTTCCCCGGCTTTCCGGTTTCCGCGTAGGTTTTGTAGACCTTGGTCAGGTCTTCCTTCGGGGTTCCCGTGATCTCCGAAACTTTGTCCAGGGTATAGCGGGAGTAATGCTTTTTGAGCAACTGGTAGACGCAGTGAGGGTCCTGCAGGGATTTGTCCATCCTGGGGACCCCCTGGTCGTCGAGTTGATACTTCCAAGTGGATTTGTCGTACTTACGCCCCTTGGCGTCGTATCCCGTGAACAGGCCGTCCTGGAAGCCGAATTTTTCATCCACCAGAAAAGAGGCGTTCGTGTATTCGGCCACGTATTCCTTGTGGATCAGGTCATTTTCCTGGATGTACTTGATCATTCCGCCCAGGAAGGAGATGTCCGTGCCCGACCGCAGGGGTGCGTAGATGTGCGCTTTGGCCGCGGACCGGGTAAACCTCGGGTCCACACAGACGAGCTTAGCACCCCGCTCGATGGCTTTGTTCACCCAGTGGAAAGAGATGGGGTGGTTTTCCGCAGGGTTTCCTCCCATAACCAAAATGACGTCCGCATTGGAAATGTCGATCCAGTGATTGGTCATCGCTCCCCGCCCGAACGACTCTCCCAGAGCCGCTACCGTGGCGGAGTGTCATATCCGGGCCTGATGTTCGACGTACACCAGGCCCAGCCCGCGCAGGAATTTCTGGTAGACGTAACATTCCTCGTTGTCCATGGCCGCGCTGCCTACCGAGGCGATGGCGTCGGTGCGGTTGACCGTTTCCCCTTTCTCGTTTTTAACCATGAACGAGGCGTCGCGGGCGGTCTTGATGTTGTTGGCGATCTTGTCAAGCGCCCATTCCCAGGTCACCTCTTTCCATTCCTTCGAGTTGGGCGCCCGGTACAGAGGCTTGGTCAGACGGTTTGGATTATGCGAAAGCTGGTAAAGGGAAGATCCCTTGCTACAGAGGGCTCCCTGGTTGATGGGATGGTCGGGATCCCCCTCGGTGTTGATCACCTTGCCATCCCTTGTGGATACGATGATCCCGCATCCCACCGAGCAGTACGGGCAGACGGTGGTTGTCTCCTTGGTGTAAAGAATCTTGGGGGGCGGGCCCTGGGCCGCGGCGAGTCCCGGGGAAAAACCCAGACCCCCGGCCAAAGCCGTGGCTCCTGAAATCTTCAGGAAACCCCTTCTGCTGACCTCCATATCTTTCCTCCTTCCTCTTTCATTTGAATCGATGGTCTCGACTGGCAATCCGACTGGATTCGACTTCTCTTTTCCCTCCTTTCCCATAGAAATTGACAAAACCCTTGCTCCCGCAGCGGGCGTCTGGCCCCGAATCGGGAGTTCGCTTTCATTTCCTTTCTCCGGGAAAATCACTGCAACGTCGGGTAGCCTGCATTTTCTCCGTCCAGGGACCTCCCATCGACTTCTCCGTGAACCTGCCCCGGCGGGTCGGAATATTTTCGTTCAGCCGATCTTCTTTTTTGGCCTGGCCCTCGGAGAGCGCGAAAGGGACAGAGGATTTTTCAGAGAAACCAACGTAGTGAATGGCTGAATTTTTTCTGGATTCTTGGTGCCTGAAAAAAGCCTAGCTTGTCTTTCATCGAGAGGGCCAAAACGAGCGAATAAAAACCCATCCTTCAAAGTTGAATACCAAATCGGTGATTTTTTGTCAATAATATTTTCACTGCGGAGGCCCGGGTTTCCTTCCGCAATTTCTTGCCCGTGGCAACAAACGAAGAAACTTGGTATGATGGGCCACCCCGGCAGGGGGGGGGATTAGAATCCAACCGGGAAGGAGAAGGAACCGATGAAAGACCGAGAGGCAATGATCAGTCAAGCGGCGGAGAAGGCCTACACCCTGCTTCATACCGGCCAGAGGAGAGCCTGATCCCAGACCGTTCTGCAGGTCATGCAGGAGGCTCTGGGCAAAGTCGACCCCCTGATGGTCAAGGCCATAGGCCCCATGGCCGGGGGAAGCCGGGTGCGATCCCTGTGCGGGGCTCTGCAGGCAGGGGTCCTGACTCTGGGCATGCTCTACGGGGCCGAAGGGGAAAAGCTCAGCAGCCAGGAAGCCCTGGTGGAGTCTTTCCAGCCGGCGATACGCTTCTATGGGGAATTCGAAAAGGCTTTCGGCAGCCGAAACTGCCATGAGATCATCCACGCGGACCTGAACAACCCCGAGGAGAGACAGAAATGGGTGGACCGGGGCGGCCTCGAGGAATGCGCCCGTCTTTGCGGCCGGACGGTCCGGATTCTCTTCGAGGTCATCCGGGAAAAGGAGGGAAAAGGGTAAAAAGGGTAAAAGGGACGGACCGCTTTTAGAAGCCGCAAACGCCTTGACAAAAAAATCAGAATATTGTCTAATCAGGTCAAAATTCTCTGGGAGGGCAGCAAAAAGAGGATTTTTTTAGCCCCTCTGACTTCAGGCGTAGCGCTAGTCTGGATCAAACCAGTAGAAGACAGGTCGGCCTTTAGCCGGGAGACCCGGCATTTCCAGGAAAGAGACAGAAATTAAGGAGAACGCCGCTTACAGCCGGCTGGGGATCGCCGGCAGAGGAAGAAGGGAGAATCGCCTGGGCACCAAAAAATTCAAGCACCCTGGAAAGGAGGAAGAGATGAAAAAGCAGATTTTTTTGGTGGGATGCATTTTGGCCTTGTTTGTGCTGGCGTCCGTATGTCCTTCCTGGGCCCAGTCCACGGTGAAAGTGGGGGTAATGTACAGCATCACCGGAGCCGGGTCGGCAGTGGGAAAGATCCAGATCGACGGCGTTAAGCTGGCGGCCAAGCAGGTCAACGAAAAGGGCGGCCTCAAAATGGGCAAAAAAAAGGCCAAAGTGGAATTGGTCATCCGGGATGACGAAACGAAGCCCGATGTGGGGGTCCGGCGGCTGCGGGAATTCTTCAACGACAAAATCAAGCTGATTGTGGGGGGAACCTTCGCCCATGTGAGCACGGCGATCAACGAGCAGATCAAAGGGGGGCAGGGCTATTTCATGGCCACCAACGGAATTCAGGAGAAGGTCTTTAGAAAAGAGCAAAAGGCCCCTTACTACATCTCCACCCTGGGAGCCGTGGACGGCATTGGAAGAATGTGCGCGGACTACGTGGCCAAGACCTATAAGCCCAAGCATGTCATGCTCTTCCTTCCGGACTACGCCTACGGCCGCGGGGCGGCCACGGGGGCCCACAAGGTTTTCAAGGAAAAATATCCCAACATCAAGGTGAGCGAAACGTGGTCTCCGGTCGGCACCCCCGACTTCACTTCCTATATCATCAAGATCAAGGAAGCCAAGCCCGACGTGGTGATGATGGGTCACTGGGGCAACGATACCATCAACGCCCTGAAGCAGGTTTACGAACTGGGGCTGAGAAAGGACACCAAAATTTTCTTCAACTCCATCATTACCACCCAGGCCATCGGGATTCCGCCGGAAGCCCTTGAGGGTGTGACCATGGGAATGTGGTGGTACCACAACCTGGAGGGAATCAAAGACGCCGCCACCATGAAGGCCGTGGATGAGCTTACCCAGGCCTGGAAGAAAGAATACGGGGAGCCTCCCGATCCTTTTGCTGTCTTCGCCTATCTGGGGATGCAGGAAACCCTGCGGGGAATCCAGATGGCCAATTCCACCGACCCGGGCAAGGTGTACAAGGCGCTCATGGGCAAAGACTACATGAGCGTCAAGGGACCGGCGAAATGGAGAATCGACGGCAGGCCGGACTACAAGTACGCCAAGTTCATCGTGGACGGCAAGAGCCCCAAAGAGAAGAAGGATAAGTGGGATGTCGGCAAAGTGGTGGATATCTACATGGGCCAGGAGCTCTGCCTGCCTCTGAAGGAGATGGGATACTAAGCCAATTGCGGAATGCGGATTGCGGAATAGAATAGAAAGGATACGGACCGATAAATTTCGGAATTCGGAATGTGGAATGTAGGGGCGCGCTGCTGCGCGCCCTTGAGGCGTTCGGAATTGAGACAGTGAGGTAGCACCAGGGGCACGCTGAAGCGTGCCCCTGGTGCATGCAGGATTGAATCTATGTCCATGGTTCTGAAGGCCGAGGGGCTGAGCAAGCATTTCGGCGGCCTCATCGCGGTCAACCAGGTCAATTTCCAGGTCCGTCAGAATGAAACCGTAGGCATCATCGGGCCCAACGGGTCCGGGAAAACGACTTTCTTCAACCTCCTTTCGGGTTTGTTTCCCCCCACCCAGGGGAAGATCACCTTCTCCGGCCAGGACATTACCGGCCTTCCCCCCAACCGGAGGGTGCTGAGAGGAATGGTTCGCACCTTTCAGCTGGTCTCGGTTTTCAATTCCATGACCGCCTGGGAAAACCTGGTCCTGTCCAGCATCCGGTTTCAGAAGGAACCCATGCCGGAGCGGAAGTTTCTTTTGGCTCCCGCCCACGACGAAGGGATCATGGCCGGCTGCCGGGAGGCGATGAGGGTGGTCGGCCTGGAAAGGCAGGCCCGGACCATGACCTCCGAGCTCTCTTACGGTTCCAAGCGCATGCTGGAGATCGGGATCGCCCTTTCCTTGAAGCCCAAACTCCTGCTTCTGGATGAACCTCTGTCGGGGTTGAGCGACCTGGAAATCGTGGAAGTCCTGCAAATTTTGCATCAAATCAAAAAAAATCTCACCCTGATTATCATCGAACATAAGCTTTCCAAAATTGTGAATCTGGTCAACCGTCTCTGCGTCATGAACGAAGGAAGCTTCATCTGCGAGGGGGCGCCGGATCAGGTACTGAGCGACCGCGCAGTGCGGGAGTGTTACTGGGGAAAGGGAGAAATAAATCTGCAAGGCTGAGGTTGAGGCCAAGGCTAAGGCTGAGGCTAAGGCTAAGGCTAAGGCTAAGGCTAAGGCTTTTGACCTTGACCTAAACCTAAACCTGAGCCTTAACCTTTTCCATTGGACCCGGTATGCTGGAAATCAAAAACTTAGACGTCGCCTACGGCCATGCCCAGGTCCTTCACGATGTGTCCTTCCGGATTGAGAAAGGACAGATGGCCTTTTTCATCGGCCGGAACGGGGCCGGAAAGACCACCCTTTTGAAGACCCTCATGGGACTGCTGACGCCGCAGAGGGGAACCATCTCCTATGAAGGGGCGGAGATCTCCGGGGTTTCCCCCGAGAAGCTCTACAAGCGCGGATTGCGCTACGTGGGGCAGGAAAAAAAGGTCTTCGGCAACCTGACGGTCCGGGAGAATATCGAGATTGCCGCCTTTTCCAGCCAGGAACCGGTGGACCGGGCCTTGGAGAAGGTGACGGCGATTTACCCGAAATTGAAGGACTTCTTCCACATCAAAGCCGGGCAGTTGAGCGGCGGGCAGCGGCAGATCCTTCTTGTGGGGCGGGCCCTGGTGGGCGATCCCCAGCTTCTTCTCATCGACGAGCCCACTCAGGGGCTGGCGGCCGTGGTGATCGAGGACATCGGGGCCATTTTGAAAAGCTTGAAAGACCGGGTGTCCGCGGCGGTGGTGGAGCAGAATCTGGCTATCGTGAAACAGCTGGCGGATCGGGTCTACATCTTGAAAGAAGGAAAGATCGCCCGGGAGATCTCTGAAAAAGCGGAGGTCGCCGACACCCAGGGAATGGAAGAGTACCTATAAAATTATGAGGGGGACCTTTTGAAGGAGCAGACCTCGGGGCAGCAAAAGGCGCCGGATAACCAATCATACGAAAGCGGGAAGACTTCCGGGGGGATTTACGGACCCGCAGCATCAAGGACGGCCTGGCGGGATCTTTTGGCTATAGGAATCGCCTTCCTGGTGCTGGCCCCCATCATTTCCGTCAACCGGGTCACCGACTTCATGATTTTTTGCATCTTCGCCATGTCTTTTGACCTCATGTACGGGTACATGGGGCGGCTCTCTTTCGGACACCTGCTCTTTCTGGGAACCGGAGCTTACGCCTCCGGCCTGTTCATCAAATACTTCAG
>LJUR01000073.1 GCA_001304105.1 Deltaproteobacteria bacterium SM23_61
GTGTTGAGCTTGAAGGTGTAGGTTTCTCCGGCCCGGACGGGCTTGGGTTCCCCTTTGGGGCCTGAGGCGGTCACCTGCGGGGGCTGATCCTCGGCCTGCAAAACCAGATAGAAGGGCTGATCTTTTCCCGACACATTCCGGATGGTAACATGAGCATAATAGCTCCCTTTTTTGTCCGGTTTGAACTCGACCTTTTCGACCTTGGCCGAAGGGTCCGAGCTCGTCTGGAGGCCGCCCGCAGTCGCACAACCCAGGACGAAAAAAATCCCCATGATGATCAAAAAGATTTTCTTCATATTTGACCCTCCCTGGTTTTAGATTTGCTGGAAAACGCTTGCCTTTTCCTCCTTTCCCGCGTATTGGCCCGAAGGGACCTCTCCCCTTCAGGGGACTTCCGAACATAAATATGGGAAGCCGGTAAAACCCACCGGCGAAAAAGTCACACCCGGCACCCGGCGTCCCAAGGTGGACGCCAGCGACCATCTCATGCCGGTGCGACAAATCTTGATCTGGATAATTTAATTCTCTCTCGAACGGAAAGGCTATACCATATATACAGAAAAGCGGCTTCCTGTCAACCTCTTAATTGTCCGGGCTTGCCTTCACTTTTCCCATTGCCCTTTTTGCGAAAAAGTAAGTTTCTAGCCCGGAATTCCCGTATTTGGCGGTATTACCCAGACAAAGCATCGGCAAGATTGGGGGCATCCAGGTTCAGGGAAGGGTTCAGCAAGGCGGGCAGAAGCTGCATGAAAAGGAAAGGGGATATGGCCGCGATGAATCCAATCGCAAAAGTCAGAAGGACATTTCGGACTATGTTGGAGCCGGAGATCATGGACGCCTCCTTTTTCCTTTCGTGGTTCTAACTCCAAAAGCTTGGGGGCAAATCTTTGTGTGCCCAAATTTGTACGGCCGCCCGCACAATGGGCGACCCTTTCTCTCGCCCGCTTTGCTCGAGGCCCCAAATGCTGAAACAACGTCATTCGTTACTGGTGATTCGTTGCTGGGTGCTGATTCCTGTCTCCTGAATCCTCTTTTTCCCCGCGAGCTCCGCGGCCTCTGCGAGAGAAACGTCTTTTATTTTTTCTCTTTTCTCGATCCTCGTGCCACATTCCTTTTTGTAAATCCGGCAGGGAATGGCCCGGAGGTTGGTGGAGCCGATGGTCGGCTCGTAGGGCGGATCATTTTCCGTCAGGATGTTAACGTTCGACTCTTTCCACCCGCTCAACTCCAGGTCCTTTCTCTCCGGAAACCACCACCCGTAGGCGGCGACAACGACGCGGGGGTCGAGGTCGGAATGGAAGGCGGCCTTCTGCTGAATCGTTCCCCGCTGGGTTTCAATATGCACCCAGTCTCCTTCTCCGACCCCCATCTCTCCCGCAGTCCGGGGATGGATCAGCACCGTCGGGTCGGGGGATAGTTTTCTTAGCGAAGGAAGATTCCGGTAGGCGGAATGGAAATAACAGGGGTCTTTGGCCGAGGTGAGGATCAGCGGATACTTTTTCATTCCATGGGGATCGCTGTCGGGCACCGAGAATTCCCCGCGATAGGTGGGAAGGGGATCATATCCCCAATCCTTCAGACGAGAGCAGAGAATCTCCACTTTCTTCGACGGAGTTCCGAAGCCGTTCCGCTCATAGCCCTTGTACTTCCAATTCCCCTTCAGGATTCCCGCTTCCCGAAAGCCTTCATAGGTATGACCCGCGGGTTTCAACACCTCATCCAGGCATGACCGAAGATCGGGCCAGAAGAATCTTTCCAGCCCGCATTTTCTTCCCAGTTCGTTCAGGATGAGTAAATCGGGCCGGCATTCTCCCGGAGGGTCGACTACTTTGGGCCGGGCCAGAAGGAACCCGTGGGGCATGCCGTAGTGTCCCAGGTCATCGAACTCAAAGTTCGTCGCCGTGGGAAGAACGATGTCCGCAAGCTGCGCTGTGGGAGTCAGGAAGATTTCAGCCACCGCCAGAAAATCCAATTTTTTCAGGGCCCAGTAGGTCTCCATGGCGTTGGCATAACTCAAGAGGGGGTTTCCTCCCTGGATGTACATCTCCCGGATGGGGTAAGGCTTTCCCGACAGGATGGCTTTCACCACGGACTGGCTGGGAGTGAATCCCATCATGGCCGCCAGGCGAAACTCAGGGGCCAGAAGCTGCTCCCGCTTTTGGGGGAAGCTTTTGCTCTGCACAAAATCGCCCGGGCGCAGAGTCGGAGGAGAAGGGCGATTCACATTTCCACCGGGTGAATCCAGGTTCCCGGTGAGGGCTTTCAGAACCATCAAGGCCCGGGCCGTCTGCACGCTGTGAACGTTGTGCTCGATGGCGTTCCCCCACTGGATACAGGCCGGTCTTGTGCCGGCGTAGAGACGGGCAGCCTCGGCGATCTTTTCCTCGGCGACCCAGGTGATTTCAGCCAGCGCCTTCAGCGAATAGCCCTTTAAATGCTCCTGAAGCTCCGGAAAGCCGACCGTCCATCGATCGACGAAGGCCCGGTCATACATTCCGTCCTCCACGATTACTTTCAGCATCCCGATTGCGAGAGCCAGGTCCGTGCCGGGCCTGGGCTGAAGCCACAGGTCCGCACGGCCTGACAGCGGGGTTCTTCGAGGATCGATGGCCATAAGCTTGGTTCCCCGCTCCAGAACCCTCCGCAGTTGAGATCCGATGATCCCCTCCTCATTGGTCTGGAATAGGTTGCTCCCCCAAACCAACACCAGCGCCGGCGGATGATCATAGTCCGGCACCGGGAAGAACCCGCAGGTGATCATGGCGGCGGTCTCCCGGGGCATGTGACAGATGGGCCCCGGGGTAATGACGGTGGGAACTTTCAGCAGGTTGGCCAGGCGGAGCATCATGTAGAGTTCCAGGCCCTTGGGGGTCCCCTGGGCGAAAGCGACACTTCGCCGCTCAGCCTGGAGGATCCTTTGGGAGATGGTGGTAAGGGCTTCCTCCCAGGAGATGCGCTCCCACTTTCCCTCCCCCCTTTCCCCTGTCCTTTTGAGAGGATGCCGAAGCCGGTCGGGATGGTTGAGCCTCTCTACCTGAGCGATCCCCTTGGCGCAAATCGTCCCCCGATTCAGGGGCGAATCCGGATCGCCCTCGACCTTCACGATCTTTCCGTCTTCCACCTGGACCCGAAGTCCGCATCCCCCGTGGTCCATCCGGGCACAATAGGTTTTAATGATCATTTTTTATTCCTCACCGCAGAGCACGCAGAGACCGCAGAGGAGAAAAAAATTTTATTGGATACAGATGAACACGGATATACACAGCGCAATAGAGCCACAACCAAAAGGAATCACCCCCTCCCTCCCCTCCCCCCTCGAGGGGGAGGGCTAGGGTGGGGGCGATGCTTTTTGCTTAATAAGAATTCCAGAGTTTGAACGTAAGTAGGTAGTACAGATAAAAAATATTTGAATACTCATCATGCAAAAATATCAGGATTATAACCCTTATTTCTATTTATCCTTCTCTGCGCCCTCCGCGTGCTCTGCGGTTAAATGTTTTTCCCCAAAAAGCCCCGGTTCGGCGAAGTCCAGCACCTTCAAGGGTTTCCCTGCGGTGAATAGCGAGAGGACCTTGGCGATTCGCAAAGCCTGGCCCAGGAGTACCAGGCGGCAGCGGTTGAATTTGCACCCCCTGATCTCCGTCTCCCCTTTTTCCAGGACGATCATGCAGCCTTCAAACTCACAATTCTCGTAGGCGTTTCCGTCCAGCTCGACTCTTTTCTCGACGAATTTTTTGTTCTTGTACCGGGTGGTAAAGGAATTCATCCTCCGCTCCCTTCGAAGAGGCGGGCCACCTCATCGCGCTCAAAAGAGGGCAGATCGAAGACCTTTCCCCGGTCTGCCAGTTTGACCCCTTTTTTCCTTTCCCAGACCCTGGCCACCACAGAAGCAGAAATCCCCGCTTTCTCCAGAGCCCGGACTACCTTTTCTGAGTCTTTTCGGTCTACGGCAATCAGCATGGCCCCCGAGGCCAAAAGGCCCAGAGGTTGCAGCTTGAGTTCTTCGCAAAGTAGCGCCGTCTCCGGGAGAACAGGAATCTGATCCATTTCCACCAGCATCCCCACACCCGCGGCATCGGCCAGCTCCCGGAGACCGGTGGCCAGCCCTCCCTCCGTCGGGTCATGCATGGCGTGAACCGCGGCTACTTCGCTGGCGATCCGCGCTTCCCGCACCACGCTGATCCCCGGGGAGCGCAGCAGATTCCGGTACTGCCTGATATCCCCCTCCTCGAACCGGTCCCGCAACGGCTTCCACTCCCGGGCAATCAGGGCAGTCCCCTCGATGGCAATCCCTTTGGTCAGAATGATCTCATCCCCCTCCCGGATTTTATCCGGGGAGACCAGCTTACCCTTTTCCACCTCACCCAACATTTGCCCCACCAGAATCGGACGGCCCAGGCCGTAAGTTATTTCCGTATGCCCTCCGCATAGAATGATGCCGAGCTCCTCGCAGGCCCCGGAGATCTGGGCAAAGATCTCTTCCACTTCCTTCAGACCCGTCTTCCCTTCGGGCAAAAGCAGGGTGGCCAAAAACCACCTTGGGGTTCCTCCCATGGCGGCGATGTCGTTGGCGTTGATATTCACCCCGTACCAGCCGATCTGATCGGTGGCAAAAGTAATGGGATCGGTTTTGGCCACCAGGTATTTATCCCCAAAAGAGATCACCGTGGCGTCCTTCCCGATCCCCGGGGCGACGATCACGCTCGGATCTTCGCGGGTATATCGCCCGAGAAGTCGCGAGAGGTCTTTCAGTGGCAGCTTCCCCACAGGGTAGGGAAATGGTTTCTCTTCCGGCACCTGGGTCTCCATGGCGAACAGTATAAATCAATAGTACCGGGGTAGATGTCAATTGTAAACCAACTAGTTAGGGGCGATTCATGAATCGCCCCTACCCGAGGAGAGGAAACTTGAAAAGCGGAAAAAAGTTGGAAAAGGGGGGAGGAATTCGCGGCTCTATTTCCGTTTCGGCCCGTACAGATCCCTGGCCACATCCCGGAGGCCCAGGGACTCGAGGGTCTTCCGGGAAACCTTCCCGCTGGGAGTCCAGCCGCTGACCTTGTAAAACTCCTTGAGCATGACCTCCATGTCCGGAACCTTACCGGCGTTGCCCCCTTCCTGGGTCGGCTGTAACTGGCGGGGGGCCAGCACATCGTCTTTGCGGGTGATTCCACAGAGGTTGTTGTATGCCCGGTGAAGGGCCATGATCCGCTCTCCCACTTTCAGCAGACTCTTGGCCGTGTACTTCGTCCCCGTCGCTGCGGTTAAGACCGCAGCCAGATCCGACGGCTTTAATATGAAAGTTAGAAAGTAGCAGGAAACCATGGAGTTGACCACTGCCGTGTAGTCCTGGGAGAGTTTTACCAGGAGTCCCTTCCCCTTGCTCACATGGAGAGGATACATTCCTTTTAGTCCCCACTCGGGAAGCGGATCCTGCTCATCTTCCCAGAGAGGAGAATGGCCGTGGAGATGGCAGGCGCCGCGCGGGCCCACTGCATAGGTGAGTCCCATGCTGTAAAAAGTCCGCGGGTCATGCATCGGGCATTCCATGCCCTTCACGTGAACCGCGTATTTCCAGGAATTCCCGCCCAGTTTCTCCGCCGCTTTTCTTACTCCCTGCCCCAGAAGAGCTCCTAGCTTTTCCTTCTTCCCGATCTGATGGGTCATGGCGATCATGGCCTGAGCATCGCCCCATTTCAGTTCAACCCCTCCAGCGTCCTCCTTCTTGATCAGGCCCTTTTCGTAAGCCTCCATGCCGAAGGCAATGGCCACCCCAGTGGAAATCGTGTCGATCCCGTAGCGGTTGCAAAGGTCATTGGCAAAGGAAACCGCGTTGAGGTCGTCGATGAGGCACATGGTTCCCATGGCCGCCAGAGTTTCGTACTCCGGCCCCGGCCCGTCCATCCTGTAGGGGCCATCTTCGATCTTCACCCACCGGGAACACCCCAGGGTGCACCGGTAGCAGGCTGTGTGGGGGACCAGGATGGTTTCCTTCATCTTCTTACCGCCCAGGTTCTTGCACCCTTCCTCCCAGATTCCGAGCTGCCAGTTCTTCACCGGGATGTCGCCCTTGGCCCAAAGGTTGTCCAGAACCTGGGCGGTCCCATACTCCCGCATGGCCGCCACCTCCGGAGAAGTGGCATTGTCTTTGGCAATCTTTTTGCAAAGGACGTTATACCTTTCCAGGTCGTAGATGGGGAAGCTGCCGTTTCCACGGACGGCAATGGCTTTCAGATTTTTGGACCCCAGGATGGCGCCGTTCCCTCCCCGTCCCGGGGCCCGCCCTTCGTCATTGATGATGCAGGACAGGAGCACTTTCCTCTCCCCGGCCGGGCCGATGCAGGCCACCCGGATTCTCTCGTCCCCGATCTCCCGCTGAATGCTCTCCTGAACTTTCAGGGCATCCTGGCCCCATAGATGAGTGGCAGGACGGATCTCCGTCTTTCCATTGTGGATCCAAAGATAGACGGGGTCGTCTGAAGCTCCTTCAATGATCAGAGCGTCGTAACCGGCCCGTTTCAGGTCCGCCCCCCAGTATCCTCCCGAGCTGGCGTCGCAGAGGATTCCAGTGAGGGGTGATTTAAAAACGATCTGATATCGGGCGCCGGAAGGGTAGTTTGTGGCCGTTACGGGTCCGACG
The DNA here is from genome assembly GCA_001304105.1 of Deltaproteobacteria bacterium SM23_61. GTDB lineage: Bacteria > Desulfobacterota > SM23-61 > SM23-61 > SM23-61 > SM23-61. The sequence continues at coordinate 6,638 of LJUR01000073.1, forward strand.
GCAAAGACGATCTTGTTTTCCGGACTGAGGGGATCCGTGGAAGGAGGAACTTCATCGTAGATCATCCGGACTCCCAGACCGGTTCCACCGATGTAATCCCTGGCGTATTTTGGATTCAGGGGTTCTTCGGTGAACTTTCGGGTCGCCAGATTCACCCGCAGGATTTTCCCCGCGTACCCGTCCATAGCCGCATTCTCCTTTCCTGGGAGATTCTGCCTGTCCTTGGTACGAACGGAATAAGCCTTTTCCTTTTAATAAATCCTTCGAAAAAAGTCAAGAATTTTTAAATGCTTAGGCCTATTTCTTATCCCCCACCAGCTTCATGGGCTGGCCGCAGCAGTGAAGGGTTCCCTTTCCGGCGACGATCATCTCCACCTTGTTCCCGCAGATCTCACAGACGTAAACCTGCCCGACTTTGTTAGGCATTTGTCCCTCCTAATACTGGAATATTGGAATATTGGAAAGATGGAATGATGGGATTCAAAGGTTTGAAATCTTGTTGTTATTCCTTTTTGGGCCCCACTATTCCAATATTCCATTTTTCCACCATTCCATTTATCCATTTATTTCCCGGGTTCTGGAATTTCTTCTTTGATTCCGCCAAGTTTTCTTGCCATCTGGGCGTATTTCTCCAGGGGGAGAAGGGATCGGACCACCAGACGGGCTCCATCCGGGGATCCTCCTCCGTGCATGCAGCCGGGGACACCTGCGCCCAGGGTAAGCCATTCAGTCAGCCGGGCGGATCGGGCACGGGCTTCGGCGCTGCAGGAACCAGCTTTTACAAACTTCTGCACAAGCTTTCCGTATTTTGGGTCCGTAAAATCCCGGTAGGAGGGAAGGCATCCGGTCTCCGCGATTCCGCCTCCAATCTCCTGGCAGAGCCGCTTGGTTTCGTAGGGAAGGGTGGCCACATGAATTTTATTGGTGTGGGAGGTAAGGGGATCGGGCATCCAAATTCCCGAAGGATGGCGGCCCCCCAGAGCGATGGCTCCGACCCCCATGGTGAAGGTGGTTTCGTTGTTGACCGCCATCTCGATGAACTTGGAAGCAAAGGTCTTGGCCGAAAGGCCGTTGGCTCTGGCCATCAAGACCCCGGCCCCGATCATGACGTCCCCCTGACCGGCCACGCACGCCCCAATGCAGGCCCGGTAGATGGAAGTAAAAAATTGAATCGCCTTTCCCGTGTAGGCGTATTCTTTGCAGAGAAAAACCCTTTCTTTGGGCACGAATACATCCTCGAAGAGCAGATAGGCCTGGGTGATCCCGGTCTCCGTGGGAATATCAAAACCCTCCTCCTGTTCCCTCGTGTCGCTGGGCCGCCGAGTTTCGATGATCGTCAATCCCTCGATATCCCGCGGAACTGCGCAGGACAGGGCGAAGTCCTTATCCGCTTCCCCGTAAGCCGTTCCGGGAAGAAGAAAGATCTCGTTGGCCGCGGCCACTCCGCAGATCATGCATTTGGCCCCCCGCAGGATAATCCCCTTGTCCTGCACTTCCACGATGCGCAGGTTGGAATCCGGGTCGGGCTGCTGGGAGGCTTTGAGGCTGCGGTCGCCCTTGGCATCGGTCAAAGCCCCGGCGAAGGTCCATCCTTCGGCCTGCGCCTGAAGCGCATATTTCTTGATCCGCGAGTGATAGTCCGTTTTCAGCGCGGCGTCCATCTCGTGGGTGACCGCCCACATGGTGTTCATCCCATTCCAGCCCGCACAGAGAGCGCCGGTGCAGGTCCCGGTGAGCCGGTACATCTCCCGTTTGAACTTGGAGTTGCTGATCACATCTTCCATGGACGTCATAAGGGAGTTGTGGCGATGGATTTTTTCTTCGGTCATCGAGGAGCTGGTGGTGAAGAGGCCGGCCAGGGCCGGATCATGGGCGGCGTCATATGCCCGGGCATGGCTCTCCACCACCCGGCGGGTCGCGGGATGGGTGGTTACGTCGTCGATCCTTTCCCCGAATTTATGGATGTTGGGTCGGAGCTTCTTCAAGGAAGCCAGGTAGTCGGCGCGTGTCTTCAGGGCCATGAGAACCTCCTTTTGGGTAAATTTTGGTTATTGTACCATCCCTTCCCACCCATGTAAAAGCAAGGCTTGTTTGGGAGAAGCCGCAGGGGGGGATTTGACTCTGTAGACTACCGTATCCGCAGACGTTCATGGGCGTTGGCGCAGGGCCTGCCTCATAAAATGAAATTTAAACAACTTTTTGTTTCTTCAGGCCTGCAATCTTGTCCGCCGAATAGCCCAGCAGATCTCTCAAAATCTGCTCGGTGTGCTCACCCAAAGCCGGGGGATACAAATAACGGACCTGATCCACCCCGGAAACTTTCACCGGGCTTCCCACGTCCTTGGTCTTGCCCACATGGGGAGAGTCGATCTCCACCACCATGTTCCGGGACAGGACCTGGGGGTCGGCTACCGCCTTGTCCACGGTGTTGATGGGCCCGGCAGGAACCTCCAGTTTAACGAAGAGCTCCAGCCATTCATCCGTGGTCTTCTTCTGGAAGGCGTCTTCCAGGATGCGATCCAGTTCCTGCCGGTTTTTCAACCTGTTCGGCCGGGTACTGAAGCGGGGGTCATCGGCCAGATGCTCCAGATCCATATTCTTGCAGAGGTTGCGGAAAAAATGGTCGATATACGCTTCGATGACCAGAGCCGAATCCTTCGTGCGGTAGGCCCGTAGCGGGACGTTGCTTACGTGGGCTGTACCTACCGGCTGGGGAACTTCCCCGGCTTCGAAATAGTACTTGGCCCGGTAGGTGTGCAGCGCGATCTGCACGTCCAGCATGGAAATGTCCACCATCCGTCCTTCTCCGGTCATGGAACGGGAGACCAGGGCGGACAGAATCCCGATCACCGCATAAACCGCTCCCCCCAGATCCCCGATGGGAATTCCGCAGCGGACCGGCGGCTGTCCCGGCTCCCCGGTGTAACTCATGGCCCCGCCCATGGCCTGGACGATGATGTCGTAGGAGGGCCTCTCCCGGTAGGGGCCGGTCTGTCCGTACCCGGTGACCGAAGCCCAGACAATCTGGGGATTGATTTTCTTCAAATCACCGTACCCCAGCCCCAGTTTTTCCATGGTCCCGGGGGTGAAATTGTTCAGTCGGATCCCCCGCTCCGGGTCGCTCGATCTTGATCACCTCTGCACCCAGATCCCCCAGGATCTGGGTGCAGAAGGGGCCGGCCAGCACGTGGGTCAAATCCAGAACTCTGATTCCGCAATAAGACTCTTGAATGGGACACAGATAAACAAAGATGAACACAGATATGAAGAGAATCCAAAACTCGGGCGGCAGAATTCAAAAAATCATCTTCAAGTTAAACTCTTGGATTCTGACTCCTGAAATCTTTTTTAAAAATTTAGGCTTTTTTAAATCTGTGTTTATCTGTGATCATCTGGGTCCAATGTTTTTTGTATTCCCCTTTTGGCTCAGACGGGCATGTTCCCGTGTTTCTTGTCAGGCCGGGGGGTTTTTTTATTCTGTAAGATCCGCAAGGCCTGGATAATTTTGACCCGCGTCTCCTCCGGCCTGATTACATCATCCACGTACATCTTGCGGGCCGATTCAAAAGGGCCGCCGAAGGTTTTTTCATACTCTTCGACCAACTTCTTCCGCGTCGCCTCCGGGTCTCTGGACTCCTGGATCTCTTTCCGGCAGACCACGTTCACCGCCCCCTCGGCACCCATGACCGCCAGCTCCGCGCTCGGCCACGCCAAGACCAAGTCGGTGCCCATGGGTTTGCTGCACATGGCCTGCTTTCCCCCCCCGTAATCCTTGCGCACGATGACCGTGATCTTGGGCACCGTAGCTTCCGCGTAGGCGAAGAGCATCTTGGCCCCGTGACGGATGATGCCCCGGTGCTCCTGATCCACCCCGGGCAGGTATCCCGGAATATCGACGAGGGTCAGGAGGGGAAGGTTGAAAGCGTCACAAAACCGGATGAAACGGGAGGCTTTATCGGAAGCATCCACATCCAGGGCCCCGGCCAGGTGCATGGGCTGGTTGGCGATGATCCCCACGGGGAAGCCTTCGACCCGTCCGAAACCGGTGAGGATGTTCCGGGCAAACCTGGGCTTGATTTCGAAGAAATCCCCTTCATCCAGAACGGCCCTCAGGATTTTTTTCATGTCGTAGAATTTTTTGGGGTCCGCGGGGATGATCTCCCGGATCTTTTCCGTTGCCCCTTTCGGACAATCCCGGGAAGGACCGCGGGGCGGCTGTTCAAGGTAGCTGCCGGGCAGGAAAGACAAAAGCTCCTTGATCATGGCCATGGCACCGGTTTCATCGGGAGCGACCAGGTCGCAGACTCCGCTCTTTTCCGAATGGACGGCGGCGCCCCCCAGGGCTTCAAAGGAGACTTCCTCATGGGTCACGGCCTTTATGACCTCCGGGCCGGTGATGAAGAGCTGGCTTTTCCCCTGGACCATTAGGATTACGTCCATCAGCGCGGAGCTGTAGGCGATCCCTCCGGCGCACCGGCCGAGGATGGCCGATACCAAGGGGACCACTCCGGAGGCCTGGGTCAAGGCGTAAAAGATACTGTCAAACCCCAGGTTCTTGTTTCCTTCCTGGATCCGGGCGCCCACGGAATCCTGCAGGGCGATGACCGGAACCTTCAGTTCAGAAGCCCGCCGGACGAGGTTTGAAATTTTGGCCGCCTGGACGTTTCCCAGCGACCCCCCCTGAACCGTTTTGTCATGGGCATATACGCCCACGGTCCGCCCCTTTACCTGGCCGAAACCGGTGATGACTCCATCCCGGGGAATGTAGGCCGGGGCGGGGCCGAACTCCGCCGGCTGGGGACCGGCCAGGGTACCGAACTCCACCAAGGTCCCCGGGTCCAAAAGAAGATGGATCCGCTCTTCGGCGGTGAGATACCCTTCCCGGCGAAGCTTTTCGACCCGCTCCCGCCCGCCTCCCAGGGAGGCCTTCTGCTTCAATTCCTCGAGTTTTTTGAGTCCTTCTTTCATTTCCATGGAAAACCCCCAGATCTGAAACTGTTTATCCGCAGATTGCGCAAATTCCGCATCCGTGTTTATCCGCGTTCATCCCTGTCCCATTACATCTTTTGTCTTTAAGTCTTTTGCGAATATAGAATCTGTGTTTATCTGTGTTCATCTGTGTCCAATATAAAATTTTTGGTTGCGGCGCAGCCGCGTTGTATTCATCTGTGTCCCATCAGGCTTTTTTCTGCCATCCCCTTCCCGTCTGGTTCAGGTATTGTCTCACATTCCTGAGCACACCTTCGTAGGCATTGCGGATATGCTTCCGGATGGCCTTTTCGGCCACATCACCATTCCGGTTTTTCAGGGCCTGAACGATCTCCCCGTGCTCGGCAATGGTCTCCACCGGCCGCCTGGGCCAGGAGAGGGAAACACTCATCATCAGCCCGATGTATCCCTGCAGCGTATGGTACATGGCCGCCAGTACAGGGTTGCCACTGCCTTGCACCAGAGCCTGGTGAAAACTTTGATTGGCGGTGATCAGTTCGGAGAGCTTTCCTTCCCGGTGGGCGCGGCGGGATTTGGAAAGGGTTTTTTCCATGGCTTCCGCCGTCCCCTTGGGGTCCCGCTGGACGGCCAGCCGGGCGGCCATGCTTTCCAGGGTTTCCCGTACCACCAGGACGTGCCGCGCCAGCTCCTCCGAAAGGGGGATGATCCGGTATCCCGAATTCGGTTTATAGACGACCAGGCCTTCCTGGATCAGGTGGCGGAAGGCCTCCCGGATGGGCGTACGGCTGACGCCGTATTGCGCGGCCAGTTCCCGTTCACTCAGGCGCTGCCCGGGGACGAAGCGCCCGCTGGTAACCGCCTGCCGAATCCAGGCGTACACATCCGGCCCCTTGATCTTTTTATCCCCGCGCAGTTCCGAGGCAGATTCCATACCGTAATGGTATACCATTTATAGGCGACTCGTCAAGGCCATTTCCCTTTTGGTCCCTTTTTGTCGGCGTACCAGGCTGGAAAGGATGGCAGGGTCCGGCAAGATTCGCGGACCTGAGGGGTTAGATCTTCTCCCCTTCGCAGAGGTAGCACTGAGGCTGGTCGATCAATCTCTAGAGCTGGAATCCGGCCCTTTCCAGGAGGGATTTCATTTCGGTTTCTTAGGGCAGAAAATCCCTGGAGACCAAGGCCCAATTCTGGCAGTCGCTTTTGTTGGTTCCTCGGCCTCGCAAGGGCCTTTCCGTCCCATGATCAAGGGCTGGATTCTTAGGGAGACAGGACGACCGCTGCGCCGAGTTCTCCGAATTCCTTTTCCAAATTCCGATAGACGGGCTTTCCCAGGAGGAAGGTGTAGATCTCATCGGCCTTCTTTTTGGGGTCCAGATCGGCAAAGCTCCGGGGATAGAGAATTTTCCCCGCGGCGAAGCCGTCGGCCACGGCCGTGTCGATGTTGGTCACATACCAATTGTACGGTAAGAGGAGAAAAACCTGCCGGTTCTGGAAGGCTTTCAGGTGGCGGTAGAATTCCGTCTTTTTCTGGTAATCCCGGCGGATATTGCCCAGGCCCCCTCCGTCGATGAAGATAAGGTCGGGGTCCCAGGAGAGAATTTTTTCCCTATCCACGAAAGCGTGGTCTTTCGGTTGGACTTCCTTGGCGAGATTTCTGGCCCGGACCCAGTCCAGGGGGAAGTAACTGGCATCGGAGCTTTCGATCCCCTGGGTTCCCCGAAAACCGATGCCGCCGATATAGACCCGGGCTTTCTTGCCTTCCTCATATGGTTCCGTGCGTTTCAAAAGATCCCGGCGTGCCCCCTCGATGAAGGCCACCACTTCTTCGGCTCTCTTTTCGGCCTTAAGAATCTTTCCGGCCAGGCGAAGCGAATCAAAAACCACATCATCAAAGGTGGCAAAACCGCCGTAGGAAAGAATGACCACGGGGATGTTCAGTTTTCTCTGGAGGGCCTCCGCCTTGGCTGCTTCCATATTGGCGATGAAAATTAACTGGGGGTTGACCTTCAGAACGGCTTCCAGGTCCGGTTCTTTGTTGATCCCCGCAGGTCCCCCGGGCCCGACAACCGGTAGTTTGGCCAAATTCCGGTTGGCCCAGAGATAGGCTCTTCCCCCCGGGGGGGTTTTTTCAAATCTTTCCACCCCGGCGACCTTCTTCATCATCCTCAGATAGCAGATCAAGCGGAGGGACCCCGGTCCCAGGCAGATGATCTTCTCCGGGTTCTGAGAAACCTCCACGGTCCGTTGTCCCAGGTCGACGACCGTCATTTTCTCGTGCCCGGAAGCCCACGGGCCGGCTGCGGCGGAGAAAAGAAAAAGAAACCCAATAAGAAATAAAACGCTACCGTACCTTTTCATGATGCATCCCTTCCCCTTCCCTCTTCCAGCCGTTTACCGCGATGACCACGGGATACCCCTGAACTTCCTGCAGAATCACATCCACCCCGTAGACTTCTTTGATCACCCCGGGAGTCACGGCCCGGGGGTCCACAAAGGCATAGACCTTCCCCTCTTTTAAAAACAGAAGCCGGTCGGAAAAGCGGAGGGCCAGGTTGATGTCGTGAATCGCCAGAACGGCAGAAAGCCCCTGATCCGCCACCACCCGGCAGATCAGTTCCATCACTTCCAGCTGGTTCTTCAAGTCCAGGCTGCTGATCGGCTCGTCCAGGAGAAGGAATTTGGGTTCCTGGGCCAGGGCGCGGGCGATGATGACTTTCTGCATCTCTCCCCCGCTGAGTTCATGGACCGGCCGCAGGGCATAATTTTCGAGGTGCATGACCTGGAGGACTCTTTCCACGGCCTGGAAATCGGTCTCCGCCGCCGTCCAGCGGATGTAGGGTTTCCGGCCCAGGAGAACGGTGTCATAAACGGTCAATCTCTCCTCCCCGTATTTCTGGGGAACATACCCCACCGTGCGGGCCACTTCGTTTCCGCTCATCTTCAAAAGCTCTTCTCCGCCCAGGAGCACGCTTCCCTTTTCCGGCCGCAGAATCCTGTTGAGGCACTTGAGGAGCGTCGATTTGCCGGCGCCGTTGACCCCCAGCACGGCCAGGATTTGTCCCTCGGGCAGCTCAAAGGAAACCCCTTTCAGGACGGGACGGCTGGGATATTGAAAATAGACCCCGGCTACGGAAAGGATCATCGGTGGTACCCCTTCCACAGCAAATACAGGAATAGAGGGGCGCCCATGAAAGAGGTCAAGACCCCCACCGGAAGCGTACCCGAACCCACCATCACCCGTCCCGCCGTATCGGCCAGGAGGAGGAGGAGGGCCCCCAGAAGACAGGAGTAGGGAATCAGAAGACGGTGGTCCGGACCGATGAGTCTTCGGCCGATATGGGGGGCCAGAAGACCCAGGAAGGCGATCACCCCGTGGAAACAGGTTACCAGAGCGGCCAGAATTGTGGCAATCAGCATTCCCAGGACCCGGATTTTTTCCACCTCCACCCCGAGGCTCTTGGCCGTTTCTTCCCCGGCCAGAAGGGCGTTTAAATCCCAGCGATAGAGGATAAAGTAAAGGGTGATGCCCAGAGCGGCGATCGCCAGGAGGCCGATTTCCCTCCAGGTCGAGCGGGCCACGTCGCCAAAGGTCCAGAACACCACGGCGGCGATCTCCACTTCCGAGGCGAAATACTGGATCAGGATGGTTCCGGAGACAAACAGCGAGGAGAGAGCCACCCCTGCGAGGATGATGGCTTCCGGGGACATCTTCTTGATCCGGGCCAGAGCCAGGATGATCAGCGTCGCGGCGACCGACCCGGCAAAGGCAAAGAGGGTGACCGTGTAGAGGCTGAAAATGTTCAATGGGCTGGCTCCCTGGGTCCGAAGGGCTCCGGCCTGCATCCCTCCGGCTCCAAATACCACGATGGCCAGGGAAGCGCCGAAAGCCGCTCCCTGGCTGATTCCCAGGGTGGAGGGAGAGGCCAGGGGGTTCTTGAGCAGGGATTGGAAGGTGATCCCCGCCAACCCCAGTCCCCAGCCGGAGAGGATCGCCGCCATGATCCGGGGAAGGCGGATGTTCCAGACCACGGTTTCGATCGGTCCATCGGCCCGGCCGAAAACCGCCCGGATCAAACTGGCCAGGGAGAGATCATAGGATCCCACGGCAAGGGCATATAACCCCAGGAAGGCCAGAAGCCCCAGGATCAGGAGGAAAAGCTGGATTTTTTTCCGCATGACCCCGCGGTAAACCAGGGTGATCGGCCCCTGGGCCACCGCCGGGCTGATTTCCCTCATAAAAACTCCTTCTCGTTTCGCCTGCCAAGGAGCACTTTTACTCCCCCAGGCAAGAACGACAGATTTCTTTGCCGTCCTGGATCTGGATCTTGGAGGCCTTGGCCGGCTCTCCGCACACCTGGCACTGTTTGGAGGGCTCGATCATGGCCTTGGCAGGGAAGACCTGGAAGATTTCCTTCAGGGTGAAAAGCTCTTCCAGGGGTTTCTCCAGGATTTCCCGGGCCCTTTCCCTGTGGATCCGGCCGAACTCTTCCCGTTCTTCCCGGGTTGCTTGGTTCCTTTGGATTCGTTCCATCAGTTGCCGATGTCTGGCCGCCGGTTCCAGCGCCCCCGGGCGCAGACAGACCCTCACCCCCCGGCCGGATCTTCTCCCAAACAGGGTAAAGGCCTGCTTGCCGTAATCCCTGAAGAGGAAGTTTCCCTTGCCGAAGGTGCATCCTGTCAGAACCTGAACGGCGTCGGCCCCGCAGGCGTCCGTTTCCACGATGGCCACCAGTTCTTCATCTTCCGCCCGCTTTTCCTTCAACCAATCCAGGCAGGCCTTCGCAGCGCGAAACCCGATGGCCAAGCCAGGGCATTCATGACCGTGAAATTCCAGGCATTTCTGGTAATCTGAAGAAGGCATGATTCGCTCGGGCATTTTTTATCTCCCAGATCTCGGAGTCCCCTATCCTAACGGGGCCTGAATCGGATTTCGGCGGAGGAAAAGTAGAGAGAGGATATTTCTGTGACACATTTTAAATTATGGTAACACGGATGTCAAACGATTTTTAAGAGGAGTCCCAGAAGGGCAGTCGCCCCCCCGACGAGGGAAGCTGTGAAAAAATTCAGGTTAGGGAAAGCCTGAGGGCGTAGACCATGTCCATGGGTCGAAAAAATTCGCTTGCCAAAATGAGGCCCTGATTTCTTCGTAGGCCGGCGTCCATTGAACCTGGGTTGTGCCCATTGGAAAGCTTCTTGTATTTACCCGGGGTTGTATCAGACATGCAAGCGTTCCTCTGCGGATGCCAGGGGGGCCTTCGAGAGAAGGGAAATGTCCCGCCGATTTTGGCGGCGCGAATTTTTCCGACCCATGGACAACGCAAAGGGCTTTCCCCATCCAGATTTGAATTTTCTCGCCGCATCAGGAAAAAAGGGGGAATGGGGAAAATAAGCCCCTTCGGGTGGCTTTTCTGCCGCGCTGGTTTCGATGGATGGGGGGACGGATCTATTTCAGGTTTTTGCCGGTACTGGTCAGGGAGATTTTTCCGTGTTTGACTCCCTTGGTTCCGACCAGCCGGTCGCCGATCTTCTTTATCTCTTCGGCCTTGCCTTTCACCACCAGGACCTCCAGGCAATTATGTTTGTCCAGGTGAATATGCAGGGTGGACAGGATGGTCCGGTAATGATCGTGCTGCATCTGGGTCAAGATCCTCGACAGCTCGCGGGTATGATGGCTGTAGACAAGGGAAATGGCGCCGACCATCTCCTTTTTCCCCTCTTTCCACTCTTCGATCACCAGGCTGTCACGGATGAGATCCCGGATGGCTTCAGACCGGTTCTGGTAACCTTTTCGGGCAATGAGGCGGTCAAAATCCGCCAGCAGGCTGTCGGGAATCGATACACCAAAGCGGGTGAGTCCGGACATTTTTCCTCCCTTGACCGGGGGATTAAAGGGATGAAATCTCGCTAAGATCCTTCTCTTTCACCATCCTCTTTTTCCAGGAAGCAAGGGCCGGATGGAAATAGGGCAAGAGGCGCAGCGAATAATAGGGAGGAAAAACCGGGATCCCTAGAAGATCACCGAAAGAAAATAGAAGAATAAGATCCATCCGGGCCAGCTTCTCCTGCTGGACCGTCTGCTGAATCTCAAAAGCGGTCGCCCCGAAGAAGAAATCCCGAAGATTCTTTATGATGCGACTAAGCCGGTTTTCCAACCCCTCCTCCTTTTTTGTTCTTTGGATCGATCTTTCCTTCCGCTTACTCCCGATGGGCAGTCTTAATATACTCTGAATATGCCTCCCCCGTCAAACCTTCAAGGCCCCGGAGGGGACAATTTGAAATAGACAGAAGATTCAGGACTGGAGTAATATTAGGTTAAAAATCAGGTTCACCCTTGCGGGTTGGGCATGAAGAATCCACCATGCCAGGAGGAACCTATCGTTTGAAAATTCGGTCAGGAGCCCCTTCCATAAGGGAATTGCTTTGAAAGAAATCCTCCGTCACGCCCGGGAAGTCATCGAGATCGAAGCCGAGGCGGTTCAGGGTCTGCGGGACCGTCTCGATGAGAATTTTGCCCGGGCGGTGGAGCTCCTCCTGGCCTGTGAAGGACACGCCGTGGTCACGGGCATCGGCAAATCAGGTCTGGTGGGCCGTAAGATCGTGGCCACCCTGACCAGTACCGGAACCCCGGCGATGTTCCTTCATCCCGTGGAAGGCCTCCACGGCGACCTGGGAGCGGTCACGGCCAAGGATGTGGTCATCGCCATCTCCAACAGCGGAGAAACCTCGGAGATCACCAACCTCCTTCCCAGTCTGCAAAAAATCGGCGCCAAGATCATAGGCCTTACCGGATCTTCGGACTCCACCCTGGCGCGGAGCAGCCATATCGTCATCGATGTGGGCGTGGAGAGGGAAGCGTGTCCTCTGGGCCTGGCTCCCACTTCCAGTACCACCGCCACCCTGGTCATCGGCGATGCCCTGGCCGTGGCTCTCATGCGGCAGAGGAAGTTCGCGGAGAAAGACTTCGCCCTCTTCCATCCCGGGGGAAGCCTGGGGGAAAGGTTTTCCTTCAAGGTGAAAGACGTCATGCGCCCGGCAGCGGGCTTTCCCTCCCTTACTTCCGACAAGACCGTAAGGGAGTTCCTCTCGGCCATCAATCGGCGGGGGGCTGATTTTGCCCTGGTCCTTCAGGCCGGCGGAGGCCTTGCCGGAATGGTCACGGACCGTGACCTCCGCCGGGGAGAGATCGGCTCGCCCGACTTTTTGAACCGGTCCATCAAAAAGATCATGGATCCCCACCCGGCGACGACGGAAGAAGAGGTCTCCGCGGCTGAGGCCATGAAAATCATGGTGGAAAAGAACCTGGTCGCCCTGCCGGTCTTGGACAAGAAAAAAAACTTGAAAGGCGTGGTCACCCTCCGAGACCTTCTGAACCGGAGGGACCGGCGGCAAGCTGCAAAATGAATCCATACCCCCCCAAAGGATTGATCGTAGCGCTCATCACTCCCCTGAACCAGGATGGCCGGGTGGATTGGGAATCCCTCCGCCGGCTGCTCGACCGGGTGGTCCCCTACTGTGATGCCCTGATGATCGGTGAAGGGCTCATCGGGGAGGGCCTCTCCCTGCCGAACCCGCTTCGCCTGGAACTCCTCCAGGTTTCCGCCGGAATGGTGGCCGGGAAAAAACCTCTTTTGCTATGTCCTACGGCCGGCTCAACCGAAGAGACGGTCCACAACATCGCCTTCTTAACCGAAGCCCTGAAGGACGGCCCGGCCCGGGACTCGGCCTTTTGGGTGGACATCCCCCTCTGGTATCACAGCAACCGGAAGCTCCCCCAGTTCTACCAGGAATGGAAAAAATATACTCCCTACCCCATCCTGCTCCACAACCACCCTTTGCTCATCGGGAAACGAAAACACTCCCTCAAGCGGACCAACATTCGCACCGCCGTCCTGAAACGGCTGGCGGAAAACGAGCAGATCGTGGGCCTCATTCAGGCCGGCGACCTGAAAAGGACCTTTCACTACCAGAGAGCCGTACGGGCCCGCAGGGATTTTCGCTTTTACGACGGGGATGAAGGAAATTTCCTCAACAGCCCGAGCTCCTCGGGGGTGGTTTCAGGGGGAGCCAACCTTCTTCCTTCCGAATGGAGCCAAATCGTCACCGCCTCGCTGGAAATGTCTGAAGACCCGGCGCGAAATCTGCTCCTTCTCAAACAAAGTCAGAAGCTCAGGGAGCTGAGCCAAGTATTGCAGAAGAACCCGGCTCAACGCTTGAAGGTAGGCCTCCATCGCCTGGGATGGATTCCCGGAACCAAGGTCCTGGACGCAACGCAGGAAGGTGCATCGGAAGAAGGGGAACAACTGGCCAGCTTCCTCCAGGCGAATTTTTCTTTACAAACTCCCCCCTAAAATGCTATTCATATACCAGCAGGGCGGCGGAGGTATCCGAAAACATTAAAGGTTTTCCGCAATCGGCCGATTCTATTCATGAACCGAATCGGTCGACCATCAATACCCAAACGCGGAGTAGCGTGAACCCTTTTCTCCGTTTCAAATCCATCTGGATCATTACCCTATTATTCGCCTTCCTGGGGTCCTCTTTTGCCTGCGGTCATAAGCCTGCCTATCTCAAGGAGGGGAAAACAGCTGAAATTTCAGAAAGGTGGAGGGTAAAGAAGATCAACCCCGAACGCCTTACCGCCGATGAAAATTCCGTTCTGGAAACCTTTGGCACCCCGGACTACATCCGTTTTTACCGCCGTCGCTCCCTGGAGCGGGAAAAAGTGTATGCCTGGATCTATCTGCAACCGGCTCGCTTCTTTACTTTCATAGAGGGGAAAAAAGTCGATTACGCCGTCCTGGACGATGATCTCTCCTCCCTGAATGAGCAGCAGAAGAATACGCTGTTTTGGGGGGGAATCACGGCTGGAACGGTTGCCGCTCTTGGATTGCTGTACTACTATTTCATCGCCAAGGAATAACCAAAGGAGTGCCCCATGATCAAACTGATCCTCAAGTTGAAAGAAACCCAAATCGAGGAGTTCGCCCTGGAGAAAGATCAGATTGTTATCGGGCGCGCCAAGGAAAATGACATCGTTATCGATAACATCGCCGTCTCCCGCAAACATGCGCAGATTACCCGGAAGGAAGAAGGAATGTACTACCTCCGGGACTTGAACAGCTCCAACGGGACCTTCCTGAACGGCGCCCAGATCGATGCCAGCGACCACGCGCTCTCCGAAGGGGCGGTGATCGGAATCGCCAAATTCGAGCTCCAGGTGAAGGGGCTCTCCAAGCCGGCGGCTGTCCCGCCCAAACCCCCCACCCCGGAGGACGTGGAAGGGACGATGATCTTCGATCCAGGACGGCGCAAGCCGGCGGCCGAGCCCCTGGCGGCCTCAGAACCAAGGACTGTCCGCTGGCCGGTGCTCTCCGCCTTGAAGGGACCCGCCAAGGGGGCGGAATACAAAATCAGCAAAGAGGTAACCCTGCTGGGCAAAGGCTCGCAGGTCGATATTCCCGCGGAAGGATGGCGCGTCTCCTCTTCCCACGCCAAGATCACCCGCCGGGGAGACCGTTTCTACATTTCCCACCTGGGCGGATTCTTTTCCAGCACGAAGGTGAACGGAATCGGGATCGGGCAGGACCACATCCTCAAGAACAAGGACCAGATCGAAATCGGAAATTGCTCCTTTGTCTTCATCCAGGCCCCTCCCGAGCATACCGATTGAAGGGCGAACCCTGCGCTGGGTGGGGAATGAGGTGCGCTTGAAGATTTTTTATGCTGCTGCTTCGGACCGCGGCCGGGTTAGGAAGCTCAATGAAGATGCTTTCCTGGCCGACCCTGCCCTGGGAATCTTTGCCGTGGCCGACGGCATGGGCGGTCATGCCGCCGGAGAGATCGCCAGTCGCTTGGCCCTGAAAACCCTGCAGGAATCCCTCGCCCAAGCGAGTCGAAGCCAGGAAGCCGAGCCTTCCCCGAACCAAACGGCGGTCATCTCCCTTCCCTCCGCTCATCTGGTCAATGGAATCCGCACCGCCAATGAGGCCGTTTTTCATTCCTCCCAGGAGAAGGAAGAGTACCGCGGGATGGGAACCACCGTGGTAGCCGTTTATTTGGTCGACTCTTCCCCGGTGGTGGCCCATGTGGGGGACAGCCGGCTCTACCAAATCCGGACGAAAAAAATCGATCAGCTTACCGAGGATCACTCGGTGATTTGGGAACAGTATCGAGAGGGGATCCTCCCCAAGGAGGCGCTTTCCAGCTCGCCGCTGAAAAACATCATCACCCGGGCTGTGGGAATGCAGCCTTCGGTGGACGTGGACGTTCGGGAATTGGAGGTTGAAAAGGGCGACCTTTTGCTTCTCTGCTCCGATGGACTCTCTGACCTGGTACCGGATGAAGAACTGCTGAAAACCGTGAGGGGCGCTTCCGGAGATTTGAATCAGGCCTGCCGCGACCTGATTGACCTGGCCAACCACCGCGGGGGCAAAGACAATATCACCGTTCTATTAATCCAAATCGAATAAACCCACCTGAATAGAGGCAAATCCGAAATCCGAATACCGAATTTCGAAACAAATCCGAATTTTCAAATAATCAACGATCAAAATGGAAGGCTTCTTAAAATTAAGGCTTCCCGTCCCGCTTTTGGTCATTCGAATTTTGGATTTTGGAAATTGTTTCGGATTTCGAATTTCGAGCTTCGATATTTTTCTTATTGACCCTTCATCCGTGTTTATCCGCGTTCATCCGCGTCCCATTCAGTCTTCGGTCTTTTGGTCTTTTCACCAGCAGGATCCTCAGGTCCATGACGTTCGTTCCGGTGGGCCCGGTCAGGATCAGGTCCCCCAGTTTCTCGAAAAAATGGTAAGAATCGTTCTCCTTCAGGAAAGACCACAGGTCCAGCCCCATGGTCTTTCCGCGCTTTAGGGTCTTTCCGTCGGCAAAGGCACCGGCGGCATCGGTGGGGCCGTCGGTCCCATCCGTGCCGGCGCTCATCATCAGGACCTCTTCCCACCCGGCGATCTCCAGCGCGGCAGCCAGGGCAAACTCCTGGCTCCTTCCGCCCTTTCCCTTTCCTTTCAGGGTCACGGTCGTCTCTCCCCCGGAAAGGATACAGGCGGGAGGGGGAATGGGGTTACCGGAGAGGAGAA
>LJUR01000074.1 GCA_001304105.1 Deltaproteobacteria bacterium SM23_61
TTTCCACAGCTTTTGTGGAAATCTTGTGAATAAATCCACAAACTATTTTTAATAACGATTTAAAATCAACTTCTTTCTCAATTTGCCCATTTTTGGTGCAATTGTATTTTGTAAATAATTTCAAAGAGATATATATCAAATATCCATTTTTTGGGGAATTTTGAGAAATTTTTGGGGAGGGGAAAAAACTATCCACACTAAGATATTTTTTATTCGTCTTTTTTCTTTTTTGGCATACTTTTTGATGTCAAAACAATTAAACCGAAGGAGGATAAAGTCATATTTTTGACCCTCAGAATCCAAGCATAGAGGTAAGTCATTGAAACTTTGAAAGATGATTTAATTGGTAAAAGGAGTTTACCTATTTATGGAGGAAGCTTTTCAAGGCCCGAACTCGATTCTGCATCCGTTGCAGGAAATTTTGTATCTCGATCTGGAGAGTAGCCAGACTCTCCGGCCTTTTGGCGAGAATCTTTTCCATTTCACCCCGCCAGTAAAGAACGGTCTCGATTTCCTTTCTGGCCATTTCTTCGTCCACTTTCTTCTTCATTTCTTTGGCCCAGGCCGATTCATCCAGTCCTGTTCTCATGGTTCGAAATCCGGACCCCAAAAGTCTTTTTAATCTACCCAAAAGGGATTTCTCCAGCAAGGGAAAAGTCCCTTTTCCTTTCCGCGGGGCTGCGGATTCTGACCGGCCGGGCATTCAAAAGGACTTGTCACATGCTAAAAAACAGAATAGAATTATTTAGGTTTTCTTCCCACACCCCCGAGGAAAGCACCGGGGCGGGGGCGATCAGCCCTCGCCCGGAAGCTGAAATTTAATCCCCACAGGAGGACTTCTGAATGAAGCTCGAATGGAGGGAGCCGGAAAGCGATGCAGGCAAAACAAAGGGCGCCCAGCCTGCCGGAGAAAGAGGGGAAAGGACCCGCCGATTCTATGCCCGCGTCGCATTTGGGGTTCTGGCTTTCTTCCTGGCCGGATCTTGGATGGGCATCTCTTTTCTCCAGGGTGGGGGAAAAGACGGTCGCAGCCCGGCATCCAAGGCCCCCGCAGGTCTGGATTCCTCCCCAGTCGGCGCTTCTTCTCCTTCCTTCCATCAAATTGCCGACGGGAAATACACGGAACTTCGCGGGTCCTACCAGTTTATCTACACGGTAGACCCCGTCTTACAGGTCTGCGTGGAGGAAGTCTTTCGAGCCCACCGACCCCCTTTCGGCGTTTTCGTGGCGCTGGAGCCGAAAACGGGAAAGATCCTGGCTTTGGCCGAATACTCCCGGAATAGGGCCGAGAACGGGGGAATCTGGAACCGGGCCACCTATCCGGCGGCATCGGTCTTTAAGATCGTCACTGCGGCCTGCGCACTGGAAAAAGGGCAGTATCGTTTGGGGCCGGGCAAGATCCGCAGGCCCTCCAAATGGGAACACCAGACCCAATTCGATGACGCCTTGGGCAAATCGAATAACGTGGTCTTCGGCCGGGTCGCCTCCCGGCTCGTGGGCTCCGAGGCCCTGCGACAGTACTCCTCGGCCTTCGGGTTCAACCAGCCTCTCCCCTTCGATTTTCCCGTAGAACCGAGCAGAGCGGTGATCCCGGAGGAATCCTATGAACTCGCCCGATGCGGAGCCGGTTTCGGGAAAGTCACCCTGAATCCCCTGCACGGCGCGCTGATCGCCGCGGCCATTGCCAACCGGGGGATCATGATGCGGCCCTACCTGATTGAGGAAGTTCGGGGCGCGGAAGGGGAAATTCTTTACCAGGGCCAGCCGGTCGTCTGGGCCCAGCCTATTTCGGCCAAAACCGCCCAGGACCTGAACCGGATGATGCGCCGCACGGTGGAGGACGGGACCGCTGCGCGGACTTTTCAGCGTTATGGAAAGGATCTCCTGAACAAAATTACGGTGAGCGGCAAGACCGGCTCGCTGAGCGGGGATAACCCCCCCGGCTTCTACGACTGGTTCGTGGGGTTTGCCACGGCGGAGGACCCGCAGGTCGCCTTATCAGCCCTGGCCATCAATTATCATCGCGATAAATTCCGGGGAGCCTTCATCGCCCAGGAGGCCCTGAAAACGTATTTCCGCAAGCGATTGAATTGAAGGGATCAGGTGGGATCTCCGGTGTAGGGCTTCCCGCACACCTTGCAGACGCCCTGTTCATTCACCACCCCGATGCAGGTGCCGTCACTGCACAGGATGCGTTTGGAAAAATCGGGCTCCTCTGCTTCTGCTTCGACCGCGACGGGTTTGGCCTCCGCCTTTTCCAGTTTGCTTCCGCAGCGGTGGCAGAAGAGGCTTTCTTGGAAAACTTCGGAACCGCAAGAGGCGCAGCTTCCCGCGGCCAGGTTCTGGCCGCAATGGGGACATTTCATAAGCGAGGGCTCCTTTCCCGGGGTGAATGGTGAAGGATATGAAATTTCTACCACATCCCCAGGGATTCTTCAACTCTTCAGGGCCTTAGCCGGGCGAGAACAGACCCATTCTTGCCCATCCCCAGGTATTGAAGAAAGGACCCATGGCCGAAAAAAGGCCGGAAGATAGAAGAGTTAGCCCGTGGGGTTCAGGCCGGAGAGATTCGATCCAACCCTATGATCATAGATGCCCATACCCATCTCTTCTCCGATGAAGTGCGGAAGAAACGAAGGGCTTATTGCGCCCGGGACGAGGGTTTCCGGCTCCTTTACGGGAATCCAAAGGCCCGCATGGCCGGCATCGAGGACCTCCTGGAAAACATGGACCGGGAGAATGTGGACCGGAGCGTGGTCTGTGGTTTTCCCTGGAAGGACCCGGAGCTCTGTCAGGAGGGAAATGACTACCTTCTGGACGGCGCCCGGAAATTCCCGGACCGGATCCTTCCCTTTATTTGTCCCCCCCTCCATTCCCTGCGCCAAGCGGAAAGGGAATTGGCGCGCTGCCTTTCCCGGGGGGCAAAGGGAATGGGAGAACTGGCCTTTTACCACGGAGGGCTCAACTCTCAGGATGCGCACCGTATGGTGTCCTTGGTTAAATCTCTCGCCGGTACGCGAATCCCCGTCCTCCTTCATGTGAATGAACCGGTGGGCCACGATTATCCCGGAAAGAGCCTGAAAACCCTCCAGCCCATCTACCAATTTCTGGACCAGATTGCCGGGATCGACGTGATTCTGGCCCACTGGGGAGGAGGTTTTTTTTTCTACGAGCTCATGCCCGAAGTGGCCCGGGTGGCCCGGAGAGTCTGTTACGATACCGCTGCTTCCCCTTTCCTTTACCGGCCGCAAATCTATTCCCTCGCCGTCGGGATCATCGGACCCGAGCGGATCTTGTGGGGAAGCGATTTCCCCCTCCTTTCTCCAGCAAGGTATTTCCGGGAGATGGCCGAGGCGGGTCTTTCCCCCCGGGTCCAGGCCAAGGTTCAGGGGGGAAACGCCCAGCGCCTTTTCGCCCTCTGATAAAGGCTGGTTTTGAGGGCCAAAATCGGGTACAATATTTATGAATTCTGATCCTGGAATTTCGGGGTTGTATGATTAAGAAAATGCTCATTAATGCCCAGGACCCGGAAGAGAGCCGAATGGCCATCGTGGAGGACGGGGTCCTGGCCGAACTGATCGTCGAAAGCTCCCTCCCGGCACCCTCCCGGGGAAACATCTACAAGGCCAAAATCATCAACATCGAGCCCAGCCTTCAGGCTGTCTTTGTGGATTACGGCGAATCCCGCCACGGCTTTCTCCCTTTCTCGGAAATCCACCCGAACTACTATGCCTCCTCCCAGAAGAAAGAAGGGGAATTCCGCCCCCGGATTCAAGAAGCGATCCGACGGAACCAGGAAGTTTTGGTGCAGATGGAAAGGGGCGAGATGGGAACCAAAGGGGCGGCCATGACTACCTACATCTCCCTGCCCGGGAGGTACCTGGTTCTCATGCCCGGAAGCGACGGGGGGGGGATCTCGCGTAAAATCGAGGGGGAAAAGGAACGACGAAAAATCAAGGAGATTGTTCATGACCTCGAAGTCCCCCCGGGGATGGGGTTGATCGTTCGCACCGCCGGTCTGGACCGGGCCAAGACCGACCTGTCCAAGGACCTGCACTATCTCCTCCGCCTCTGGGAGACCATTCAGGTCAAATCGGAAAAGGCCACTGCCCCCGCGCTCATCTACGAAGAGAGAGACTTGGTCATCCGATCGATCCGGGATTATTTTACTCCCGACCTCGAAGAGGTTCTCATCGACAACAAGCAGGTCTTCAACCAGGCCAAGGAATTTTTCCGCTCCATCATGCCCCGGTACCAGAATAAACTCAAACTCTACGGAGAAAAGCGACCTCTCTTCTCCAAATATGAGCTGGAAAAGCAGCTGGAGACGATTTTTGAAAGGAGGGTTCCTCTCAAATCCGGAGGCTCCGTGGTCATCGACCCCACCGAAGCCTTGGTGTCGGTGGACGTCAATTCGGGGCGGGCCACCCAGGGCCGGGGAATGGAGGAGACGGCCCTCAAGACCAATCTGGAAGCGGCGGAAGAGATCTCCCGCCAATTGCGCCTGCGCGACTTGGGCGGGCTGGTGGTGATTGATTTCATCGACATGTACGACCGCAAGCACAAGCAGGAGGTGGAACGTCGCCTGCGCAATGCCCTGAAGCGGGACAAGGCGAGGGTCGAGGTGAGCCGGATCAGTCGCTTCGGCCTCCTGGAACTATCCCGGCAGCGCATCCGCTCGGCCCTCAGCGAAAAAGCCCTCGTTCCCTGCGCCTATTGTGAAGGGACCGGAAGGGTCAAATCCACGGAATCCGCCGCCCTCGCCGTCCTGCGCCAGGTACGGGCCGGATTAGCCAGGGGCGGATGCACGCGGGTCCGGGTGGAGCTGCCGGAGGAAGTGGCCACCTACCTTCTCAACCAGAAAAGAGAAGAGCTTTTCCGCCTGGAGAAGATCTATGGGTTGAAGCTCCAAATCGTCGGCCAGCGCGGGCTGCCCCATCGCCAGATCCATATCGAATTCACCCGGGGGGAAATCTCTCGCGGCGCAAAACCATCTCCCAAAAAGAGAGAAGGATCGAGGAGAGGCGAGGGCCAGCCGGAGAAAGTGACTCCGGAAGAAGCGGACCGCCTGGCCATCGAAGAATTGAAAAAGGAGACCAAAGAAGGTTTCCTCAAGAAGTTTCTCTGGCCCCCGGCCCTCTGGCGGGGAATTCTAAAACCCTCTGCTTCGCCTCCCCCAGCTGTTTTCCGGAGCACGGGAGAATCCAAGGAGACATCCGATCCGTCGAAAAAACGGGAAGACCTGATCTGACCTTCGGCATAAGAAACTTTACCGCAGAGCTCGCAGAGCACGCAGAGGTAGAAATGGCCAAATGCTCCGGGTCAGGATATGCAGGCGAAAAGGCGGCTTTCTTTTTCACCCTTCACTTCAGGCCGATACGGGCAAGGAGCTTTCAAGGAATGATTTCTGCGTTCTCTGCCTCCTCTTCGTTCGTCCTTTGGTCTTGAGTCCCAGGGGATCGAAAGACAAAGAGGAATCCATTTCCATAAAATGATTTACTTTTTTTGTCCTTCCCCAAGAAAAGCTCTGCGGCCTCTGCGTACTCTGCGGTTGAATTTTTATCATCCTCGGAGGGCGCAGAGATTTTTATAATTTCCCAAGAAGGAGACAAGGGGCCTCGGCGGAAGCCGAGACCCCTTGTCCTTACCCAATCCATCCTGCACTCCGAGGAGTGCAGGACAGCCTTCAACCCCTTTTCATCCAACCCTTTGCCCTGAACCATATGGGATTCAGGGCCCTGCCCTGAACCTCACATGGTTCAAGGCGAATTCCGGATTCTCTAGTATCCCCCGCTGATTTCAATGCACTGCCCGGAAACGTAATCGGAGAGGGGAGATGCAAGGAAGAGAATCGGGCCCGCCGCTTCCTCCGGCGTTCCGGCCCTTCCCATGGGAATGACCATCTTCATCATGTTGCGCAAGCCTGCGGGGATCCCGATGGCCACCGGTTGTCCGTCGCGGTCCAACGTCTGGCCGGCTTCTTTTTCCTTGGTGAGGCGGGTGTCGATCCAGCCGTAGGCTACCGCGTTGACCTGGACGTTCAGCGGCCCCCACTCTTTGGCCAGGGCCCGCGCCAGTCCGACGGTCCCGGACTTGGCCGCGGCGTAATTCGCCTGCCCGGCGTTCCCCCTCGTCCCGGCGATGGAGGATACGTTGATGATCTTCCGGTTCACCACCTTTCCGGCCTCTTTTTCCTTTTTGGCTGCTTCCCGGAAAGAGGGGGCCGCGGCGCGAATCAGGCGGAAGGGTGCGGTGAGGTGAACCGCCAGCATGGCTTCCCACTGCCGGTCGGTCATCTTGTGGATGACCGCGTCCCAGGTGAACCCGGCGTTGTTCACCAGAATATGAAGCCCGCCCCAGGCCTGTACGGCCGCTTTCACGATCCCCTCGGCGAAATCGGGTTGGGTCACATCCCCGGGATAGGCGAGGGACTCCCCCCCCGCCTTTTTGATCTCCCCGGCCGTTTCCTGGGCCGGGGCAGGGTCGATATCGCTCACCACCACTCTGGCTCCCTCCCGGGCAAAAAGAAGGGCCACGCCACGGCCGATCCCCCGCCCCGACCCGGTCACGATGGCCACCCGATCCTTGAGCATCTTTTCCATTCTTGTTCTCCTTTTAACAAAAAAACCTTTTCACCACAGAGACACAGAGATCACAGAGATAAATATTTGTCAAAACACAAAAACCAACTTCCAATAATCCCCAAAAACAAGATTCCAGAATTCCGGATCAGGCTAACCGGAAGCTTGGAAAATTGGACATTGGATTTTAGTATTTTGAATTCTCCGTGTCCTCTGTGTCTCTGTGGTGAATTGTCTTTACCGGCCGATGATGGCCACGCTGCACACGTTGGTCGAAGGGATTCCGCCCAGATTGTGGGTCAGGCCCAAACGGGGGTTTTTCACCCGCCGCTCTTCCGGCCACCTCTCCAGGAGCTGACTGTACATCTCATAGAGCATTCGCAGTCCCGATGCG
Source organism: Deltaproteobacteria bacterium SM23_61 (assembly GCA_001304105.1). GTDB lineage: Bacteria > Desulfobacterota > SM23-61 > SM23-61 > SM23-61 > SM23-61. The sequence goes on from LJUR01000074.1 coordinate 6,976, forward strand.
CCGATGGGATGGCCGAAGCACTTCAGCCCCCCGTCGGGCTGGCAGGGGACCTTCCCCTTGAGATCGAAGAAACCGGCCAATATGTCCTCGATGGCCTTTCCCCGGGGCGAAATCTGCAGGTCCTCGTACACGGTGAGCTCGGTGATGGAAAAGCAGTCATGGACCTCCATCATGCTGATCTCTTCCCGCGGGTTCTTGATCCCTGCTTCCTTGAAGGCCATCTGCCCCGCCCGGAGGGTGGTCTCCAGGTGGGCTCCATCCCAGTTCGTGAATATGGATTCTTCCCCCGAGGAGACGGAAATGGCCAGGGCCTTCACCAGGACCGGCTCGGTTTTCTTCAACGACCGGGCGATCTCCGGGGTGGTCACGATGGCCGCCGCCGACCCGTCGCTGACCCCGCAGCAGTCAAAGAGGCCGAGGGGATAGGCGATCATGGGCGCATTGATGATCTGCTCTTCGGCTACAGCTTTTCGCAGGTGGGCCTTAGGGTTCAGGGCGCCGTTGGCGTGGCTTTTGGCCGAAATGTGGGCGATGGCTTTCTTCCCCAGCTTGGGGTCGACCTTGTACTTGGAAAAGTAGCTCGTGGCCAGCTGGGCGAAGAGCCCCGGCGCCGTGGCATTGGGCCCCACCAGCGCCTGCATCTGGCCGAAGGCCTCGCCCGCCGGGAGACCTCCGTATCCCGTGTCTTTGAGCTTCTCCATTCCCAGGGCCAAGCAGATGTCATACACCCCCGCGGCCACGGCATAGCAGGCGCCGCGGAAAGCCTCGGTCCCGGTGGCGCAGTAATTTTCCGTGCGGGTGACAGGGATGAAGGGCAGTTTCAGGGTAGTGGATAAGGGGACCCCGCTTTTTCCCACATTCACTTCTTCGATATGGGTCCCGAACCAGGCTGCCTGGATTTCCTTTTTCTCGATCCCCGCGTCGGCCAGCGCTTCCTGAAAGGCTTCGATGATCAGGTCCTCGCCGGAAGACTCCCACCTTTCTCCAAAGCGGGTGCAACCCATGCCCAGAATGGCGACTTTGTCACGAATTCCGGTTGCCATTTATGCCACCTCCTTTTGAGGGACTGCTTTCCAGAAATACCCGTGGATGTCCCGTTTTTGGTCGTAGTATTTTTTGCGGAAACTAAAAGCGACCGGCATGCCCACCTTCAGGTCTTCCAGGGTGCAGTCGGTGAAGTTGCACATGATCCTCCCGCCCCCGTCGAATTGCACGTATCCGTAGAGCTCAGGGGGGTCGTAGGAGGCGGCCAGCATATCCCCGGTATAGCTGAAGATCCGCCCCTTCTTGTCCGCAAAGGGATAGTCCTCCATCTCGTCCACGGCCCCGCACTCCGGGTTGGCGCAGATTCTTTGGGGCGGATACTGGGGGGTGCCGCACTTCTTGCAGCGCGATCCGATGAGGCCCAGCACCGCTTTTCTCTTTCTCCAGAGGAAGCTCCAGCGGGTGACGAAATCCGCCTCTCCCCGAAGGCCGATGTCCACCGGGATCATCCCCCGGAACACGGCATATTTCTGGTAGCTGTTGAGCTCAGCCCGATTGCCCAGGCTCCCCTTCACCCCCCTTCGGCCGTTCAGCTCGCCGATCCCCTCGGTAACCTGGAAGTAGAGGGCGTCGCAGCCGTTTCCGAAACTCACCACCAGGAGCTTGTCCCCGGGCTTGGCCTCTTCCAGGGCCTGGACGAGCATGATCAGTGATTGGCCGGTCCCCGTCTCTCCGATGGTGTTGTGCTGCGGGTCCTGGATCTTGGCCGGGTCTAGCTTCAGGATTTTGGCCAGGTTCCGGCGCGCCGAATCATAGAGGCACTGGAAGATGATCTTGGAAAAGTCACCGATCTGGACGTTGCATTTCTTCAGCAGCCCCCCGATGGCCCGGGGAATGAATTCATCGAACCCCAGGTCCCGGATCCAGCGGTCTTCCCACTGCCGATCGAAGGTCGTCCTGGAACCGCGGTAATGATCGACGAAATCGGCGGTTAAGGAATAAGACCCCTTGAACTCGGCGATGACCCCCTCATCCCCGATCAGGAAAGAGGCCCCTCCGTCGCCAAAGATCATCTCCTGGGGGCTGCCCATCTTGCCCAGGCGGCAGTCGGCGGCGCAGACCACGGCCTGTCTCAGGCTCTTGGACCCCACTCCTTCCAGGGCCGAAAGGAGGGCTGAGGTTCCCGACTTGAGTGCCCCTGAAAAATCGGCGGAGCGAACGTCGTCCCGCAGGTTTAAGGCCATGGAAATGATGCCCGAGTTCTGCCTTTCCACGTAGGGCATGGTGGTCGAGGCAAAATAGAGGGCATCCACCTTGGATCGGTCGAAACCTTTCAGACAATCGATGCTGGCTTCTGCGGCCATGGTCAGGCTATCCTCATCCTGGTTGGCCACCGCTTTTTCTCCCTGGGCCAGCATGATGTTGGCGGGGTTAATCCAGCCCATGGCCCCGAAGATGGTCATCCGTTTCAGCCGGTAACGGGGGACATAGGCTCCGAAGGAAACAATTCCAGCCATATTCACCTCCTCAAAGGAATGGTTGTTGCGCTCTACAGGAATTCAACCTGGGAAAAACCCGGATGTCTTTCCCTTAAAAGGTCCTGAATCTCCCTCTGCCGATCTTGGGTGTCAATCCGCTCCACCTTCGAGACGGGCCGCCCGGCTTCGTTCCGGCCTTTCTTCCATTCCCGGATGTAGCCGGGGACCTTGATGAAGCCGCACCCCCAGGTTCCGCAACAGGAAGCTTCGATGACCGCTGTTCCTACGAGATAGAGCACCTCCTTCCCCCGATGATTCAACCTTCCCTCCTCGATGAAAAGGTATCCCCCGCCGAGAAAATCAACCCTTTGGTTCAGCTCCGGGTGGATGAATTCAATCCCTGGTCCAGAAATGATGAGGCCCTCCGAAAACGAGTTCTGAATTGACCCGGCAGTCCTTAAACTTCCGTTCGCTGGTAGATGACGACTTCATAGCCCAAAACGTCTACCGTATACTGCACCTGCCCCAGCCGGATATCGTAGATCATGCCGCCCAAGGAGGGATCTTCTTCTTTTTCCGGAGGAAAAGCTTTGGCCTCCAGGAGGTAATCCAGAACCCCGCGGACTTCTTTAAAAGACAGGTCGAAGTCGGTGAAGATGTTAAACAAGAGGTTCCGGTGGTGGAATGGATACACTTCCATCTTTTTCCCCGGGAGAAATTTGGCCCCATCCTAGCAAAAAACAAAACCTCCATCAAGATTTTTTTCGCACTCGAATAATACGCTAGCAAACTATTTATCCGGGGAAGTGGCGAAACACGGGCCGGTGATACGCCCGGATCACGGCCTTCTGCAGCCAGCCTACCTTTCGGGAAAGAAGGAGCCGGACGTTTGTAGGGGTTCTTCGCAGAAAAAGCGGCTAACGCCGGTAGGGGCGATTCAGCCTCTCGGCCAGAGACTTCGGCGAGCTCAGCCGAGTCGCTCGGGCCGAAGATAAATCGCCCCTACAGTTGTAGTTTGGGAATATGACCTTGGGGAAACCTATTGGCGCAAGCCTTCCATTCTTGTCAGCTACTTCTGGTAAATCTCCGGGTTGAGGATATTGGGGGGGATCTCGCCCCGGATGACGGCCAGGATGTTGTTTACCGCCCGCAGGGCCATTGCTTCCCGGGTTTCATCGGTAGCGCTGCCGATGTGGGGAACGAGGACGGTGTTTTCCATTCGGAGAAGCTCGGGGGTAACCTTGGGCTCGGCTTCGAAAACATCCAGACCGGCCCCGGCAATTTTCCCCGAACGCAAGGCCTCGACGAGCGCCTGCTCATCCACCACCGGCCCCCGGGAGGCGTTGATCAGGTAGGCGGTCTTTTTCATGAGGCCCAGCTCTTCAGCGCCGATTAGGTGCTTCGTTTCCAGGGTGAGAGGAACATGGAGGGTCACGAAATCGGAAACCTCAAGGAGGTCCCGCAGGGGCATGAATTGAAGCTGATGCTGTTGCTCCACGGCCGGGTCCAGGCGGCGGATGTCATAATAGACGACCCTCATGTTGAACCCCTGCCCCCTTCTGGCCACGGCGGAGCCGATTCTTCCCAAGCCGATGATTCCCAAAGTTTTGCCATGAACGTCCCTCCCGATCATAAGGTTGGGGGTCCAGCCCGTCCATTTCCCCGCACGGACGAACCGGTCGGCTTCGGCAATCCTCCGGGCTACTCCCAGAATCAAGGCAAAGGTGAGGTCCGCGGTGGTGTCGGTAAGGACATCGGGGGTGTTGGTTGCGGCGATCTTGAGCCGCGTGGCCGCATTCAGGTCGATGTTGTTGAACCCCACGGCATTATTGGCCACGATCTTCAGGTCTTTCCCCGCTTCCAGCAATTGAGCGGTCCAAGGGTCGCTCCCCATGGCCAGCACTCCCATTTTACCGGGCAGAGCGGCCATGATCTCTGCCGGGGTCATGGACCGGTCCTCGGGGTTGAGGGTCACCTCGGCTTTCTCCCGGAGAAGTTGCAGCGGCCGCTCATAAATCTTCCGGGTCACCAGAACCTTGGGCTTCATGTTTCTCCTTTCATCCGACCCAGGGAAATCAAAGGCAACTCTTTTTTCATTTCAATTCCGTAACTCTTGATCTTTCGGTGGAGATTGCTCCTTTCGATTCCGATCACCTCCGCGGTCTTGGAGATATTGTCCTCGTTCTCCGTGAGTTTTCTCAAGATGAATCGTTTCTCGAACTCCCGGCGGGCATCCCGCAGGAGATGGAAATCGAAGAAGGAAGATTCCAGGGGAGCCTTGGGCTGCACTCTCACCGGGTCAGGAACATCCCTTGCCTCTATGACCGGGCCCCGGGTCATGATGACCATTCGCTCGACGATGTTTTTCAGCTCCCGAACATTTCCCGGCCAGGCGTACGTCGACAGGAAGTCCATGGCCTCCGGTGAGATCTTCTTGTGTTCCTTGTTGTTCTCCAGGCAGAAGGCGGTGATGAAATGCTCCACCAGCAGGGGTATGTCGGTCTTCCGCTCCCGCAGGGGGGGTACAGGTATGGGAATCACATTCAGCCGGTAGTAGAGGTCTTCCCGGAATTTGCCCTTCTGGATCTCTTCCATGAGGTCACGGTTGGTGGCGGCGATGACCCGCACGTCCACATAGATCATCTCCGTTCCCCCGACCCGTTCAAACTTCTGCTCCTGGAGGATGCGCAGGATCTTGGCCTGGGTCTTCAGGCTCATGTCGGCGATTTCATCCAGGAAGAGGGTGCCTTCGTGGGCCAGGTCGAATTTCCCCCTTTTTTTGGTCAGGGCGCCGGTAAAAGAGCCTTTCTCGTGCCCGAAAAGCTCGCTTTCGATGAGCTCCTCGGGAATGGCCGCGCAGTTGACCTCCACAAAAGGCTTCTCCCCCCTCAGACTCAGCCGATGGATTGCCCGGGCCACCAGTTCTTTGCCGGTCCCGTTTTCTCCGCTGATCAAGACCCAGCCGTTGGTGGGGGCGACGATCTTGATCTGTTCTTTCATTTTGACGATCTCCGGCGAAGTCCCCACGATCTCATATTTCCTCTCCACTTCCTGGCGGAGGGCCCGGTTCTCCTGTTCCAGCTTGGAATAGAGAATCGCGTTGTTGACCGCCAGAAGGACTTTCTCGAGGGAGAGGGGCTTCTCGATGAAGTCGTAAGCCCCCAGCTTGACGGCCTTCACGGCCAGCTCGATATTTCCGTGGCCCGAGATCATGATGACCGGCAGGTTAGGAATCTGACCTTTCATCCTCTCCAGCACTTCGATTCCATCCATGGCCGGCATCCAAATATCTAGGAGCACCAGGTCTGGGGGGTCGTTCTCCACCTGTTTTATGGCCTGGGTTCCGTCTTTGGCTTCCTGGACCTCGTAGCCTTCATCCTTGAGAATTCCGTTCAAAGACTGGCGGATCCGCTCTTCGTCATCGACCACTAGAATTTGCTTGGCCATAGGTTTTCCCGCGCAAAGGACTTTCAAAGATAGTTATACGTTATACGTTATTCGTTATTCGTTATTCATTGTCCATTGGTCATTGGTCAATGGTCATTGACTGATGGGCAGTTCAATGATAAACCTGGATCCCTGGGGAAGGTTATCTTTTACCCGGATGTACCCGTGATGGTCGGAGATTATCGTATTGACGATGGCCAGCCCCAGCCCGGTCCCCCCGGGTTTGGTGGAAAAATAGGGTTCAAAGAGGAAGGGTTTATCCTCCGCAGCCACGCCGCCTCCGTTGTCGGATACCTCAATCCGGGCCAGGTTCATCAAGGGATCCAGCTGGCTCTCGATGAGGATTTGCCCGCCCCCATCCTTTCCCGCCACCGCCTCCACGGCTGCCACCGCATTGTTCAGCAGATTCACCATGACCCGCTTGATCTGTTCCTTGTCCAGGTTAAAGACCGGGATCCGGTCATCCGGCTTGAACTCGAAGCGGATGTGCTTGTGCCCCTCTTCGTAGAGGACCATCGTTTCCCGGATGATGTCGTTAAGGTGGTTGGGGGTTGGATTGGCCGCGGGCATGCGGGCAAAACTGGAGAACTCATTGACTAGGTTCTTCAGCTCCTCCACCTGGGTGATGATCGTCTTGGTGCATTCATCGAAGATGACCCCGTCCTGCCCGAACTGGTTCGTGTACCGTTTCCGCAGGCGTTGGGCCGAAAGCTGAATGGGGGTCAGGGGGTTCTTGATCTCGTGGGCGATCCGCCGGGCCACCTCCCGCCAGGCTTCCGCCCGCTGAGCCTTTTGCAGCTGGGTCAGGTCGTCCAGCACCACCACCATTCCCAGATACCGTTCTCCTTCATCCCGCAAGATGGCCACTTTCACCAGCAGGGTCAGCAGATCGATGCCCACCCGGAGTTTGACCTGCCGGGTGATGGAGCGATTCTCCGCCCGGTTGACTGCGCGGACCAACTCATCGGCCAGCCGGAGATACTCGCCCTGGAGCAAATCGGTGTACGCCTTCCCCACAACCTGGCCGGCCTTGATCCCCAGGATTTTCTCCGCCGACCGGTTGATGGTCCGGATTCTTCCGGTGGAATCAAGGGAAATGACCCCCGTGCCCACGTCCCGCAGGACCACCTCCATGTACCTGCGTCGCTGCTCGAGCTCCAGGTTGGTCTTGCTGAGATCGCCGTGGGCCTTCTCCACCTGGCTCTTGCTGGATTT
>LJUR01000075.1 GCA_001304105.1 Deltaproteobacteria bacterium SM23_61
CCGGATTCGGACCGGGTGACGCGGACGCTGATCACCCTGGGGGCCAATCCCAACGTGGGGGGGGTGCTGCTCGTCGGCCTGGGCTGTGAGAGCGTGTCCCTCCAGGAAGTTTACCAGGGCCTGAAAGACCGGGGCCAGAAGGTTGAAAAAGTCCTGATCCAGGGGATCGGGGGTATGAAGAAGACCGTGAAGCGGGGGATCGAGCTGGCGGGCAAACTGGACCAGTCCCTATCCAGAATGAAACGGAAACCTGTTCCCGTAAGCCATCTAGCGATCGGGATCAAGTGCGGTTCTTCCGACACAACTTCCGGGCTGGTCAGCAACCCTGCGACGGGAAAAGCCAGCGACCTTCTCCTGGCCAGGGGCGGGGCGGTAATTTTCGGGGAGACGACGGAGTTTATCGGGGCTGAGCACCTTCTGGCCCGCAGGGCCGCCAGCGAGCAGGTGGCCTCGCACATCATTCATATCGTGACCTGCATGGAAGACCGGGTGAAGGCCATGGGGTTTGACATGCGCGGCGGGAACCCGACCCCGGGAAACATCCGTGGCGGGTTGACCACGATCGAAGAGAAATCCCTGGGGGCCATTTGTAAATCCGGTTCCATGCCCATCGATGGAGTGTTGGAGTACGGCGAATCCATTCCCGGTAAGGGTCTCTTTGTCCTGGACTCCCCGGGAAAAGAAGCGGAGATCATGACTGGCCTCTCCGCGGCAGGCGCGAATATCATCGTCTTCTCCACCGGCGGCGGCGCGCCGCAGGGCTTTCCCATCGTTCCGGTCATCAAAGTGGCCGGCAACCCCGCCAAAGTGCGGGTCATGAAGGATCATATTGACCTCGATGCCAGCGGGGTTCTCACCGGGCAGACGACGATCGATGAAGTTGGCCAGAGGATCTACGCTGCCCTCTTGGCCGTTGGCAGCGGGAAGAAGGTGAAGGCGGAAACCCTCAAGTACGACCAGACCGTGGAGATCTACACGACGGGACCAACCATTTAATTGCGGGTTGCGGAATGAATAGACACGGAGACACGGGGACGTTCGTTTTTTTCCCGCGTTTCCCCCTATCCGCGTCTCCGCGTCATTCGTCTGTTGATTCCTTATTCCGAATTCCGCAATGCGCAATCCGAATTTGAGAGGGGTTTCCATGCTTTTATCCCAGCAGGAAGGGCCGGTCGCGATCATTGCCATCCATCGTGCAGAAGCTCTAAACACGCTGACCCACGAGCTTATTCTGAGGTTGACTGAAGAGATCCGGCGGTGGGGTGCGGAGAAGGCTGTCCGGATCATCGTCCTCACCGGAAGCGGGGACAAGGCCTTTGTGGGGGGAGTGGACGTGAGGGCCATGATGGACCTGGACGAGGACGGGGCGGAGAGATTCATCACCGACTTGCATCGCTGCTGCCTGGCCGTCCGCCAGTCGGAAAAGCTGGTGATCGCCTCCATCAACGGGTATGCATTGGGGGGCGGGCTGGAGCTGGTCGCTTCCTGCGACCTGCGGATCGCCTCTGAGCGCGCCCGCTTCGGCATGCCCGAAGTCCGGGTGGGAATACCCTCGGTCATCGAAGCGGCTATCCTCCCCCGCCTGATCGGCCTCGGCCGGGCCGCGGAATTGGTTTATCTGGGGGAAATGATCGATGCCCAGGAGGCCTGGAGGATCGGGCTGGTCAACAAGGTAGTTCCCCATGAACAGTTGAAAGAAGCGACCCGGCAAATGGCAGAGAAAGCCCTTCAGTGCGGCCCAACAGCCATGGTACTGCAAAAGAAACTCATTGCCCAATGGATGGATTTAAGCCTGAGCGACGCGGTGGAAGCAGGGATACGGGCCTTCCGGGAAACTTATAAAACCAAAGAACCCAAAGAAGGGATGAAGGCCTTTCTGGAGAAGAGGAAACCGAAGTATTAGGAGAGGGTAAGAAATAGGGTGCAGGGCGCAGGGCGCAGGGCGCAGGGTGTAGGGTGCAGGGCGCAGGGCGCAGGGCGCAGGGTACAGGGTACAGGGTACAGGGTGTTGGGTGTTGGGTGTTGGGTGTTGGGTGTTGGGCAATGGACAATGAGCATTGGACATTGTTCAATGATCAATGAACATCAAAGAAGAAAGGAGGGCTGGATTATGGATAAGAAAGTATGGGGCGTTTTGACTGTTTTCTTCGTTCTGGCTCTGGTTTTCTTCTCTCCTTCGCTTCCTGCCGCGGAGATCGGCAAAGGAGTGAAAATTACCTATTTGGGGCACTCCGCCTTCAAGTTGGTCTCACCCCAAGGAGTGGTTATGTACATCGATCCCTTCCTGAAGAATAACCCCAAGACCCCTCCCGACCAAAAAGAGGTGAACCAGGCGGATCTCATCCTGGTCACCCACGGCCACGCAGATCACCTGGGCGACACGGTGAGCATTGCCCAGAAGACCAATGCCCCGGTCATGGTCATGGCCGAGCTTGGCACGTACCTGACCAAAAAAGGGCTCAAGAATGTGGTCCGGATGAATAAAGGCGGAAGCTACACCACCAAAGGAATCCGCATCTCCATGGTGAATGCCCAGCACAGCTCATCGGTTACCGAGGAGGGAAAAGCGATCTACGTCGGCGAGCCCGTGGGTTTCATCGTCCGTTTCGAAAACGGGTTCACCGTCTACCACGCCGGGGATACGGCGGTTATGTCCGACATGAAAATATTCGGGGATCTTTATAAGCCCGACCTGGCCCTCCTGCCCATCGGTAGCCATTTCACCATGGATCCCCGGGAAGCGGCCTATGCTTGCAAATTGCTCCGTTCCCAGTATGTCGTCCCCATGCATTATGGGACCTGGCCTGTCCTGACGGGAACGGCCGATGAATTCCTCCGGCTCATGAAAGAACATCCCCAGGTAAAAGTCATCGTGATGAACCCCGGCCAAACCATTGAATAAAATCAGCCCCACCCCATCCCTCCCCCTCAGAGGGGGAGGGATGGGGTGGGGGGGATTTTTCTACCTGTTGAACATGGGAGGAAATAATGTACGGGTACTTCGGAAGGATTCTGCACATTGACCTGACCCAGGAAAAATTCAAAACCGAGAGCTTCGATGAAGCCTTTGCCCGGAAATTCCTGGGGGGCAACGGTTTTGCCGCCAAGATCCTTTACCATGGGATGAAAAAAGCAGTCGATCCTTTTTCTGCCGAAAACCTCGTGGTCTTTGCCGTCGGACCGGTCACGGATTCTCCCCTGCCCAGCACCAGCCGGGCTTACGTGGCTACCAAATCCCCCCTGAACGGCCTCTTCTTCGACTCCACCTTCGGCGGTCGCTTCGCCATCACCCAGAAGCGGACCGGTTTTGAGGCCATCGTCATCTCCGGGAAAGCCGCATCTCCCATTTATCTGCTCATCGACGAATCCGGCGCCCGGTTCAAGCCCGCCGACTCCCTGTGGGGAAAACTGACCAAAGAGACCTTCGAGGCCATCCAGGCCGCCGAGGGCGAATCCGCCGATGTGGTGTCCATCGGGCCCGCCGGAGAAAAAAAGGTTCGTTACGCCTGTCTGGTCCATTACTGGCGCGGCCGGGAAGGAGTATCGGGAAGGGGCGGAGTGGGTGCCGTTCTGGGTTCCAAGAACGTGAAAGCCGTGGTGGTCAAAGGATCGAAAAAGACCCAGATGGCTGACTCTCAGGGTATCGAGGAACTGATCGTATCTCGCAAAGAAGCAATGGAAAAAGGAACCGCGGGCCTCAAGAGCCTGGGAACACCCGTTCTGGTCAACATGATCAACACCATGGGCGGATTGGGGGTCCGCAATCTCCAGGAGGAGCAAAGTTCCCGCGCCGCGGAGATCGGCGGGGAACGGCTCAAGGAACTCTTCTTCGAGAGGAACGATACTTGCTTCGGGTGCCCGATCGCCTGCGGGAAGACCCTCCGCCTGCCTTCCGATCAAGGGGGTCTCCGGTGGAAGATGCCCGAATACGAGACCCTCTTCTCCCTCGGCTCCATGGCCGACAACTGGGACGCCGCCTCCATGCTCAAACTCAACAGCCTATGCGACCAGTACGGGCTGGATACCATCAGCATGGGGGTGACGATCTCTTTTGCCCTGGAGTGTTTTGAAAAGGGATACCTGACTGCCGGCGATACGGGCGGGAAAAACCTCCGTTTTGGGGACGCCGCCTTGCTCTTGGAGCTGGTGGAAGAAACGGGGAAAAGGCAGGGATTCGGCGACGTGCTGGCCGAGGGTTCTTTCCGCCTGGCCGAGCGGCTGGGAAAAGATTCGGCGAATCTCCTCCACTGTTTCAAAAAAGTGGAAGTGGCCGGCCATTCGGCCCGGGCCCTGAAGGGTATGTCCCTCGGGTACGCAACGGCCACCCGGGGGGGAAGCCATCACGACGCCCGGCCCACGCTCCAATACGCCGGGGAGTTCGACCGGACCCAAGCCCAGATTGCACCGAGCTTTGCGTTTCGGACCCAGAATTTCACCGCCTTGAATGACTCCCTGACCCAGTGCCGCTTCGCCAGCGAGCGGGGCTTCGGGGGGGTGATCAACGAGAATTACGTGAAGATGATCAACTCAGTCACCGGATGGAATTTCGCCCTCGCGGACGTGGAACGAATCGGGGAGCGGATCTACAACCTGGAGCGGGCCTTCAACTGCCGCGAAGGGGTAAGCCGGAAGGATGACGCCCTGCCCCTTCGGGTCTCCAGTCAGCCGATTCCCGACGGGCCCTCCAAAGGAATGTATACTCCCCCGGGCGAATTTGAAAAGATGCTGGAAGAGTACTACCGCCTGCGGGGCTGGGATTCAAACGGGATCCCGACCGGGGAGAAACTCCTGGCCCTGGACCTGCCGGAGGCGGCCAAGGAAATTTCGGATTGCAGATTGCGGATTGCGGATTGAAAAAAACAGGGGGTCGGGGAAAGTCGTTATTTCATACGGAAGGGCGAAACCAAAGCATTTGGGCGGATGACGGGAGCGAAAGGGTTTGTAATCCGTAATCCGCAATCCGAAATCCAAAATCCGCAATCGAAAGGGGGGGCTTGACCCCGATGTCGGTATGATGTAAAAATTATACATAAATCCCCTGCCCTCCCGGTTCGTGGAAAGGACGGCGGGGGATCGACGTTTTATTCTCTTTTACCCCGAGGGATGAATTTTGAGCGAAGGGCAAAAAAGGCAGAACAAACTCATGACCGCAGAGGAAGCGGTCCGGAAATTTGTTTCCGACGGCGCCCTGGTGGGGATGGGTGGCCAGTCCATCGGACGTTCGGCCATGTGCATTTACCACGAGATGATCCGGCAGAGGAAAAAGGACTTGACTCTGGTGGGCTGCAACCTTTCCATCCCCATGGATATGATGGTAGGGTTGGGGCTGGTCCGAAGAACCGAATGCGGGACCGGAAACCTGGAACGGTTCGGGACCACCCAGAGCTGGCGGAAAGCGATCGAGCAGGGAAAGCTGGTGAATGAAGACTACAGCCACCTGGCCATGGTCACCCGCTTTTTAGGCGGAGAGATGGGCCTGCCCTTCATGGCCACCCAGAGCCTCCTGGGTTCGGACATCCTGGCCAAGAAATCGTCCTCCACGGGAAAAAAGCATGAGATCATCGACAACCCCTGGAATCCCGGGGAGAAGGTGGTTCTCCTCCCCTCCCTGAACCCGGATGTTTCCATCATTCATGCCCAGAAAGCAGATGAAACGGGGAACCTCATCATCGAGGGGTTCCTGGCCCACGAGCCGGAGATGATCCGGGCTTCCAGGGCGGTGATCGTCTCCTGCGAGGAGGTGGTGTCGGCGGATGAAATCCGCCAGTTCCCCGAGAGGACGACGATCCCCTACGTATACGTGAGCGCCGTCGTCCATCAGCCCTGGGGGGGCCACCCCACCTCGGTCTACCGCTGTTATGCCCACGACGCCGAGCATATGCGCGAGTATCAAAAAGCGGCGCGGGAAGGCGGCCCGGCCTTCGAAGCCTACATGGAGAAATACCTCTTCTCCTGCGCAAATTTCGACGAGTACCTGGAAAAGGTGGGCGGGTTGCGGAAATTAAACCGCCTCCGCCAGGAAATGGCGGAATTGTTGTAGAGGAAACCCGACAAGAGGTTTTAAGAATGGCATCTGACTATACCTTGAACGAACTAATGATCATTGAAGCGGCCCGGCACATCCGGGACGGAGAAACCGTTTTCGTGGGCACGGGCATGCCCATGGTGGCGGCCATGCTGGCCCAGAAGACCCACGCCCGGAACATGTGCTTCGTGGTGGAAACCGGGCCCATCTCCCCCGAGGCCCTTCCCGTCCCCACCTCGGTCTCCGACCCCAAAGCCATGCACCGGGCGGCCAAGCTGGGTACCCTGCGGGAAGTCCTGGGCTGCCTTCTCCAGAGGGGAATGGTGGACGTGGGGTTCCTGGGAGGGGCCCAGATCGACCATTACGGAAATATCAACAGCACCGTGATCGGGGACTACCAGCAGCCCAAAGTCCGTTTCCCGGGCAGCGGAGGGGCCAATGACATCGCTTCCCTGGCCAAACGGGTCCTGGTCATCGCCCCCCATGAAAAGAGGCGTTTTCCAGAGCGGTGCGCCTACGTTACCAGCCCGGGCTATCTGGACGGTCCGGAAGGAAGGAAAAAAGCAGGGTTGAAATCCTCCTACCCCGACCTGACCGTGGTTACCGACCTGGCGGTCATGGCGGTGGATAAAACCGACGGACGGCTCAAGGTAAGCAAGCTCATGCCAGGGGTGAGTTTTGAAAAGGTTCGGGAGAGCACGGAGTTCAAGGTGGAGGCGGCATCCTCTATGGGACGGGTGCCGGTCCCCAGACCCGATGAGTTGCGTATCCTCCGGGAGGAAGTCGATCCCGGCCGAGAGTACCTGGGGAAGGGAGATTGACCCGTGGCCAACCCGAAAAGGATCCTCATCAGCGAGGACGTGACCGGAACGGGCATCGATCGACTGAAGGGAAAATACCAGGTTCATTACGATCCGGACCTGTGGAAGAAGGTCGCGGAACTGGAAGGAATGATCCCGGGCTTTGAGGCCCTGATCGTCCGCAACCAGACCAAAGTGAACGCCGGCCTGCTGGCCAAAGCCAAGGCCCTGAGGGTCATCGGTCGGGCCGGCGCCGGCTATGACAATATCGACGTTCCCGCAGCCACGAAGGAAGGGGTGGTGCTGGCCTTCAGCCCGGAGGAGAATGCCGTCTCCGTGGCCGAACACGTCTTCGCCCTTCTTCTGGCCCTGGCCAGAAAAATACCCGGTGCGGACAAATCCACCAAGGGCGGCGGTTGGGAGCGGAAAAAATACCACGGCTCCGAGCTTTTGGGCAAAACCCTGGGAATTCTGGGCCTGGGGAAGATCGGATTTCGGGTGGCCCTGAGGGCCAAAGCCTTCGGCATGCGGATCCTGGCTCATGACGCCTACCTTTCGCCCACCAGCCTCCACGTCACCGAGTCCGGGGCTCTTTTGACTTCTTTCGACCGGGTTCTGGCCGAGGCGGACTTCCTGACCATTCACCTGCCCTTGACCCCGGAGACCCGGGGAATCCTGAATGAAGAGGCGCTTCGGAAGATGAGGAAGAATGCCTTTCTCATCAATACCTCCCGGGGGGAAGTCCTGGCGGAGGCTGATCTGGCGAAGGTCTTAAAGGAGGGAGCAATCGGAGGCGCTGCCCTGGATGTGAGGGAGAAAGAACCTCCGGGGGAGAGCCCGCTCCACGGGCTGGATAATGTGATTTTAACCCCCCATACGGCGGGGCTGACCTACGAGGCCCAGGAAAAAGTGGTCGACGCCGTGGCCGAAGATGTGGACCGGGTGCTGAGCGGCCAGGCGGCTTTGCGATACGTCAATTTTGGGGTGCCCAAAAAGCTGGCTGGCGACGACTGGTAAAGAAAGCGTAACTGGACACAGAGGAACACAGATTTTACTGGCCAAAAAATCAAAGAAAAAAGACCGAATGGGACACGGATGAACACGGATTCACACGGATTTCATGCTAATAAAAAAGACTGATTTGGAAACAGACACACAAAGATAAACACAGAAGGAAATGCTTGACGTGCTTCATGTTTTTTCTTTAATTCCTATCCGTGTTTATCCGTGTTAATCCGTGTCCCAACAAAAAATGAGAAAAGGATGGGAAATGGCTAAAAAGTACGTCTATTTTTTCGGTGCGGGAAAAGCTGAGGGAAGCAGTAAAATGCGCAATCTTCTCGGGGGCAAGGGGTGCGACCTGGCCGAGATGACCAACCTGAAGATTCCGGTTCCGCCCGGGTTCACTATCACCACCGAGGTCTGCACTTTCTATTACGCCAACAAGAAAAAGTATCCCCGGGAGTTGAGGGATCAAGTTAACAGGGCCCTGGCCAAGGTGGAGAAGACCATGGGGGCCAGGTTCGGGGATCCGAGGAATCCCCTTCTCCTCTCGGTCCGCTCCGGGGCCCGGGTCTCCATGCCGGGCATGATGGACACCATCCTAAACCTCGGCCTGAATGAAAGAACGGTGCAAGGCCTCATCGAAAGGTCCGGCGATGCCCGGTTTGCCTATGACTCCTACCGCCGCTTCGTGCAGATGTACAGCGACGTGGTCCTGGGGGTCCACCGGGACTTGATGGAAGAGCTGATTACCGAGAGGAAAAAGGAGAAGGGCCTCAAGCTAGACATCGAACTCTCCGCCGAGGACTGGAAAGAGCTGGTAGAAAAGTTCAAAGCTCTGGTGAAAAAAGAAAGCGGGAACGACTTTCCCGAAGACCCCAAAAAACAGCTCTGGGGAGCCATCGGGGCGGTCTTTGAATCCTGGGACACCCCCCGGGCGATCACCTACCGCCAACTGAACAAGATCCCCGAAGACTGGGGTACGGCAGTCAACGTCCAGACCATGGTCTTCGGCAACATGGGCGGAGAGAGCGCTACCGGCGTGGCCTTCACCCGCGACCCGGCTACGGGGGAAAAATTCTTCTTCGGCGAGTTTCTGCCCAATGCCCAGGGAGAAGACGTAGTGGCCGGGATCCGCACCCCCCAGCCCATCGGCAAGGAGCGCAAGGCCGACCCCGGCCTTCTTTCCATGGAAGAGATGCTTCCCAAACCCTATGGGGAACTGGTAAAGATCTACCAGAGGCTGGAGAAGCACTTCAAGGACATGCAGGACATCGAGTTCACCATCCAGCAGGGGAGACTCTGGATGCTCCAGACCCGCAGCGGCAAGCGGACCGCCTTCGCCGCACTGCGGATTGCGGTGGAGATGGTGGGGGAAAAGCTCATCGACAAGAGAACGGCCATCTCCCGCATCGACCCCGATTCCCTGAACCAGCTCCTGGCGCCGGTCTTCGATCCCCAGGCCAAGGCTCAAGCCATCGCGGGGGGGAAGTTCCTGGCCAAAGGACTCAATGCCGGCCCGGGCGCGGCCTGCGGGATGGCGGTCTTCAACCCGGAGCGGGCCATGGAATTGGCCAAAGCAGGAAAGAAGAGCGTTCTCATCCGCATCGAGACTTCCCCCGAGGATATTCACGGAATGAACGCTGCCGAGGGAATTCTTACCTCCCGCGGCGGAATGACCTCCCACGCGGCCCTGGTTGCCCGGGGTATGGGAAAACCCTGCGTGGTAGGATGCACGGCCCTCAACATCAATTATGGCAGCGGGACCATGGAAGTCAACGGCCGGGTCATCCGGGAGGGAGACTTCATCTCCATCGACGGAACCACGGGGGAAGTGATCGAGGGACAGCTTCCCACCAGTTCCTCGGAGATCATCCAGGTCCTCATCGAGAAGAAGATCCGGCCTGAAGATTCTCCCATCTACCAGCAGTTCGTCAAGCTCATGTCCTGGGCGGACGAAATCGCCGACCTGGGGGTCCGGACCAACGCCGACACCCCCCGCGACGCCACCACCGCCCGCCTCTTCGGGGCTACGGGCATCGGTCTCTGCCGGACCGAGCACATGTTCTTCGAAGCCGAGCGGATCGCCGCCGTGCGGGAGATGATCCTGGCCGACACCCCGGAAGAGAGACGCCGAGCCCTGGCCAAGATCCTGCCCATGCAGAAGATGGATTTCATCGGGATTTTCCGGGCCATGGACGGCTACCCGGTGATCATCCGCACCCTCGACCCTCCGCTCCATGAGTTCCTCCCCCACACCGACCAGGAGATCGAGGAACTGGCCTCTCAGATGGGAGTCAGCTTCAACAAGCTCAAGGAAAGGGCCGAGAGTCTGAAAGAGGCCAACCCCATGCTCGGCCACCGCGGCTGCCGCCTGGGCATCAGCCACCCGGAAATCACCGAGATGCAGGCCCGGGCCATCTTCGAGGCAGCCTGTGATGCGGCCAAGGAAGGGGTGAAGGTCATCCCCGAAGTCATGATCCCCCTGGTGGGGCATGTGAACGAACTGCGCGCCCAGCGGGAGATCGTGGACCGGGTGGCCAGGGAGGTCATGGCGGAGACGGGAATGAAGATCAGGTACCTGGCCGGGACCATGATCGAGCTGCCCCGGGCGGCCATCACCGCGGACCAGATCGCCCAGGTGGCCCAGTTCTTCTCCTACGGCACCAACGACCTGACCCAGACCGTTTTCGGCCTCTCGCGAGACGACGCCGGAAAGTTCCTCCCCTTCTACCGGGAGAAGGGGATCCTGGATTCGGACCCCTTTGTCTCCATCGACCGCCCCGGGGTGGGAGAAGTCATCCGCATCGGCGTGGAAAAGGGCCGCAGGGCCAACCCCATACTGGAAGTGGGGATCTGCGGGGAACACGGGGGAGACCCCAGCTCGGTGGAGTTCTGCCACCTCACCGGACTGGACTACGTTTCCTGCTCTCCCTACCGCGTCTCCATCGCCCGGCTGGCCGCCGCCCGGGCGGCCATTGCCTATCCCCGAAAGAAAAAGCGTTAACCGCAGAGAGCGCAGAGGGCGCAGAGAGAAAGACTGGAATATTGGAATGATGGAATATTGGAGTATGGGGAAACCATCTGCATTACCCACCTATTCCATTTTTGGCCTGGTTGAACTTTGTGGTCTCCGCGTGCTCTGTGGTGAAAATTTTTCTTCATCCCCCCGGGGGAAATGGAGGAACCCCGATGTATAAGAGAGCCGTGAAGATCGTGGATGCCCGAATGGGCATCCTTTCCAACAACGAGAAGCTCATCCACGAACCCCGGTATTTCGAGGGCCAGGTCATGGAGTCCCTTCTCACCAACATCCATTCCATCGAAAAGATTCCTTTCTCCGACGACCTGGATTCCTACTTCGTGGTGGTCGACGAACCCAACGTTCAGCCCCAGGTGAAGGTGACGGAGAAAGTCTGCAGCTGCACCGGAGATTTCACCCGGTATGAGAAGGAGTGCTCGGACAACCGGTACTCCCTCTTCGGGAACCTGGGCCTTTTCTTCAAATACCTCCTGGCCACCCTGGAGCGGCACCACAACATCTACAGCTTTCACGCCAGCTCCATGTACAGCCCCAGCCGGAACACGCTCCTCATGGTCGTAGGCGGGGCCGGGGCCGGCAAGACCGTCTTCCTGCTCAAGGGGCTGGAAGACGACTGGAGGATTTTTAGCACGGAGATGACCCATTTCCGGTTTACGGACAAGGGCTACGAGTTTACCATGGGGTCGCTCTACGACAACATCCGTCTGGGAAACCTGATCTACGATTTTCCCCAGGCAAACCAGAGGCTGAAAGTGGACATCCCCCCGGGGGTGACCGATGTGTGGGGGCACAAGATCGCCATCGACATGGGACACATCTCCGCCGAGCTCCGCTATCTGAACCCCCGGGTCACCTTGGTGGACGCAAAGATCGAGTCGGGCCGGGACAAGCCCATCGTTAAGACGGTCACCCGGAAGGAGAAGATCGTCAAGATCCTGTTCGACAACTGCACGGAAAAATTGGGGCCCACGCTGGTCTTCTACGACGTGATCCCGGTGGAGAGCTTCGACACCCCCGAACTCATGGGGCGTCGTTTGAAAGTCATGACTCGCTTCGTTGAAGAAGTGGTAATGAACCCGGTCAAATCTGTGCTGGCCGGGGCAAAAAATTGCATGGAGGGAATCTGACATGAGCCGAGTAAAATCTTTTGACGGAGTCTTCGAAATGCCCGTTCCGGGACGGACCGTAAAGCCCCGGAAGGAAGGATTGACCATGATCATCGACAAGGGGCTGGGGCTTAGCGGCACCCAGGACCTTCTCGATTCCGCCGCCGATTACATCGATTTCATCAAGCTCACCTTCGGCACCAGCGCTTTCCTGGACCTCGACTACACCGCCGAGAAGGTGGAGATGGTCAAGGATTCCGACATCTGGATCTGCCCCGGCGGAACCTTCCTGGAGGTTTCGGTCTGGCAGCACGCCTACCCGAAGTACCTCAAGCGCTGCAAGGAGCTGGGGTTCAACGCCATCGAAGTCTCTGATGGAACCATCGAGATCGATATGAAAACCCGCGCCGACTGCATCAAGCGCGCCGTGGACATGGGCTTCATGGTGGTCTCCGAGGTGGGGAAGAAAGACCCCGACGACAAGGTAGCCACCAGCAAGCTCCACGAAGAAATCGCCGCCGACCTCAAGAACGGGGCCTTCAAGGTCATCGTGGAAGCCCGCGAGGCCGGCAAGGGCGTGGGGATCTACGACAAGGACGGGAAACCCAAGGACGACGAAGTGGAAGCCATCATCAAGGGCGTGGACGACCACACCAAGCTCGAATGGGAAGCGCCCATCAAGAACCAGCAGCAGTTCCTCATCCTCCGCTTCGGGTCCAACGTGAGCCTGGGGAACATTCCCCCGGAAGACATCCTGGCCCTGGAAGCCCTGCGCAGCGGCCTTCGCGGCGACACCCTGAAGAAGGCCTGGCTGGCAAACCCGAAATACAAACAATAAAAGCGTTGGGACGCAGACGATCGCAGGTTCCACAGATTTCAAAAGAACGAATAAAAGATTCGATTAAAGAGTAAGCTGGCAGGGGTTTTTTCATCCTAGATTTCGTCTCCTGCCCTGTTCCTTTTTTATCTGCGTAAATCTGCGTCCCGTAAAACCGAGGAGTCGGAGATGGGTTCCTTGGATCTACCTTTACCTTTACCTTTTCCTTTTCCTTTACCTTTACCTTTTCCTTCTCCTTCTCCATCTCCTGTCCTTTTGGATCAAATCCGATTTGCGTCCAGTCGCTCAACGTCCTTGCTTCCGTGCCGAGCAATTCCTGAAATTCAATAGAGCCTACGAATCCTTGCCGAAAAATGAAGGCGGATAAGGGACAGATTCGATATTGACTTTTTCCATCGCTTTTGCAATAAAAATAGAGGGGAGTGCGAATCCGCCTCGGCATCCTGGCTTGCGGTGCGATGGAAAAATGCTTGCTTCGGCACCCCAAAAAGGGGCAATAATCTGCTCTGTCCCAAAAAAATGAAAAAGGAGGAAAACCATGAAAGATCGTAGACTGCTGATTGCCCTCGTGACGGTCTCCGCTCTTGCTGGCGTGCTCCTGCTTTCCGGTCTGGCGGAAGCGCAAAAGAAGCCGGCGGGCTTTCCGCAGCGGCCCTTGACCATCATCATCCCCTATGGCCCGGGGGGCGGATCGGACCAAGTTTCTCGCGCCATCGCCGCCCAGCTGCAAAACATCGTGGGCCAGCCGGTCCAGTGCGTGAACAAGCCCGGCGCCGCAGGGCGTGCGGCGGTTCCGGATTTCATGACCGCCCCCGCGGACGGTTACACCATTATGCAACACATCGACGACTCCATCACCCACTACGCGGCCGGCAAGCAACCTGAAAGAGAATCCGACCGTAGACTGGATTCCCCTGGCGCACACCCAGATTACTTTCAGCCAGCTATACATCCGCCCGGATGACAAGCGTTTCACCGACTGGCCGTCGCTGCTCAAGTACATCAAGGCCAATCCGGGCAAGGTCACCTTCGCCAACGTGTCCGGCGAAGGCACCATGGAGCGCGTGACCATGGCCATCGTGGAGAAGCAGCTGGGCATCAAAGTGAACCAGATCAGCTTCGATAAACCGTCCGAGCGCTACGCCGCCCTGATTGGCGGCCATGTGGATGTGTTGTTCGAGCAGCCGGGCGACGTGCGCCAATTTCTGGCCGCGAAACAGATGAAGCCCATCCTGACCTTCCTGGAGGAACGCCCGAAGGCATTCGCCGACGTGCCCTCGATCAAGGATTTGGGGGTGAACATTCCCGAGCTGCTGCGCTTCCGGGGCTTCTACGTCCGCAAAGGGG
>LJUR01000076.1 GCA_001304105.1 Deltaproteobacteria bacterium SM23_61
TATAATTTATTGTTATCTATACGTTATTTTTATTACCTATTGCTTAAAACTTTAAAAAGTGGAAGAATTTTTCTCTTTTTTCCCCATTTTTTTCTAGGTTGGCCTAAAACCTTTTCACTTCCTCAGGGCCTTCAATTACAAATAGGGGAAAATAGATTGCGGAATATGGGATAAAAATAATGGGACGCTAATGAACGCGGATCAAAATTCTTGAAAAGAAAAAACAAACGGACAAAAACAGTTTCCTCTCGCAGGGCTCGCAGGGGCCATAAAGAAAGACAGGTTGCCGGATGCAAGTTGCCGGTTTAAACCAATAACGTTTTTTCTTCTCTCCTTTGCTCCATGCTCCTCGCTCCTTGCTCTCTGCTCTAAATACCCTCCCTCCCGGATAAAAATACAAGGTTCCACCCATAGGAAGCTTTTCCGGAGCCTGATACCCTTTATCTGAATGAGACATGGGGCTTTACTGGAAAGGCAGCCCAAACGGTAGAAGGAGGGGGAAAATATGGTCGAAGATTGGCTGGCGAATGCCTATGAGGGCATGTCCCGGAGGCAGTTTCTAGCCCGGATGAGCGCTGCCGGGGTGACGTTGGCGGGTTTTGCGATCTCCGCGAATCCCGTGGCCGGAGAAGTAATCACCACTTCTGCTGAAGGGCTCATCGTGGCCGAGGGAAAGGTGCCCTCCGGAGACTTCCAGATACCGATCTACGAAGCCCGCCCGGCAGGAGCGGGGAAATACCCGGTGGTGCTGGTCATCCCGGAAATATTCGGCATGCACGAGCACATCAAAGATGTGACCCGCCGCTTTGCCAGGGAGGGTTTCCTGGGCATCACCTTTGAGCCCTACGCCCGGGAAGGGGGCGTCCTGCATCTCCCGGACATCGCCGCGGTCCGTAAGGTGGTTAACCCGGTCCCCGACGCCCGGCTGATGGGAGACCTGGATGCCCTGGTGGCCTACGTGAAGAAGCATCCGGCGGCGCGCTCCGACCGGATCGGGGTTACAGGATTCTGCCGGGGCGGTTTGTATACCCTTCTCTTCGCCGCCCATAGCCGGGAAGTGAAGGCCGCGGTCCCCTGGTATGGCCAGCTTAAACCGGCCAGGACCCCCGGGGTTCGAACGGCCGGGCCCATAGACCTGGCCGCGCAGATCCATGCGCCTGTTCTGGGCCTTTACGGTGAAAAGGACCTGGGAATCCCCGTGGTCGACGTCAAGGAGATGGAAGCGGCCCTCAAGGCCGCTGGCAAGACTGCCGAGTTCGTGATCTATCCCGGTGCGCCCCACGCCTTCTACGCCGATTATCGGCCCAGCTACCGGGCCGAGGCGGCCAAAGACGCCTGGGGCCGCTGTGTAGCGTGGTTTAACAAATACCTGAAAGGGTAGTCCAGCACGTCGCCGAAAGGAAAAGCCCCCGCAAACCTATTTTATCGGAACACGGATGAAAAGGGATTCACTTGGATAAGGATTCGTCTAAAAAAAGTTAATGGGATAGAGTATAGGAAGCGGAGAGTCACGGGGCGATTTCCAGAAAGAATCGAGGTGACGAAGGAAGAAGCTCTACAGGATGCCACTTTGCGCTTTAATCCTCATCCTTAAGATTGTCAAATCTGATCATTCGTAAACAATGATCACTCGCCCTTTTCTTAAATAATCAGTCCAGACTCCTTTTTCGATTATTGTCTGAGCATCATGCCTGGAAATCACTACGTCCGTATTATTTTTTCCCGAGCCTTTCAAACCAGAAATCACGTAAGGCTTTGGCACTACTCTATCATTTTGCATTGCTTCGTTTAAATCTTTTGCATACCCAACCAGCCCTGCTTTTTTAAGTTGTTCTGGATCCACAGTCTGCAGGCCATAAACCAGCCCTCCCCTCTCATCAATGATTCGGGGAATAAGCGCAGGCCGTAACCCCAGATTTTTTGCATTTACAATCAAACCAGTATATCCAGGATCTTTTACATTTGTTTTCTCCTCATCTTTTCCCTGATCATCAGAGGTAAAGGGAACTTTCTTATAATCCACCGATTCTCGATATATTAATTCGTCAGCAGCCAGGGTACCAAGTATATCCATTAGATTAACCGCCATTAGTATCTCAACCCTCTTGTCCTGATAATAGCGCGTATTCAGGATGATTGCTCCCTGTACAAGGCCCAAAACGCGTATCCTCATTATATCTGACTCATTCATTATATCACCCAATTTTTTTTCAGCATCCACTTGGACGGTTTTCACTGTTTCCAGAATATTCCGCATGGCGTCGACTTTTGCCCTTCGCTTTACTGCTGAAGGCCAGTCCCGCCGTAATGCCCCTCTAGAGAATTTAGGTTTGACCGCACTCCCCTTTGCTTTTATTAAGGCTCTGGACCAATTTATTTCCCCATGCGGGAGGGATTGAATTAACTCATTATCGCTCTCTGAATTTTCAATTTTGGCTAAAATATTTCCTTTATCCCGATAATCTATCCCAAAAATAAATCTCAGCGGGGCTCCTAAATATGTAGATTCCTCATCCTTAATCGTGAATATTTGGCCTTCGCTTGTATCCATAAAATCGATCTTTACATCATGCTTTTTAGCGAGCTTATATAAGCAGCTTAGGCATGTCGATTCTGGATCTCTTAATTTTTGTTCAGCAATTTCTAAGCTTATTTCATACATATTGGTCATTTTGCATGGTATTTCCACCCAGTATGGATCTTTAACTTCATAAACGGATTCTCCTTTTGTAATGACTATGGGAAAATCCAGTCTAGCTTTTAGCTTGTCAATTTCCATGCTAATATAGATAGGTGCTCGCTCAGGAATTATTTTTAACTCCGGAAACTTTTTTAAACTATCCATATAAAACGGCCAGTACCAGGTAGCAAATTTTGACATCTCACTTTCTATCATTTCCTTCGTAGGAATATTTTTTTTATTTTTGTAATTATAACGAGGAATTCCAAAAACGTCTGATCCTTCAGCGGGAGTAAAATAGCCCCCCCTTTTTGCTATTGAAAAAACTGCTTCCATTACGGTCTTTTTAAAACAACTATCAATATGAGTTCTCACTTCTTTTACATATTGGGGAATGGCTTGGTCATTGAGTTGGCAGGCCAAAGCTTCTTTCTCATTCGCATTGGCGATACCCGAGCCTAAAAATTGGAATGCTATTATAAAGGCAAAAAATAATTTCGCCATATTTATTCCCTCTATTCTATCTCTTTCCAAAAAATTCTACCTTTATTCGTTTTTTTCTATCCTGGATGCTCTCCCATCTCACATCTTTTTCAAATATAGGAAAAGAGGGGGGTATGCACAAAGAGGCGACGCCGATAGACCAGCACTCTTCGGAAATCTTTTCGGTTTTTCAGGGAAAAACTTAAATACTGAAGTCTTGCATTTTTTAAGCCCGTAGTTGCTCAAGGTAAGTGTCAAGAATATTTTTTTAAATTGGATCCTCAGGTTATTAAGCTTCACGGTGATTCTTTCTATCAGAATCTGCCTCCGGAATTGAAGAGCCAACGCCCAAATCGATAGGTCCTGAGAGATCCTTTCATCTTTTATCCACTGCAGGATTTTGAGGAGTATTAAAGTGAAGTAGCTTAAAAGAACCAAGGTCACATGGCACTGGATGGCCCGGAGGGTGCGGACCTGGTAGTCTCCCAATCCTAACCGCTGTTTGAGGTCTTTGATCATCTGTTCGATCTTCCAATGATGGGCGCAGAACTTTACGATCTGCAAGGCGGGCAGAAGAACGTTGGTGGAAATCAGGCAGCGGATTTACTTCCGCTTCTCCTCGACGATGACTACCGCCACCGGTCCAAAGCCTTTCACGACCGCGATAAACTTGGCGATCTTTAACTTTTTGCTTTTCCCATACAGGAAGACCGAATCCTCCCGAAAAGCCGAATCGTGAAAAGGGGAAAAGGGGTTCAAGTCTGCCCTTGACGCATAGGAGCTTTTTCCTCCGCCTCTCCCCGTAATAATCCGGATCGTACCGGGCAAAGCTGAATACCCCCACCCGATCTCTGAGAGAGGCCCGGCCGAAAACGAAATTCTATGCGGGATCCGGATAGAGGTCTTCGACTTCACGGCCGCCCCCCATTTGCCGCTCCCAAAATCCCTGAACGTACGAGCAACGGGAAATGAAAAGAAGGATTGTTCACGAATAAGAAAAAATAGGAAAGAACGTCCTCTTCCTAGAAGAGGACGCCCTTGGGGAACGGGACGAGGAGGATTTCTTGAAAGACAAAATAGAAAAAGGATACGATGGTTGCAACCAGGACAAAAGAAAAGGCGACCGCCCTCCGGTTTCTTCTTTCTTTGGAGATCAGCCATACCAGGAGATTAAAAAACAGGATGCTCGAAAGAAAAAGGCCCAAGAGAGGTATCGAACCTACCCATAGGCCAATGAGGACAACGGCAAACCCGATATTCTTTTTCTCTATCCCCTCAAATAGGCGTTTTGCATCGGCCTTTATCCAGCTTTTCACCAGAAGAATGGCGGACAAAACGGCCAGGACAAGAATCACGATCCGGGGGAAAAAAGAAGCCAAGTCCAGATAGGGGAGGGTTTCGACCCATAGAAATCCGCACAGGACCAAGAGAAAAATCGCCGCGATTCGATCCCAATTCAAGGACTTAACCACGATTCCCCTCCCCCGTGGAATCGATAGCAAAATAGCCCCTCTTTTTCAAGGCGGAGGCGATGAATGGCCACATGGCGGATAATAGACACAAAAGGATAAGGAGCAAAGAAATCGGACGGGCAAAAAACATGGACCAGGTGGAGCCGGAGGCTTTCCCCATGAGCATGGACTGGACCAGACCGGTTTCGCATATTTTCCCCAGTATGAGCCCCAGGACGATGGGGCCCGGGTGAAACCCCAATTTTTTCCCCACGTAGCCGAATAGCCCGCATAAGAGCATGAAGGCGACATCCATAATATTATTGCGGATCGCAAAGGATCCAATGACGCATAAAAAGGTTACGGTGGGCGCCAATAGTTTTACGGGAACGATGGTAATCAGCCGGGCAAATGCCTTTCCCCCAAAAATTCCAATGGGAAGCATCAGAATATTGGCCACGAACAACGAAAAAAGGAACGCGTAAGTGATTTCGGCATGGACGGTATAAAGCTCGGCCCCCGGCCTCATCCCCTGGAGGAGCAGGGCTCCCAGAAGCACGGCTGCAGGCGGTGCGCCGGGAATCCCCAGGGTTAGGAGGGGAACTAAGGAACCGCCCACTTCGGAGTTGTTGGACGTCTCGGAGGCGGCAACTCCCTCCATAATGCCTGTCCCGAATTTTTCCGGGGTTTTGGAAGCCCGCACGGCCTCATTATAGGAAACGAGTCCGGCGATGTTTCCCCCGGCCCCGGGGATAATTCCCACGATGGCCCCGATGACCGCCGAGCGGATTAGGAGGATGGGCTTCCTGACCAGCTTCGCAAGCGTCGAGAGAGTCACTCCCCTTTGCCGCTTGTAGGAGATCAGGGTATAACTTTTTCCCCTCTCTTCCACCATGAACAGGACCTCGGGGATGCAGAAAAAACCGATCATGGCGGTCATCAATTCAATCCCTCCCTGCAGCGCGGGAAGACCAAAACTGAAACGCACATCCCCGGCGATGGGGGACATGCCCACCGTGCTGAGCAACAACCCGAACGCTCCGCCGATCAGACCCTTCAAAATCGATTTGGAGGCCAAGGTGGCGATGATGGTCAGACCGAAAACCGCCATCCAAAAATATTCGGGAGGACCGAACTTCAGGGCGGCTTCGGCCAATAAGGGAGAGAGAGAGAGGAGGACCGCCGCCCCGATGAGGCCTCCGATCACCGAACTCCCGGTGGCCGTCACGATGGCCTGCTCGGCCTCTCCTTTTTTGGCCATGGGATAGCCATCAAAGACGGTCGCGATTGCCGACGGCGTTCCCGGGGTGCCGATCAGAATGGCCGAGAAACATCCTCCATAAATGGCTCCGCAGTAAATCGCTCCTAGGGTGATCAAACCACTGGCTGGATTCATGGTAAAGGTAAAGGGAACCAGCAGGGCGATGGCCATGGTGGCCGTCAAGCCGGGCAGAGCACCCACGATGATGCCCCCGGTTACTCCCGCCAGCATGAGCAGCAGGTTTTCTATTTCCAAAAGATGGCCGAAGGCAAGAAAAATAGAATGCGGCATGATTCATTTTTCCGGAGTTCGGGCGGGGAAGCCTGCCTTCCCCGCCCGATTTCCTGTTCTGATTCCTATTTAAGCATTTTCATTTTCCGTAGAATATCCGTGTACTCTTTCTTTTTTTCCGCCAGCCATTTTGCAAACTCTGCCGCGTTGAGATGATCCACCCAAAATCCCATCTCCTCCATCTTGCTCACAAACGTCTTGCCCCGGCAGACTTTATCAAAAGCCTTTTCCAGAACGGCAATGCGATCCGCCGGGGTTCCCGGAGGAGCGCAAACTCCCCGGCTGATTCCGGCGGTCATGTTGATCCCCGCTTCCTTAAATGTCGGCACGTCCGGGAAATAGGGTTTGAAGCGCTTCTCGGTCCCCATGGCCAGAACCCTTATCCTGTCCTTATGCTGAACCAGATCATTGGAATTCCCGAAAATCGCCGTGGCATGTCCTCCGATGAAGGCCGCCACCTGAGGCGCCGCACCCGTGAAGGGGATGTAGGTAAGCTTCACCTTCGTTAAATCCGTGAACTGAAGATAGGTGATGTGATGACCGGTATAGGTTCCCACCCCCGCGACGGTGATGACCCCCGGGTTCTTTTTGGCGAAATCCAAAAAATCCTGCACGTTCTTGAAGGGACTATCGTTCCTGACCGCGAGTCCGATGGGAGTCGTCTCGAAGAGGTAGATGGGGACCAGTTGTTCAGTTGTGTAGCCGGCATCCTTGCGCATCATGGGCTGCAGAATGATGTGCGGGATGTTGTTGCCGGCAATCGTGTAACCATCCGGCTTGGATTTGGCCAGAGCCGACCAGCCGACGGCACCGCCCGCTCCAACCTTGTATTGAATAATAACGCGGACGCCAAGAGCTTTTTCCAAGTCTTTCTGCTGCACCCGGGCAGTCACATCCGATTGTCCTCCCGGGTTGAAACAAATAATATATTCGACCGGTTTTTCGGGAAAAGCAGCCCACAAAACACCGCCAAAGGCCATGATGCAGGCTAGGGCCGTCACTCCTGAAATTAAGGCTTTCATTTTTCTCATTTCCATGCCTCCTTTCTTATTGGTTTCTATTGAACCTGGTTTCGGCCATCCAACCCTTTTTTGCATATCTCTTGGGCTCTGTCAATTGTGAAATTGATTTCCTCTCCCCGTTTCCCATGTTTCCGCAAGATCAAGGAGAAAGAAGCCGCCTTTCTTCTGATGGAAGAATTGAGGAAGAAGTATGAGGGGTCCATCGCTTATTTTGCCGACCGGAAATAGCGTTTCTTACTAACTGGCATACTTCTTTTCCAGGGCAACAAACTTTGATCGCCCCACAACTTCAAACATTTCCTGAAAAGAAACCATGCGGGAGGCATAACGAGAAGTAGTTCCTTCCTTTTTTAAGATGGCCAAAACTTCCTGCATGGCTTTAATGGATGCCATCCATGCCGAAGCAGGGTAAATAACAATCTTATATCCCAATTCTTTCAGTTCATGAAGGGATAGTATGGGCGTTTTTCCCCCTCCCTCCACCATATTTGCCAAATGAGGAGCTTTGATGGATTGGCATATTTTCCTCATGTCTTCTTTGCTTGTGGGTGCCTCAACAAAAATAACATCTGCGCCGGCTTCGCGATAAGCCACTGCACGCTCAATCGCATCATCCAATCCATTCACAGCAATCGCGTCCGTCCTCACAACCAAAACGAAATTATTATCTTTTCTTGTATCCACGGCTGCTTTGACCTTTTGCACCATCTCTTCTTTAGAGATCAAAAGCTTTCCTTCGGTATGGCCACATTTTTTGGGCATTACCTGGTCTTCGATTTGAATTCCGGCAACCCCCGCATTTTCAAATTCCTTCACGGTCCTGATCATATTTATGGCATTTCCAAACCCTGTATCCGCATCGCATATTACCGGAAGATTGGTAACATTGACGATATTTCGCGCATTTTCAAGGACATCACTCATTGTGGTTAGGCCTATGTCAGGATACCCCACAAAATTACTTGCCAGCCCGGCGCCAGTGATGTATATACCCTTAAACCCTGCCTGCTCCACGAGTATAGCTGAAAGAGCATTGAAAGAACCTGGCATTAATAAAATATCATCTGCTTGCAACAGCGTTCTAAGTTGAGCGGTTTTCTTTTCGATGGATCGATATTTATCGCTCCCCATCTTTTTCCCTCCCTGAATATTTGGTTCCTGAGTGATTCTTAATACTGGATTTTATCCCATAAGCTGCATAAATTGCCAGCCCAAAGCCAATATTTCCGGGCGCAATTCGTTTTCACCCTTATTTCCCCTTCACCCCTTCAATCCCTCCAGATTCCTGGCAATAGGGCCGGGTGCAGCTTTTCGCATATTTAAGGGGATACCGACCATTACCAGAATAGCTCCACCCAGGAACAAGAGAGGGCTCGGGGTCAGAAATATGTAGCTGAAAAGATCGCGCAGGGAAATTATAAATATTCCTGTTTGCAGAATAGAAAGCGGAACAATCCAGAACGAATTGAGACTGAAGGATAGTTGCACAAATTATATAGGCGGCAGACGTGGGCACTCCAACTCCTAAAATCATACCAGTCAAAGCTGCCGCTTCTCTTCTAAATTTGGATTGAAGAGGACAGAAAAAGACCCCGATTATTACTTAAACTCTGATGGGCAGAAAATGAATTCCAGGGACGGTCCGGGGACAGGAAGCATGGTGGAGGCAAAGGGATTCGAACCCTCGACCCCAACGTTGCGAACGTTGTGCTCTCCCAGCTGAGCTATGCCCCCACCGGGGAAAAACTGGTTACTCGTTTCTCGTTACTCGTTACTGGTTACGACTCCCAAAAAAACAGATACTGGATACTGGACAAAACTGGTTGCTCGTTACTCGTTACTGGTTACAGGTTAAAAAAACAGATAATAGATAATAAATACTGGATACCGGATAAAACTGATTACTCGTTATTCGTTATTGGTTACGGCTCAAAAAAAGATACTGGATTCTGGATTTTTAATTCAAAATCATAACCCAAAAGCCTCCAGCAATCAGCTTTCAGCAATGAGCTGAATTGATATGGGTTGTTAACCAAATTGCTATGAGCTACGAGCTATGAGCTACATTGCTAGTATCAATCGTATACCAACTCGAAGAGTTCGACAATCTCTTTTTCCGTGGGGACCCGGGGGTTCACCAGGGGGGTTCCGGAGGCCAGGCCGTCTTTGGCCATCTGAACCAGAACCTTCAGGTATTCTTCCCGCTTGATCCCCAGACTGCTGAGTTTCGGAATCTGGATGTCCTGGCAAAGTTTTTTCACGGCCTCTACCGCTTTCTCGGCGGCTTCCACTGTGGACAGGTGACTCACCTCTTGCCCCATGGCTTTGGCGATGAGGGCAAATTTATCGGGTGCGGCGACCCAGGTGAACTCCATGACCCGGGGAAGGCAGATTGCGTTGGCCAATCCGTGGGGTACGTGGAAATAAGCCCCCAGCGGACGGGCCATACCGTGGGCCAGGGTGGTTCCATTGTTGGCAAAAGTGAAACCGGCGAGCAGCTGGCCCAGCAGCATATCGCTCCTCGCCTGGATGTCTTTCCCGTTGGCCCAGGCCTGTCGCAGGTTCCGGCTGATCAGTTCCATGGCCGGGAGGGCGAAGTACTGGATCATGGGGGGAGAGCCGTAGCCCTGGTTGGCCTCCCGCATGGAGATGAACCCTTCGATGGCATGGGTCAGGGCATCCATTCCGCTGGAGGCCGTGATTCCCGGCGGCATGGAAAGGGTCAGCAAGGGATCTTCGACGGCTTCTTCCGGGATGATCAGCGGGCTGTGGACGATGAATTTCACCTTCCGTTCCGTGTCGGTAATCACTGCGCCCCAGCTCACTTCCGACCCCGTGCCGGCGGTCGTGGGAATAGCGATCAGGGGAGCTTTCGGTTTCTTAATCTTGCCCCGTCCTTCATAATCCTGCAGGCGGCCTCCATTGGTGGCCAAAACGGCTATGCCTTTGGCCGCGTCGATACAGCTGCCCCCGCCCAGGCCGATGATGACGTCGCAGCCTTCTTTTTTGTAAATATCCAGGCCTTCTTGAACCTGCTGGGTGGTGGGCTCGGTCACCACCCCGTCGTAAACCACCGGCTGCAAGCCCGCCCTGGAGATCGTTTGGGAGACCTTCTCGATGATTCCCTGGGATCCTAAGATCCGGTCGGTTACCATCAAAACTTTTTTTCCCCCATACCCCTTGGCGATCTCTCCAGCTTTCTCAGAGGTCCCCAATCCGAAATGAACGCCCCGGGGAAATCGAACCTGATAAGACCTGAGATGGTCCATGAGGTAAATCCTTTCAACCTATTAAAGTTATTCGTTATTCCTTATACGTCACGGATTGAAAAAAACAGATGCTGGATACTTGGAAAAACTGGTCACTGGTCACTGGTTACTCGTTATTGGGACGGCCCAAAAACGGATATTGGATAGAACAAATGATTATCACCCCCACCCCTGAATCATAAAGGTTCAGGGCGTTGTCCTGCACCCTACGTGGTGCAGGGCCCGGCCCTCCCCCGTCAAGGGGAAAGGGTATAAAAAACGGGGGAGGGAAAAAGAAACGGTTAACCGCAGACTTCCTTTACAACCTGGTATAGAACCCGGGTGCCGAAGAGCAGGTCTTCGGCCGAGATTCGCTCGTTGTGGCCGTGAACCCGGCTCAAGTATTCCGCAAGGTTGGCCATGGGCATCATGGGCTGGAACCCGTAGGCCACAACTCCCTTGTCCCGGAAGAACCGGGAATCGGTCGCCCCGGTGAGCATGGTGGGAATCATTTTGGCCTTGGGGTCCCTCTCTTTCAGTACCTTATCCAGCGCCCCGTACAGGGGGTTATCCGAAGGGGATACGGATGCCGGCGAAGTCTGGAGGATTTCAATCTCATAGCTCCGCAGGTCGAACAGCAAGCGCTCGACCTCCTTTTTGACCATCTCCGGGGTAACTCCCGGCAGAATGCGGCAGTCCACCTGGCACGAGCATTCGCTGGGGATGACGTTGGTCTTCTGACCCCCCTGGACCACAGTGGGGACAAAAGTGTTCCGCAAAATGGCCCCGGCCATTCCTCTGAACCCTGGATCGGGAATCCGCTTTTCCACCCTTTGGGAGAGAAACGGGTTCAGGAGCTGGCGCACGAACCAAGACCGGGGGAAAGGCTGTTCTTCAGCGATCCCCTTGATGAACAATTCGGTCGTCAGGTTCCGGCGTAGGGGCGAACGGTAGGCGGCAATTCTCTCGATGGCCTTGGCCATTTTCACCACACAGTTGTCACCGTGGGGAACGGACGCATGGCCGGGTTTTCCCTTGAAGGTCAATTTCAGCCAGCAGACCCCCTTTTCCGCCGTCTGGCAGGTGTAGACATTCCTCTGCCCCACGACCATGCCCACGCCCCCGCCTTCGTTGATGACATAGTCCGCTTTCATCAGTCCGGGGTGGTTCTCGAAAAGCCAGTGCACCCCCCATTTTCCTCCGGTCTCTTCATCGGCCGTGGCCATGTAAACAATATCCCGCCGAGGTTGGAAACCTTCTCTTTTCAGCAGCAGGAAGGCCATGAGCTCGATGATTCCCAGGGATTTGCAGTCCTGCGCCCCCCGCCCCCAGATTTCGCCGTCCACGACGGCCCCGGAGTAAGGGGGGTGATCCCATTTATCCGCCTCCGCCGGAACCACATCGATGTGATGGAGAAGGATGAGGGGAGAAAGACTGTCCCGGCCTTTCATCGTGCAGATCAGGTTCGCCCTTTCCGGCTGGGATTCCAGGAGCGTGGTGGCCAGCCCCTCCTTTTCCAGAACCTGCTGGAGGACCCTGGCGCCGGCCATTTCCCTCCCGGGCGGATTTGTGGTCTCCGCCTGGATGTATCGGCTGAGAAGCGCCACGGCTTCTTCTTTCACTTTTTCCCCGTCAAAATTCATTTACATCTCCAATTCAACGGAATTGAACCGCAGAGATCGCAGAGAACGCAGAGTATTATAAGAAAATACATATGGCAGGATTTTTTTACGTATCAATTTAATGTTTTGAAAAAAATTAAGAAAAGCAGTCATCCAGGTTTACCATCCTTGTGGAAGCAGAAATCGGGAACGTATTTCTTGTACTGGATTCCCGTTTTCACGGGAATGACGGCATAATTCAAACAGCAAAGGGATCTTTTTCAAAATGCTATATCGTTGCTATTTTGGTTTTGTCAAGAATTCACCTCTGCGTTCTCTGCGCCCTCTGCGGTGAAAAGTCTTTTAATTCCGTTTTTTCATCGCTTCCCAGTAGACTTCCTGGATGGGAACTCCTTTTTCCCGGGCGATCCGGCGGCAGTCGTCGTACTCCGGCTGGAAGCGAATCTCTCCGGACACCTTCACCCGGACTTTTCCGTACCGGGTTTCCACCTCGCGAACTTCCCGGGGGAGCTTCTTCCGGTCGACCGAAAAGCTGCGGACTCCCAGGGTGGTGGATTCCCGAAGGATCAGCTCGGAAAGCGCCTCCGCGTCCTTTTCCTCGGCGATCACCCGCAGCAGAGTGCCCGGACGGTTTTTCTTCATCTGGAGGGGAGAGAGGGCGACATCGAGGGCCCCTTTCTGAAAGAGCCGCGGTTCATGTCGTCGAGGTTCGACTCCAGAACCACCGCCCGGTCCGTGAGATAGGACTCGGAGGCCTCTCCCAGAACCAGGCGCAGCAGGTTGGGACGGTCGGGAAATTCCCTTTTTCCCATTCCATAGCCGATCTTCTCGACGATCATCGACGGGAAAGGACTCGCCTTCGAGCTCAGGGCAGCCACGATCGCCGCCCCGGTGGGCGTGACCAGCTCTCCTTCCACATTCACGCTCTTCACCGGGTACCCCTTCAGGACTTCCACGGTGGCCGGGGCCGGGAGAGGAAGGCAGCCGTGCTGGCACTGAACAAACCCCCTTCCCATGGGCAGTTCGGAAGCGTAAATCTTATCGGGCTTGAAGTAATGGACCCCGATGGCCGTCCCCACGATGTCCACGATGGAGTCCACGGCCCCCACTTCGTGAAAATGGATCTCCTCCACGGTCTTCTTGTGCACCCGGGCTTCCGCCTCGGCCAGACGCTGAAAAACGGCCAGGCTGATTTCCTTCACCTCCGGGGCCAGCTTGCTCTTCAGGATCATTTCGCGAATTTGAAAGAAATGCCGATGGTGCTCCTCCCGGGGCCCCACCTTGACTTCCAGGCCCAGGGCGGCGATTCCGCTCCGGCTCCCCGGATGAACTTCCAGGGAGCAGTTTTCCAGGGCCAACTTCTTCATCTCCTCCTGGAGCTTTTCCAGGGGCAGGCCCAGGTCCAGGAAAGCCGCCAGCGTCATGTCCCCGCTCACCCCGGAAAAACAGTCGAAATAGAGGATTTTCATGAGCCCCTCAGGAAAGGTTTTTCGGTCCTTGTTTCAAAAATTCCTGGCCGAAAGCTGACCGCTGATCGCTTTCTTATGGTTTATTGATCTGGCTGGCGGCGAAGGCCGCACCGTAGCCGTTATCGATGTTCACTACGGTCACGCCCGAGGCGCAGGAATTCAGCATGGCCAGGAGGGCGGTGATTCCGCCGAAGTGGGAGCCGTAACCGACGCTGGTGGGGACAGCGATCACCGGACGATCCACCAGCCCGGCGACCACGCTGGGCAGGGCGCCTTCCATCCCGGCAATCACGACCAGCACGCTGGCAGCCATCAACTGTTCTCGCCTGCTCATGAGCCGGTGAATGCCCGCGACTCCCACGTCATACAGATGATCTACCCGGTTTCCGAGCATCCGGGCGGTCAGGATCGCCTCTTCGGCCACGGGGATGTCCGAGGTCCCGGCGCAGAGCACCAGGATGGTCCCTTTTCCGGTAATCTCCACCGGATGATTCACCAGGGTCAGGACCCGGGACTGGGGGTAATAGCGGGACCGGTGAAAGGCCCGTTTGACGGGCGGCACTTTTTCCCTGTCCAGGCGGGTGACCAGGATGTTGTTCTTTTTCTCCTGCATCCTTCTCATGATGGAGATCACCTGAGCGGCCGTTTTCCCCGCCCCGAAGATGGTCTCCGGAGCTCCCTGACGCAGATGCCGGTGGTGATCGATGGTGGCGCAGTCAATCTCTTCGTAGGGCAAATGTTTCAGCTCCTGCAGGGCTTTCCCCACGGGAACCTGCCCCCGCTGCACCCCTTCCAGCAGTTTTTTCAAGTGAGCGACGTTCATTCCTCTCCCTATTCCTTCAACGTCACCGCCACTTCCAGCACCGACTTCTCGTTGGATTTCAGGATTTCAAAAAGTATCTTCTTGTAGCGAAAGACCTCGCCGGTCAGGGGAACCCTTCCGAGCCGCTCCAGGACAAACCCTCCCAGGGTCTCGTAATCGCCCCGGGGAAGGCCGAGTTTCAGGATCTCATTCAGGTGATCGATCTCCATGCGGGCGTTGATCCAGAATTTTTTCGGTCCCATCCTCCGGTAGAAAGGCAGGTTCACATCGTACTCGTCTTCGATCTCGCCAACCACTTCCTCCAGGATGTCCTCCACGGTGACAATCCCCACGATCCCCCCGTACTCATCCACCACCGCAGCCATGGCCTCCTGGTTGCGCTGCATTTCCAGCAGCAATTCATCCACCGGCTTGGTCTCCGGGAAAAAAGAAATGGGGCGGACGAAAGGCCGGATGGTTTTCCCCTCTCCTTCCGCATCCAGAAGATCCAGACTATACAGGATTCCCACCACATTGTCCACCCGATCCCGGTAAACGGGATAGCGGGAATAGTTCTCCTGCCGCAGCGAGGCAATGGCTTCCTCCACCGCGCAGGTTTCTTCCAGGGCGACCACGTCCACCAGGGGAATCATGGCTTCTTTCACCCGGGTCGTGGAGAAACGGAAGATGCGGCGGATCAGGTCGCGGATCAGGTCTCGTTCCAGGGGATTGATGTCGCTTCGCTCCCCCTCCTCGCGCAGAAGGAGCTGGAGTTCCTCCCGGGTCACGAGGGGCCGCACCTCTCCTTCCTGCCTCAGCACCCGGGAGACGGCCTGCGTGGCCCTGGACATGAGCCATACAAAAGGGTACAGGAGGAGGGAAACGACCCAAATAACGGGGACAATCTTTCTCACCCACGGGTCGGCCTTTTGCTGGAAGAGCGTCTTGGGAAAGATCTCGCCGAAAATGAGGATGAGCGGAGTGAGAATCAGGAAGGCATAAAGATCTCCCCTGGAGCCGTAGAAGCCTATCAGCATGGAGGTTACCAGCGCGGCATTGGCCACTTCCGCCAGGTTGCTTCCCACCAGGGTGGTGGAGAGAAACCAGGAGGGTTCCTTCAGGATCCGGAAGGTCAGGCGGTCCCACCGCGAACCGGCATGGGAAAACCGGCTCAGTTTTTTCCGGTCCGCCGCCACCATGGCGATCTCCGAGCCGGAAAGAAATCCTTCCAGGAGGAGCAAAAGGACGATGACCAGAATCAGGGTCAGAAGGGTGTACGGTTCCACCTACTTTTCCTCCCCGGAAACCCCGGAAATCCCCGGGGGAGAAAAACTCCAGGCTTTTTTCAGGGTTCGTTTCCCGCGCCGCCGCCCCTCGTCCAGCTCGTCATAAATCTCCCCGAAAAGCTCTTCCAGGAGGTCCTCCAGAGTCACGATTCCGGCGGTCTTCCCGTACTCATCCACCACAACCGCCAGGTGGATGCGCTTTTGCTGCAACTCCTTGAAAAGGACGTCCAGCTTCTTGGTAAGGGGAACAAAATGGGTCTTTCTCAGGAACGGCCTGAGCCCGCGGTCATCCACCCCTCTCTGCCCCTTGACGCGCAGCAATTCCCGGGCATGGAGAACCCCCACCACCCGGTCTAGCGTCTTCTCGTAAATTGGGACGCGGGAAAACCGGTTCTCCCGCAATGCTTCCACTGCCTCTTTGACCCGCGTGGCCAGGGGAAGGGCGAAGACCGCCGCCCGGGGGGTCATGATCTGGCGGACCGTCTGGTCGCTGAACTTGAAGACCCGGTGGATGAAATGCTTCTCCCCTTCTTCCAGAGCCCCTTCCCTCTGGCTGGTCTCGACCAGTTCCTTGAAATCCTTTTCGGTCAAATCGGGGGAAGAGAGATCGAAACGCACCCCCGCCAACCAGAAAAGGACATCCACAACCTTGCGGATGATCCAGTGGAGGGGGTGAACGAGGGTTACAAAACGGTCCACCGGATTCGCCAGGGCCGGGGCGATTTTGTCCGGATAACGGACGCCCATGGTCTTGGGGACGACTTCCCCCAGAAGCAGAATTCCCATGACCACCACCGGGATGGCCAGCCACTTGGCTGAATCCCCCCAAATTCCGATGAAAAGCGCGCTGGTCAGGGACGATATGGCCACGTTCACCGCCTCGTTCCCGATGAGAAGGGAAATGATGAGCCTGCGGGGGCGGCTCAGGAGCCGTTCGATGAGCGGATGGCTGGGGTGGCCTTCCTCCTTGAGCCGGCGGAGGCGAAGCCGGCCCAGGGCAAAGAGAGAGGCTTCCGAGGATGCGAAAAAGACGAGCCCCCAGAAGAGGAAAAAAATCAGGTAGAGTCGCAAAGGGGCATCGATTTCCAAAGAATCACTCCCTATTTTCTTTCCCCAACAGCCTTCTTGAATCCCGATCTACGGGCACGGCCCGGAGGCAGGCCTTTGCGGTCAGAACGAATTGCCGCGGAAAAATGATCATACCCTTTCAGCCGGGAGGGGTCAATCGGCCCTTTTTCGTCCCGGATGACCACCCCGTGGGCCAAGGGCTCGATCCTTCCGATGCGGGTAATCCCGCAAGGCCATCCTTTGGCCTGGGCATGGAGCTCGGGAGCCTTTTCCGGAGGAGAGCAAAAGAGGAGTTCGTAATCCTCGCCCCCCCGGAGAGCCCACTTCCAGCCCTCGCCGGCTGGACCGGGGACGAGGGCCCGGAAGGCTTCGGAGCGGGGGATTTTCTCCGCCCAGACGACGGCCCCCACCCGGCTTTCTTCGCAGATGTGGGCCAGGTCGGCAAGGAGCCCGTCGCTCACATCGATCATCGCCCCGGCCAATCTTTTTTCGGCAAGGGTTTTGCCCACCTCGAGACGGGGCGCTGGGTCAAGGTGTCTCTCCAGCAGGAACCTTTCCTGCGGAGACGGGGATTGGCCCTTCCGATTTCTAGCCAGGCGAAGCCCCAGGATGGAATCCCCGAGGGTTCCGGTCACGTAAAGGTCGTCCCCGGGCTGGGCTCCATGGCGGTATAAAAGTGACTCTTTCTTCCCCTCCCCCAGAAGGGTGATGCTGATGAAGAGCCGGTAGGGAGAAGAAGAGGTGTCTCCCCCGATCAGCGAAACCCCGTGGGCCTCGGCCAGGCTCTTCAATCCGGCGCAGAAGTCATCGATGAATTGCACCTCCAGGCGGGAGGGAATGGCCAAAGAAATGAGCATCCAGCGGGGGGTGGCGCCCATGGCGGCCAGGTCGCTGAGGTTGACGGCCAGAGATTTCCGCCCCAGCTGTTGGGGAGTGATCCAGGACAGCTCGAAGTGAACGTCTTCGATGAGCAGGTCCACCGTGGAAACCAGGTCGTTTCCCGGTAGGAGGGAAGAAACGGCGGCGTCATCCCCGATCCCCTGGAAAATCTGGGGGAAAGACGCGGGCCAGTCCTTTTTGATGCGGGCGATCAGGCCGAACTCGCCGATCTCGCGAATTTTCACCGGGTGGTCCGCCAGGAAAGGTCAGACGGGCAGAGGAAGAGGAGCGCTTTCCGAACGCCCCTTCTTTCCCCCGGGTTCCTTCTCCGCCGCCTCCGCCTTCGGCTGAGCCTTTTCCGGCACCAGGGCCTTCTTCAGGATTTCATCCATATCCTTGACGAAGATGTAATTGACCCTTCGCCGGATGTACGGGGGGATTTCGTCCAGGTCTTTCTGGTTCTGGTGCGGGATGATGACCGTCTTGATCCCGGCCCGCAGGGCGGCCAGGGTCTTCTCCTTGACTCCCCCGATGGGAAGGACCCGTCCCCGCAGGGTGATCTCTCCGGTCATGGCAATGTCTTTCCGCACCGGGATCCGGGTCAGAGCGGAGACCAGGGAAGTCGCCATGGTCACCCCGGCCGAAGGGCCGTCCTTGGGGATGGCCCCGGCCGGTACATGGACGTGCAAGTCCAGCTTCTCGTAGAATTCGGGGTCCAATTCCAGTTCCTTGGCCTTGGACCGGGCATAGCTCAAGGCCGCCTGGGCGGATTCCTTCATCACATCCCCCAGGTGCCCGGTAAGGGTCAGGTTCCCCTTGCCCTTCATGGTGGTGGCCTCCACATGGAGGATCTCCCCGCCCACCGAGGTCCAGGCCAGTCCGGTGGCCACCCCGATTTCGTTGACCTCCAGCTCCTCTTCCGGCAGGTACTTGGGCGCGCCCAGGTACTTGTGCAGGTTCAGACTGCTCACCTGGAAGGGGCCCTTTTCGTCCTCGGCGATCTTCCGGGCCACCTTCCGGCAGACCGAAGCGATCTCCCGTTCCAGGTTCCGAACCCCGGCCTCCTTGGTGTATTGGGAGATGATCCTTAGGATGGATTCATCGCTGAGGCTGAGGCTGTTCTTGGTGATCCCGTTCTCCTCCAGCTGACGGAGCACGAGGAACTGCTTGGCGATCTTCAATTTCTCTTCGCTGGTATAGCCCGCCAGGTTTATGACCTCCATGCGGTCTTTGAGGGCCGGCGGAATGGGGTCCAGAATGTTGGCCGTGGTGATGAACATAACCTTGGAGAGGTCAAAGGGAACGTTCAGGTAATGATCGCTGAAGGCGAAGTTCTGCTCCGGGTCCAGGGCCTCCAGCAAGGCCGCCGAAGGATCGCCACGGAAATCGGTTCCCACCTTGTCGATCTCATCCAGCATGAAGACCGGATTGTTCGATCCGGCGGTCTTGACCCCCTGGATGATCCGGCCGGGAAGAGAACCGATGTAGGTCCGGCGGTGCCCGCGGATTTCGGCTTCATCCCGGATTCCGCCCAGGGAGATACGGGTGAATTTTCTCCCCAGCGCCCGGGCGATGGATTTGCCCAGGGAGGTCTTGCCCACGCCGGGGGGGCCCACGAAGCACAGAATGGGGCCTTTCATCTTTTCTTTGAGCTTGCGCACCCCCAGGTATTCCAGGATCCGCTCTTTCACTTTTTCCAGGTCGTAGTGGTCTTCGTCCAGGACCTGCTTGGCCTTCTTGATGTCCAGGTTGTCTTCGGTGCTCACGCTCCAGGGGATTTCCACCAGCCAGTCCAGGTAGGTTCGGACGATGGTGGCTTCTGCCGATTCGGGGTGCATCTGGTCCAGGCGGTTCAGCTGCTTGTTGGCCTCTTTCTCCACTTCCGGGGGCATCTTGGCTTTCTTGATCTTCTCCCGGAGCTCGTTGACCTCCTGGGCTTTCTCATCGATCTCCCCCAGCTCGGCTTTGATGGCCTTGAGCTGCTCCCTCAGGAAATATTCCCGCTGGGTCTTACTCATCTCCTCCCGGGCCTGAGACTGGATCTTGGCCTGCATGGTGGAGACCTGAACTTCCTTGGAGAGGAACTCATTGACCCTTTTCAGGCGCTGGAGGGGATGGAAGGTCTCCAGGATTTTCTGCGCTTCCTCGATCTTCAGCTTCAGATTGGAGGCCACCAGGTCGGCCAGGCGGCCCGGCTCCTCGATCTGGTCGAGAATGGCCAGCACGTCCGGAGAGAGGATCCCCTTCAGAGAAAGAACCTTTTCGCTCTGCTCTTTCACGCTGCGGACCAATGCCTCCGTCTCCAGGGAAAGATCCCCGATGGGAGGCTCGACCACTTTCTGCACCCGGACGACAAACATGGGCTTTTCCTGCACGTACTCCTTGATCATTCCCTTGGCCAGCCCCTGGACCAGGATCTTGACGCGGCCGTCGGGCAGCTTCAGCATCTTCATCACCATGGCCGCCGTTCCCACCGAATAGATACTCTCCGCGGCGGGATTGTCCTCGGTGGATACCTTTTGAGTGGCCAGGAAGATCATCCGGTCTTTGGCCAGGGCTTCGTCCACGGCTTTTATGGAGCTCTCCCGCCCGACAAAAAGCGGCAGGATCATGTACGGGAAGATGACCGTATCCCGGACCGGGAGCATCGGCAGAATTTCTGGAATTTTGACCTGCTCATCTTCGAGGATATTTCCCATTCTTTCCTCCCCCAACTATGCACACCATGAAAGGTAAAGGGTCAAACTTGGCTACATCTCATTATAATACCTACCCCCCCATCCGTCAATGAAAAGGGAGCTAACTATTTGTGCTCTTTGAAAAATCTTTGCCGAGGAAAAGCGGGGAAAGCGCTGGATGCCTGGAAATTTATCGTCTGAAAAAGCTCTTTCCTTTAAGGTTTCTTTTCCCTGCAAAATCCCTAATACAACCCCGGACCAGCAGAATTTATGGTTCAGGACGCAGGGGATCAATTTTCTCCGGTGGCCCTGAAGAAATCTGCGATGGGGCCGACCTCATGAACCACGGGACAAGGGGGCAGGCTCTCCAGGAAAGCCTTTCCGTACCCCCGATTCAAGAGACGGGTATCCAAAACGGCCAGGAGCCCGCGGTCCTGGCGGGTGCGAATCAACCGGCCCAGCCCCTGTTTGAGAAGCAGAATCGCCGAAGGGACCTGGTAATCCCAGAAGGGGCTTCCCCCGGCAGCGGCGATTCGTTCCAGCCTTGCTTCCAGAATGGGCTCATTGGGCGGGGAAAAGGGCAGGCGATCGATGATCACACAGCTCAAGGCCTCGCCCTGCACGTCCACTCCTTCCCAGAAGCTCGCCGTGGCGAAAAGGACCGAATGAATATCCTCCTTGAAGGCCTGAATCAGGGCCATCTTCGGCCGTTCCCCCTGCAAGAAGCTGGTAAAGGGGATCTTCTCCCTGAGCCGGCGATAAGATTCTTCCATGTTTCTGATGCTGGTAAAGAGGATAAAGGCTCTGCCGCGGGTAAGCCCGAGGAGATTGGAAATCTCTTCCACGGCCCGGGGGAGGAAGCCTGGGTGGTTGGGTTCGGGCAGGTGAGGGGGAAGGTACAGGAGGGACTGGGTCTTCAGGTTGAAGGAAGAATCCAGGATCAGTTCCTCGATTCCTCCCTGCCATTCGCCGGTCAAACCCAACCGGGCCCTGAAGAATCCGAAATTTTTCTGGGTGGAAAGAGTGGCCGAGGTGAAGACCGCGGTTTTCAAACGGGGATACAGGTGCTCGCGGAGGTGCGAGGAGACATCCACCGGAGAAGCATGGAGAAAGACCCCCCGCCCCCGGATCTCGCACCAGTAGACCACTTCCCCGCGGGAAAGGGACAGCATTTCCCGCAGTTCCTCATTGAGCTCCCCGGCCCTGCGCCCGCAGGCCCGCAGCCCCTCCGGAGGTTCCTTCATCCCCCCCACGTGAGCGGAAAGACCGATCAGCCTCTGGCTCAGCCCTTCCGCAGCCTCCCGGACCTTTCCCCTGAAATGCTCCTCCTTCAGGGTGAAACGCGATTCTCCCTGCCGCAGATGATCGAAAAACCTTTCCTGGGATTGCAGCAGGTCGTTGGCCGTCCGGATGAGAGTCGCATCCTTTAACTTGGCAGCCGATGCCTCCCGGCGAAAATCCCGGGCCAGTTCTTCAAAACGGTAGTTGCTGATCACCGTACCCAGGTACTGGGTGGCCACTTCTTCCAGCTGGTGGGCTTCGTCGAAGACGACCGCCTCATACCGAGGCAGGACTTCCCCGTATCCTTTCAGGCGCACGCCCAGGTCGGCGAAAAAGAGGTGATGGTTCACGATCAGAACGTCCGCCCCCGCGGCTTCCTGCCGGATCCGGGTGAGAAAACAGGAATCATTGAACTCGCAGGCCTGTCCCAGACAGGTGTCGGAAGAGGAGCAGATCTCTTTCCACACGTTCAAATCTTCCGGAAGGTCGGCCAATTCGGCGCGGTCTCCGGTATGGGTCCGGCCGGCCCATCTCTTGATCCGCTGGTAATGGTCCACTTCTTCCAGGCTCTCGAACCGGGGCTGGCGGGAGAGGAGACGGAACCTCCTCCAGCACAGATAATTCCCCCTTCCTTTCATGAATGCGGCCCTGAAAGAGTACCCGAGCTTCTTCTGGACCAGCGGAACGTCCTTGAAGAAGATCTGCTCCTGGAGGGTTTTGGTCCCCGTAGACACGACCACCCGTTTT
Source organism: Deltaproteobacteria bacterium SM23_61 (assembly GCA_001304105.1). Taxonomy (GTDB): domain Bacteria; phylum Desulfobacterota; class SM23-61; order SM23-61; family SM23-61; genus SM23-61. Next base: position 22,269 of record LJUR01000076.1, read on the forward strand.
CCGCTGAGGACCGCGGGAATGAGGTAGGCCAGGGTCTTCCCCGTCCCCGTTCCGGCCTCCACCACCAGAAAATGCTCGCCGGATAGGGCCCGGTTGACCGCGGCGGCCATCTGGGCCTGCTCCGGGCGGTGCTCATAAAAATTGATTTTTTGGGCCAGGAGGCCGGAAGGCCCAAAGATTTCATCCATGGGAACCCCTTGCCCGGCGGAAACCGTTCTTTACGAAAGCCCACAGGGTAAAACACTCCACCGCAAAAGGGGGGAACCCGAGGTATCCCAGAACCGGCATCTCGAAGATCTTGATATGTCCCACGATGGGCACGGTGTAATGCCACCGGGCGCCGGCCCAGTAATTCCAGAACTCCCAGAGGAATCCGCAGACAAACCCCGAGAGAAGCAGACTGTAAAGCTTTCGGGGATCTCCTCTCTCCAGGTCCAAAAAAAGCGAATCCTTCTCCATCCAGTAATTCAGCGGGTCCAGCAGAAAAATAAAGCCCAGCCAAACCGGGGCGGCCAGGTAGTGGGCCGCGGAAAGAGGGGTGAGGAGCGGAAGGACCAGGCAGAAGGACCCAAAAAACAGGGAGATGACCAGATGTTCCTTTCGGATCCTCCAGGGGCGAACTTTCCGCCGGGAAATTTTCTTCCACCCTTCCAGCAGTTCCGCGGTTTCCAGGATGGCCGGCCAGATCGTGGCAAAAGCCCAGGCATAACCGAGGAGACGGATGAGCAGTTCCTCGGGAAGTCCCACATAGTGCCAGTTCCGCAGGTATAGATTGTAGAACTCGAAGATCAGCCAGAACCCGATGGAGAAGGGCAGAAGGAGGAGAAACTCCCGGGGCCTGCCCATGATCAGGGAGTTCCCTTTCTGCCGGAAGACCAGGCTGTCGGTAAACAGGATGTAGCCGCTCCATGCCAAGGGGGTAAAAAAGGTGCGTACGAAAGGCACCCCGGCAAAAAGCAAGGCCTCAGAAATGGCGATGACCGCCAGGCCGATCCACCCGTACACCTTGAGCCCCGATCCGCTTTTATCTTCCGTCCCCATCCGTCCGTCGTCCTTCGTCATTGGTCATTGGTCACTGGTCATTGGTCAATGGTCAATGGTCATTGGTCAATGATCAATGGTCAATGAAAAATGGTCATAGGTCATTGGTCACTGGTCATTGGTCATAGGTCATAGGTCATAGGTCATCGGTCTTTGGTCTTTGGTCTTTGGTCTTTGGTCTTTGGTCTTTGGTTTTTGCTCTCTGCTCTCCGCTCTATGCTCTCTGCTCTCTGCTGTTTACGGTGTGGCATAACAATACAGGCACCCATTCCTGCATGTAAGGGAATACCACCCGATATCCAGGCTGTGTGTGCAGCCGCAGAGCGGGCGCTGCCCCCGGGCCTTCTGCCGGGAGCATTCGAGGCCATCCGGATGGAGCCGGCTCAGTAGTTCCCCATCGATGCAGCTCGATACCGGGAATCCCTCCATGGAGCAGAAATGGACCTCCATATCATGACCGGCGGCAATCCGTTTCAATTCTGCGGCCTGATCCTGCCTTCTTTGTCGATCCGCGGGAAGAAGGTGCCACCCCTTCTTCCCCAAACGGGCGACCACCTTGCGATACGGTGCAACCCAGCTCACCCGGCAGGTCTTGATTCCGAAAGAACCGATCACCTCAGCCAATTTGGGAAACAGGCTGAAATTGCTGTACCTTCTCCCCTTTCCCTCCGCCTCCAGGATGGGATCAAAGCGCCAGGAGATGCGCAGGGGGTCTTTTACCAGATCTACCAGGGGGCCGATCATCCCTGCGGTCCGCTCCCAGGAAGGGATCATCGGTTCAAATTCCTCTCCTCCCATGCCGGTCAGGGTCAGATGCACATACACCTGCCGGTAATCCCGGAGAATCTTTTTCAGGGGCCCTTCGGTGAGCATATTCTGCGGGTCCTTCGTCCAGATCACCAGGGAGTGAACGGACTCAGGAGGATACTCCCCAAGGCGCGCCCGCAGGACTTCCGGGTAGCAGGCCACCAGATCCGTTCTCCGGCTGGCAGAAATGACCCGTTTTTCTTCCATCCCCTGCGTCTCTCCTCAGATGATTTTATCATACGAAGGCGGACCGGCCCCGTCAATGAGGTTAGAGGTTAGAGGTTGGAGGCGGGAGGCTAGGGACAAGGAACGAGGAACAAAAAAGAACGATGGAAAATCAGGGAGGGGATTCGCTGGGGGGTGGGGCTTCTTCCTCCGGGGAGGCGGCGATTCCGTATTTATCCATCTTATATTTCAAAATCCGCCGGCTGATTCCCAGCAGGTCGGCGGCCTTGGTCTGGACGAAGTTCGTCTTTTTAAGAGCCTCCAGGATGATATCCTTCTCAAAATCCCGTTCCGCATCCTCGAAAGAAATCCGTCCGTCCAGGACTCCCTGTTTGATCTGTTCCACCCGGGAGGTGGATTTCAAATTCGCGGGCAGATCGTTGGGCAAAATCTGATCGGCGCAGCTCAGGACGACGACCCGTTCGATGATGTTCTCCAGCTCCCGCACGTTCCCCGCCCATTCGTAGGCCACCAGAACGTCCATGGCTTCCGGGGTGATTCTCTTCTGTCCCGGTCCGGCGTGTTTCTCCAGGAAATGCTGGACCAGGAGGGGGATGTCCTCCTTCCGCTGCCGCAGGGGGGGAATGTGGAGGGGAACGACATTGATCCGGTAGTACAGGTCGGAGCGGAAAGCGCCCCGGCTCATCATCTCCTCCAGGTTTTTGTTGGTGGCCGAGATCAAGCGAACGTCCACCTGGACGTTCTTGCCCCCTCCCACCCGCACGAATTCCCGTTCCTGCAAAGCCCGCAGGATCTTGGCCTGGGTGGGCAGGCTGAGCTCGGAAATCTCGTCCAGGAAAAGGGTGCCCTGATGGGCCAATTCAAAATGACCGATGCGCCGGTTCTGGGCGTCGGTGAAGGCCCCCTTCTCGTGGCCGAAGAGTTCGCTCTCGATCAGGGTCTCGGGGATGGCGGCGCAGTTCACGGCCACGAAGGGCTTGTTTCTGCGGGGGCTGTTGTAATGGATGGCGCGGGCCACCAGCTCTTTTCCGGTTCCGCTCTCCCCGTGGATCAGGACGGTGGAATTTTTTTCGGCGATCTGCCGGATGGTGTTGAAAATGTCCCGCATCTCCTTGGATTTGCCCAGGATGTTATCGAAGCGGTAGCGCTCCTCCACCTCCGTCTGGAGCCGGCGATTCTCGGCTCTCAAGTCCCTGCTCTCCAGGGCCTTTTCGGCGATGATCTTCAGCTCCTCCACGTCAAAGGGCTTGGTAACGTAGTCGTAGGCCCCCATTTTCATGGCCTCCACCGCGGTTTTCAACGTCTTGGTGGCGGTGAGCATGACCACCGGAATCAGGGGCTGGCTTTCCCGGACCTCTTTGAGGAGTTCCATGCCGTCTTTCTGGGGCATGAGGATGTCCAGAAACATGAGGTCCGGCTCCTCGCTCATAATTTTTTCCCAGGCTTCCCTGGCGCTGCCCGCGGTGATGACCTGGTAGTCCTTCTTGAAGATCATCCGCAGGGAATCCCGTACGCTCAACTCGTCATCCACCACTAAGATCTTACGCATCGTTTTCTCTCGACGGCCTCTCCATTCGCCTCCCTACGGGGAACTGGAGGCGAATGCTCATCCCTCCGCCCTCCTCCTGGAAAACCTGCATCCTGCCCGCGTTGCGGACCATGATCTTGCGAATCAGCAGGAGGGCCATATTCAATTTCTGAAAATCCATTTCGGCTTCAACGCCCACCCCCCCGGAGAAGTTCCCCAGGGCTTCCTCGCGCATATTGTACCATAGAACCAAATCCACCGATTCTTTCCCTCCCCCTTTCCCCTCCTCCCGGGAAAAGCGGGTGGAGAGGTGCAGGGAGCCCTGGGGGTTCAGTCTGGCGAAAGCATTCTCCAGGAGGTTCCGCAGGACAAAGGCCAGGTGGGACTTATCGAAAAGAATCAGGGGAAGCCCGCTTCCCAGGTCCGTCTGCACTCCTTTCGCCGGCGGGCGGGGATCTTTCTCCTGCTGCCCGAGTGCCTCGGCCAGGATCGAATTCAGGTCGTGAAGGCTGGAACGGGGATCGGAAAGCTGGGCGAACTCCAGAAGATTCTCCAGAACTTCGTTGATCCGGCGGACGTCCTGGTTCCCCAGCCGCGAAAATTCCTCCCGGAATTCCGCGTCGTCATATTTTTCCGGCAGGAGGTGAGCGAAGGTGCTGATGGCCACCAGGTGGTTTTTCATCTCGTGGGCCAGGGTGGGGATGGTTACATCGAACCAGGATTCTTTCTCCCCTTTCAGCGAGGTCTTCTGTTCCCTGGGTCCCCGGGAAGGGCTGAATACCAGGGCCTCGGATCCCAGGAGGTTTCCGTCCTGCAAAGCGGCCGAGCGGAG
>LJUR01000077.1 GCA_001304105.1 Deltaproteobacteria bacterium SM23_61
TGGCGTATTTGCCCATGAGCATCATGCTTTTCACATTCACCGCCATGACCCGGTCCCAATCTTCTTCGCTCACCTCAACGACACTCCCCGGACCGCTGATGCCTCCGTTGTTATCCAGGATATCCAATTTCCCCCAGCGGTCCAAAACTTTTTTCACGATCGCCTGACAATCCTTGGCCTTGCTCACATCGGCGACGAAGATTTCCGCCTCCCCTCCTTCTTTTTTGATCGCCGCCAGCGTCTCTTCCGCGGCCGCCTGCTTGATATCGACGATCATCACCTTCGCCCCCTCCCGGGCGAAGAGGATGGCTGCGGCCCGTCCGTTGCCGATCCCCGAGGCGACCGATCCCCCCCCGGTAACAATCGCCACTTTGTTTTCCAATCGAAGCCTGGACCCCATTTTTCGCCTCCGATCTTGAAATTCGAAAAGGCTTATTTCCATCGACGCTTGCATTGTGGTTGGTTTTGCCCGAGATCTTTTCCCCGGCCCAACGGACGCGATCCCGTCCTTCTTCAGCTCCGCTCGACGAGCTCGATGCGGACATTTTCCGGGGCACGAATATAGGCAATCTTGACCCCCGGGCGGATCACCTTGGGCTCCACCGCGAATTCCGCGCCTTTCTTTTTGAGCTCTCCGGCGATTTCCTCCAGGTTGTCCACCGCAAACCCGAAATGATCCAGTCCCAGATAAGGGCCGGGAGGACTTTCCGGGACTTTCTCCTCGGGTGAGACGGGAAGGATAAAAATGGCCAATCCGTCGATCTCCAGGTCAATCCTCTTCTTTCCGTCGGACTGAGTAGATTCGATGATTTTGGCATCGAACATTTTTTTGTAGTACTGCGCGATTCCCTCTGGGTCCCTGCTCATCAGGTGAACGTGATCAAAACGAAACTGGGCCATCGATCCTCCTCCTTCTCATCATTATTAATTTTGGTTCATCTCCAAATTCGCTCGTCGAATTTTTCAGGAAAGCCTGCCAAGGGCCCGGAAGGAAAGTCAGATTGCGCAGCAAGCATCGGCGGGAGATCGCCTTTCCATGAACCCCCTGTGGGTCATCCGCAAAGCGCAGCGGGGGCGGAATAAGAAAGCTTCGAAGAAATAACCGATACCCCCGCCACCGGTAGGGAGAGATATGTGCCTCATGGTTGCAAGCAAGATGACTTTTCTTCCGGGCCCATGAAATCACAGGAAATTCTGAAAAGACCAGCTCTTTGGTTTTCAACGAATTTGGAGATGATCCATTTTTTGCCAATTCTCTTTTTTCCCCTGCAGCTCTGCTTGTCCCGATGCGGGTAAAACCGCTCTTATTTCGCCAGGATGTGGATGGAGCAGGCCCCGTGGTCCAGACCGTAGATTCCGCCGCCCGTGCAGTGGGTCAAGCCGATCTTGGGATCCTTGACCTGGCGGCCTGCCGCTTCCCCTCTCAACTGCCAAACCACTTCGGTAATCTGGGCCAATCCCGTGGTTCCCACGGGATGCCCCTTGGACAGCAGGCCTCCGCTCGGGTTCACGGGGATCCGGCCGTTGATATCCGTGGCTCCCTCATCGATCAACCGGATGGCTTCCCCGTGTTTGCAGAATCCCAGCGCCTCATAATAAAGCAGCTCGGCAATGCTGAAGGCATCATGGACCTCCGCCAGATCCACATCCTTGGGAGCCACGCCGGCCATTTCATAGGCCAATTTCGAACCCCGAACCGTAATTTCAGGCGTGGTCATGTCGCGAAAACCGTTTATGAATCTTCCCGAAACCAGTACGGACCCCTTGATCCAGATTGGGCGGGTCGTATATTTTTGGGCTTTGTCCCCGCTGCAGAGGACGACCGCCGCCGCTCCATCCCCCGTTGGGCAGCATTGGAAAAGGGTGAGCGGGTCGGCGATCATCCGGGAATTCAAGACTTCCTCCACCGTGGTTTCCTTGGTGAATTGAGCATAGGGGTTCTTCGACGCGCATTTCCGGCTTTTGACAACCACTTTGGCGAAGTGTTCCGGTTTTGCCCCGAAGTCCTCCATGTACCGCCGGGCCCGCATGGCATACAGCGCCGGCATCACCATTCCTTCGTTGGCCTCGATGTCCTCCCTTTCCATGGGAAGGACGCCTCCGCCCAGAGCGCTTAGTTTTTCGGATCCAACCGCAATGGCTGCGTCGTATAACCCGCTCGCAATCCCCAGCCAGGCCTCCCGCATGGCGCTCGATCCGCTGGAGCAAGCATTTTCCATGTTGTTAATGGGCATCCCAACCATGCCCAGGTCCTTGAAAATCCTCTGCCCTAAAAGCGACCCCCCATGGAGCGAACCTGAATAGGCGGCCTGGATATCCTTCGGCTGAACTCCGGCATCCTTCATGGCGGCTAGAACCGCATCCCTGCCCATGCTGGAAAGGAGGCGGTCAGGATATTTCCCGAACTTTATCATCCCCACGCCGATGATCGCGACGTCTCTCATTTTGAATCCCTCCTTCCTTGGCAACCTCAGTCGATGGGCCTGAATTTGTAGCTTTGAACTTCGTTCCCTTGCTCGTCGACCGCGATCCTTCCAAGCTCTGCCTGCACTTCCATGTCCACCTTCAATTGCTTCGGATCGCAGGTGGTCAGCTGCCCGAGGACTCTCACTTTCTCCGGAAAATCCACATACCCGATTCCGTAGGGCGGGTTGAAGCGTTTCGGAGCCACATGCACGATGCTGTAGGAATACAGTTTCCCGCGGCTGCTCAACTGAATCGGCTCTATTTTCGCTTCGACCCCTTTGGCGAAGCATTCCGGGCAGATCTCTCGCGGAGGAAAATAATTTTGGCCGCATTTCGTGCAGTGGCTCCCGATCAGGTGCAGGCCGTCCTTTTCTTCGCTCCAAAAACCTTCTCCCGGATAGGACACTTTATTTCTGGTTCCTCCTTCAGCCATATAAACCCCCTTTTCTTTTGGCTTCTCCCCCCGTTCCATGTTCCAGGGTTTCATGATCGGTGCGGAAATTTTCCAGGATTCCGGGGCGAAAATGATCGTCCACCACATCAAAAAACTTCACCGATTCATAAAAGATTTCTTTGGCCCGATCATCCCGCGGCTTCAGGGTCGTGCTCCTCGTGTTCCGGTTGGACATCCAGGAATAGGCGCTCTCCTCCCTCATGAATATACTGGCGGATGTTACCGCTCAGGTCCCCCCGTCCGGGTTCTCGGTCTTAATGACTTCCGCCTCCAGGTTTGCCAGAAGGAGGCTCCCTCTGCACTGTTTGGGCGCCTAAGATAATTCGAAAGAATTCCGGCAATCTTCTGATGATTTATTTTTGAATAGGATCCCCAAAGGATCGAGGGCTTGAAGCGCGGAGCCAAACAAGGCTTTGAGAGAAGCAAAGAGCCCGTCATCTGAGTCGTGGTTTCGGACACGAATGCATGAATTTCTTGCCGCGGGTTGTGGAGCGGCCTACGGCCTACTATTGCCGCTCATCTATCAAAAACCCAAGACCCTGTCAAGCCCAAAAGATATTTTCTTGATCTCCTTGACATTATGAGAGTTTTTCGAAGAAAAATCCCCCGTGCGGGCATAAAAAAGTGCGCAGGGGGAGGGCGTCGACGGGGAAATTTGCCCTTGCAGCCCGAAGGCATCCTTGGCATAATAACTTAAATTTTGGAAAGTTTCGATCCCCATCGGCTTTTCCGAAAATGCCTTCGGGGACTTCCATTCCCCGAAAAACTTCTTTCGAATTGGATGAAAAAGTGAGAGGTCCGAGATTGAGCTCATGGCTTTCAAGCGGTAATCAAGGCAAGGAGGATAAGCTCGAACGATGAAGATTTATAGAGCAAAGGAAGCGATCCTGCAACCCCGAGAAGGTTACCAACTCGGTATTTTGGCTGAAGTTCAGTTAAGCCAAGACGTATCGAGCGTGGGTTTTTTCCGACCCCAGATCCCTCCCCGGGGGAAAGTGGGTGGTCATTACCATGAAGAAGTCGTCGAATTCATGTTTTTTCCCAAAAAGGCGCGGATCAGGTGCGGGTCGGAAATATTCGATGTTGCCGAGGGGGACATCGCCGTGTTCCATCCCGGTGAACTCCACGAAGTGATGGCCGGCGATGAAGGAATAAGTCCCTTGGTAGTCAAATTACCCAACAACCCAAAGGATAAAAAAGCCCCTTGACCTCCCAATGATTTGATTTCCCTGCGGCCCAGCCAAGGAAAGGCATGCTGTATCGCTTTTCATGTCCAAAGGCATAAGCGTTTCGCTTTGAAAAACGCTCCTCCCTTTGGGCGACGGTAAAACTCCTCATCAGATAATAAGGTTTATTAAGATTTATTTTTCCCTTGACAAGAGACAAAACGATTTTGTATTTCGGTGTTCAGGGCGCGAATCCGCCTAAGGCGGAAAAAATTCCGACTCTGTAGAGGAAGTGAAATGCCACATAAGGGACCCTTCCCCTTCCTCTTTCCCCCGAATCGGGGAAGAGGGCGGGGCGAGGGGATCCGAATTCCCACCTTGGAAGGAGACATGAAGACGATGGCGAACGAAAAAACCCAAAGCCCAAACCTGCCCTTGAAAGGAATGCGGGTCGTCGATCTGAGCATGATGCTCGCCGGGCCTTCCGGCTCCATGCTCTTGGGTGACCTGGGGGCCGAAATCATCAAGGTGGAACCCCCCAGGGGGGATGAAACCCGCGAGGGCCCTCCCTACTTTTACGGTGAAGACAGCGCCTATTTTTGGTCGATCAACCGCAACAAAAAAAGCCTCGTGATCGACCTGAAAAATCCGGAAGGACAGAAAGTTCTCTACGATTTGGTCGGACATGTGGACGTGGTCTATGACAATTACCGTCCCGGGGTTCTGGAGCGTCTGCAGATCGACTATGAGCACTTGAAAAAGTTTAACCCGAGGATTATCTGTTGCTCCATCTCGACCTACGGGCATACCGGCCCTTACCGTGACCGGCCGGGCTATGACCTCATCGTCCAGGCCATGAGCGGTGGAATGTCCATCACCGGAGAGCCGGGAGGCGCCCCGGTTCGCGCCGGCGTCCCCATTGGAGACCTGATGGGGGGAATGCTGGCGGTTCACGGAGTTCTGGCCGCATACATTGCCCGGGAAAAAACGGGGAAGGGCCAACGGATCGAGGTCTCTCTGCTGGACACCCAAGTCTATTACCTGACTTACGTGGCCCAGTATTACTTCCACTCCGGGAAAATTCCTGAGCCCATCGGCTCTGGGCACCAGTCCCTCGTTCCCTATCAGGCTTTCAAGACCAAGGATATCTATATCGTCATCGTCGCCCACCAGGACAACCACTTCAGGCTGCTCTGCGCGGCCATCGGCAAGCCCGAGTGGGCCGAAGATCCCCGCTTTGCCACCCGGGTGGCTCGCCTGGAAAACAAATCCATCCTGACTTCCATGATGGAAAGCCACCTCCAGACTGCCCCGGGGGATGAGTGGCTGGAAAAAATCCATAAAGCCGGGGTCCCCGCAGGGGCCATCAATACCATGGACCGCGTCCTGTCCGACCCCCAGGTTCTTTCCCGGGACATGGTCCTGGAGATCGAGAGCGCCGACCGACAAAAAATAAAGATTCTCGGGAATCCCTTGAAGATGGACGGCACTCCGGTTACAACCTTCGTCCGTCCTCCCCTTATTGGGGAACACACTCGGGAAATCCTGTCGGGCATTCTGGGATATTCCCCGGAGAAAATAGAGGACCTGCGGAAAAAAGGAATCGTGAAAACACGGGGATAAGCAAGAAAGACGCTTCAAGATTTAACCGTGAGGTGCAAACGATGGAAGCGACGAAGGCATTGGCGGAGTTCATCGTTGATACGGACCTGGGAAAGATTCCCCCGGAAGCGGTAGAATTGGGGAAGCAGGCCATCCTTGATTGCCTGGGAGTTTCCCTGGCGGGTTCCAGGGACCCCTTGGCCTTGAAGATGGTTGCGCTCCTGGGCGATATGGGAGGACGCGCCCAAGCGACCGTATGGGGGAGAAAGTTCAAGACCTCCTCTCCCCTGGCGGCCTTGGCCAACGGCGCCTTCGGCCATGCGCTGGATTTCGACGACATCAATCGTACGATGCGCGGACATCCTACCGTGCCCGTCCTTCCCGCAGTTTTAGCCGTGGGGGAGGAAATCCAGGCATCGGGCAAGGCGGTTCTCGCAGCCTACCTCGTCGGGTTTGAGGTGGAAGCCAAGCTGGGAGCGGGCCTCAATCCCCATCTCTTCGAGAACGGCTGGCATCCAACGGCCGTTCTGGGCGTCGTGGGAGCCGCCGCGGCTGCGGCCAAGCTTCTCAGGCTTTCCGCCGGAAAAGCCCGCCACGCCCTGGGGATTGCCGCCTCAGAAGCTTCGGGGCTGCGCCAGAATTTCGGGACGATGACCAAGCCCTTCCACGCGGGAAACGCGGCCAAGAACGGGGTCATCGCCGCCAAGCTTGCCCAAAAAGGCTTTACCGCAGATCCGGACATCGTCGAGGGAAAGCAAGGCTATGCCCGGGCATTTTCCGGCCCGGAAAAATACAACCTGGCGAAAATCACGGAACGGCTCGGCCGGCCCTATGATATTCTTTCTCCCGGCGTGGGACTCAAGAGGTTTCCCAGTTGCGCTCGAACCCATCCGGGAATCGACGCCATGCTGGACCTGGTGCAGGTGAACGATATTCGCCCCCAGGACGTCGAATCGATCGTCTGCCAGGGAAGCTACACCACGCCGACCATGCTCATCCATTCGCGCCCCCAGACCGCCCTGGAGGGCAAGTTCAGCATGGAATTTTGCATGGCCCTGGCGCTGCTCGAAAGAAAAGTCGGACTCCCGCACTTTAAGGACCAGAAAGTCCAGCATCCAACCGTTCAGGAACTCATCCGCAAGGTGCGGTTTGAGATTCGTCCTGACCTGGCAACGATCGAAAATTCTGGAAATCCCTCCACCACCGTGAAAGTATTGCTGAAGGACGGAAGAGAATTTTCCAAAACCGTGGATGAGGCCAAGGGAACGCCCCAAAACCCTCTCACGCCCGAGGAGATCAAGGATAAATATCGGCAGTGTGTCAGGGGAATCCAGAAAAGAAACGAGATGGAGAAGACCATCGACCTCGTCTTCAACCTGGAAGCCGTAAAAAAGGCGGCGGATCTGACGAGGCTTCTGTAAGAAACCTCCGGAGCCCGGAGACAGGAATAAGGGGCTGACGCTTTGGGAAAAGATATTGGCCCGGGCGGCGGGTCGGTCCCGGGTTCAGACCGGGGAGCAGATTCTCTTGCTTCCGCCGGGAAAAAAGGCAATGAGCGGGAGTGAACATGAATCATCCTTTCTTACAGAGGATGAGAGAAGAGGTCCTGGTCATGAGCGGGGCCATGTCCACCATGCTGGCCGGTGAAGGAGCCAACCTCGGCGGATGTGTGAGCCAGTGGATCGCGGACCATCCGGAGACCTACCGGGATCTGGTTGAAAATTACTACCGGGTGGGATGCCATATTGTATCGGCAGCGACCTCTTCCCTGAACCGGATCACCCTGGCCAAGTTCGGTTTGGCGGAAAAAATGGAGGAACTGAACCATAAAGTGATCGCCATCATAAAGGCGGTGAAGCCGCCGGGAAGGTTTATCTCCGCAAATATTGGGCCCACGGGCAGGATTCTTAAGCCTCTCGGAGACATGGACCCCGAGGAGGTACTCGAGGCTTACGGCGATCAGGCCCGGGCAATCGCCACGGGGGGAGCAGAAATCATTTATATCCTCACCATGTTTGATTTGGAAGAAGCCGTTCTGGCCCTCCGGGCGGCCAAATCCCGGGCAAATCTCCCGGTGATTGCATCGCTGGCTTTCAATCCTGCGGCCAAGGGGTACCGGACCGTGATGGGTGTCAGCCCGGAGGAGGCGGCCAAAAGGCTGGAATCCGAAGGGGCGGATGTCATTGGCGCCAACTGCGGTGGCCTCAGCCTCGACGAGGAAACGGATGTGCTCCGATCGTTGAAGGCCCATTGCGATCGGCCGCTCATTGCCAAGCCGAATGCGGGTGCACCGGAGATGAAAGATGGCCGGGAGCATTATGCCGCCAGTCCCGAATCGTTCGCCGCCCATGTGGGAGACTGGGTCCGGGCGGGAGCGCGCATCGTTTCGGGCTGTTGCGGTTCGACCCCCCTGCATATCGCCGAGATCGCGAAAAAGGTCCGAGAGATCCGCCTGCCTTAAATTTTGGGTCTTCTTCCAATTGAGTGGGTCATTTCCGTCGATTTTCCATCGCCCGGTATGCTCGTTGCCCAGGCGAAGGGGGATTCGGGAGGGGCCCAGGGGGCGCATCCCGCCCCTGGCGGGACATAATGAAGCGGTTGTTCTTTCATCGGTTCGCGTCGGATCATTATTTTGCTGGCTGGATCGGAAAGGGGATTCGGTTTTCCGCAAGGGGATCGGGGACGGGTGCCTTGCGGAGCCCAAGCGATCGCTCCGGAATCCCGATGGTTCCCGCTGATTCTGTCCCGCCAGGTACGGGACGCACCCCCTGGGCGGAGAAACTTCCGGTACTCTTTCCACCCACTCGATTGGGAGAAGAGCCTAAATTTTTTTGCACACCAGTGGGAAGGGAAAAGCTTGTCGATGGAAACGAAAACCGGCCATCCTTCCTGGAAGTCCATCCTGGTGGTCCTCACGCTAGCCCACACCGTGGCGGCGTTTTGCAATTTGAGCATTCCCCCCATCACTCCGTTTCTGCGGGATGAATTGCACCTGACATACGCCCAGGTAGGCATGCTGACCTCCTTTTTTTACACCGGTGTCGTTGCCGCCTCCATTCCAGCGGGGTGGATGAGCGATCTTCTGGGAGAAAGGCGGGTTCTGGCTCTGGGGCTGGCCGTCCAGGGAATTTTCATCATCGGGTTCGCGATCATCCATTCCTTTTTTCTCGGAGGCCTCTTTCTTCTTTTGGCCGGCATAGGATACAGCAGTGCAAATCCCGCCACCACCCGTGCGGTGGTGAATTGGTTTCCCCAGCAGGGGCGGGCCACGGCCATGGGGACCAAACAGATGGGGGTTCCGCTGGGCGGCATCCTGGCCGCTTCGCTCCTTCCCGCCATGGCTTTGGCATTCGGTTGGCGTCTTTCCCTCGTCTTTGTGGGGTTGGCGGAAATGGTGTTTATCGTCTTCGTATGGCGCGGACTGCCGGCCCATGTCAGGTCATCGAAGGAGGGTCCAAAAATCCATTGGGAGCCCTTCCGAAAAATTTTAGCCAACCGAAGCATCATGGCCCTGTCCATCCTGGGCATCTTCACCGCCGGCGCGCAGCTGTCCATCGTTACGCACCTGGTCCTTTTTCTAAAAAGTCAGCTGCTTTTCACCTCGGTCCTGGCCGGGTTTTATTTGGCCATTGCCCAAATCGGGGGGACGACCGGCCGGATCGGCTGGGGGTCGGTCAGCGATTTTCTATGGAGGGGAAGGAGAAAACCTGTTCTCGTTCTCATCGGAGGAATTGCCATCGCCCAATTGCTTTTCCTGGGGCGGGTTTCCGCCCAAGAATCGGAACTGCTGCTGATCCTTATCGTCGGTCTTCTGGGCTCCACGGCCATCGGATTCCACGGCGTTCTCTATGGTTTGATCGGGGAGTTGGTGGAAAAAGAATCCATCGGCCTGACCACGGGTCTCATGCTGACGATCACCTTTCTGGGCATCATCTTATTCCCCCCCCTGTTCGGGCATATCGTTGATCTCACCGGCTCTTATCGGATGGCCTGGGACTTTTTGGCCCTCTCATGGCTCGCGGCCACCGCGATGCTAGTCATTTTTGTTTCGGAAAAAAAGGGTCCCCAGAAGATTCTGTAAACCTGCACCAGGGACCCCGCATGCATTTGAACGCATTGGAAATGATGATAGCAGAATAGGCTCCGGGCAGGCACAATCCGGGCGCATTTCCTTGGGGGTTTATATTTTAGGTTCATCTCCAAATTCGTTGAAAGCCAAAGGGCTGTTTTTTTCAGAATGTCCTGTGATTTCATGGCCCCGGAAGGAAATTCATCTTGCTTGCAATCATGAGGCAGCTATCTCTTTCAACCGGTGGCGGGGGAGTCGATTATTTCTTCGAGGCTCACGGATCCCGCCCCCGCTGCGCATTGCGGAAGACCGGCAGGGGGTTCCTGGAAAGCGGGTCTCCCGCCGATGCTTGCCGCGCAATCTGACTTTCCTTCCGGGCCCTTGGCAGGCTTTCATGAAAAATTAGATCAACGAATTTGGAGATGATCCATATATTATAAGGATCTTCTCGCAATGGAGTGGGTAATTTCCGTCGATTTTCCATCGCCCGGTATGCTCGTTGCCAAGGCTGAGGGGGATTCGGGAGGGGCCCAGGGGGCGCATCCCGCCCCTGGCGGGACATAATGAAGCGGTTGTTCTTTCATCGGTTCGCATCGGATCATTATTTTGCTGGCTGGATCGGAAAGGGGATTCGCTTTTACCGGGATTGAAAAACGGCTCCCCCCGGGGAGAAAAAGATTTGATTCTCTGGAGGGCCACGATATAAACTAAAGATTAATTCCATTCTTGGCGGAGGTGAAGCATGATTGTGAAGGCCAATGGCATTCAGATTCATTATGAAATTTCGGGTAAAAAGGAAGGGCCGGTTGTGGTCTTGAGCCATTCCTTGAGCGCCAGTCTGCACATGTGGGATCCTCAGATGGCCGCACTTGAACCCCGTTTCCAGGTTCTCCGCTATGATACCCGGGGGCATGGCGGGACCGAGGTGACGCGGGGAGCCTATTCCTTGGAAATGCTCGGAGAGGACGCGATCGGCCTGCTGGATGCGTTGCGGATCGATACGGTGCACTGGATCGGCCTGTCCATGGGAGGCATGATCGGACAATGCCTGGCGCTGAACCATGCGCGTCGTCTTCGGAGCCTGGCTCTCTGTGACACCGGCTCGGTCGTCCCGGAGGAATCCCAGCCGCTGTGGGATGAGCGCATCGCTGCCGCGCGGAACCAAGGCATGGCGGCTCTGGTGGAAGCGACAATGGAGCGCTGGTTTACTCCTTCCTTTTGGCAAAAGAAATCGCCGATGGCGGTCCAAATCCGGGAACAGTTCCTGGCAACGTCTCCGCAGGGCTATATCGGCTGCGCCGAGGCAATTCGCAGGGTCAATTATTTGAATCGTCTTGCTGAAATCAAGATTGCCACGCTGATCGTGGTGGGGGAAGACGATCAGGGAACTCCTGTTGCCGCGTCCCAGGCCATGAACGAGCGCATCCAGGGTTCCAAGCTGGTTGTCTTGCCGTCGGCTCGCCATCTTTCTAACGTCGAGCAGCCTGAGGCCTTCAACGCCGCCTTGCTGCAATTTCTGCAGAGCCTGTAATGGCCATATTTCATGGAAACGGGCTAATTTTCCGCAGCGACCCTGGGGTTCTTAGGTGAATGATGTTCAACCCCTCGGCGAGCGTGCGCGTGTCCTCTTTTCGAAAAAGTTGAGTAGGACATTTGCTCCCGGGGAGGAATGGGACGTGACAGAATCGGCGCCGGGCCGAGGCAACATGGAAGCATTCCGATCCAGGTTCGCGGCCCGAGGAGGAAACGAAGGTTTCTTTTTAGGGATGGAGAGGTACGGAAGAGCAGCCGGAAAGGAGGCGCCTGGTGGCAGAAAGCAGCCCGCTTTTACCTCTGGTTCAAAATTATTTTGAACGGGACGTTATCGGAGCCACGCATGGATTGGAGAGGATGGCAGAAGATGACGCGGTTGAGGTGCTCAAAGCATTGCCGGTTTCCCTGGCCGTCCAGGCCATCCGGCATTTGCAGGTGAGCTATGCGTCGGCTTTGCTAAAGGATGCGGATCCCGAGCTTTTTAAGGCCATCTCCTCGTCCCTGGAGCCGCAGTTCGCCGCCACGATTTTTATGCATCTTCCCGATGATGCCCGCGAACGTTTTTTACAGCATATCCCCGACAGGCTGAAATCGCGGATCCAGGAGGCGTTAACCTACCCGGAGGACAGCATCGGGCAGATCATGTCAACCCATTTCCTCTCTTTTCACAAAGATATCCGTGTGGGCGAGGCCGTCGAAAAAATCCGTTCCCTGGCCAAGAAAAGGTTTCCTGCCTCCTATGCCTATGTCATTGATGATGAGGGACATCTTGCCGGTGTAATGAATATGCGGGATTTAATGCTCGCCGATCCGGATGAAAGTCTAGAGAAGGTCATGCGGAAAGAGGTTTTTTCTCTCCATTGCTTTGTGGACAGGGAAGAAGCGGCCAATGAGCTTTCCAAAAGACGATATTTCGCCGCCCCCGTCGTGGACAGCCAGAATCGAATCCTGGGGATCATCAAGGCCGAGCAGTTACTCCAGGGTATTCAGGAGGAGGTCACCGAAGATCTTCAGCGGATGTTCGGAGCGGGTGCCGACGAGAGAACTTTCTCGCCCATGGGTTTTTCCTTGAAAAAACGCCTCCCATGGCTCCACGTGAATCTGGCCACTGCGTTTCTCGCGGCAGCGGTGGTGGCTTTGTTTGAGGATATGATCGCCAAGCTCACGATCCTGGCGGTATTTCTGCCCGTGGTTGCAGGTCAGGGAGGGAATGCAGGGGCCCAGTCCCTGGCTGTCGTCATGCGCGGCCTGGTCATGCGGGAAATACCCAGGGGAAAAGTCCGCCACCTGATCCTGAAAGAGGGTGGAATCGGAGCGATCAACGGAGGGGTGATCGGCGTCGTGACCGCTGGGATCGCCTGGCTGTGGCAAGGGAATCCTTACCTGGGTCTCGTGATCGGGTTGGGGATGCTGGTCAACTTGATTTTTGCCGGGTTGTCTGG